>CAKSVK010000005.1 GCA_934502905.1 uncultured Chitinophagaceae bacterium
CCATCCCGAATGCCAGTGGTCCGAGTGTAGCCGACCCGCGCACTGGAGAGATTATGGAAAGCCATATTAACTGGTACCACAATGTAATGCTGCTGTTGCGCAACTGGTACTTTATACAGGCAGCTCCCAATGACACCGCCGCAAGAAAGATGGATTTTGATGAGGCCTTAATGGGGAGGCTGATCCGCTTTGTTGCGGCACATGAAGTAGGGCATACGCTCGGGTTGCGTCACAACTTCGGGTCAAGCTCGGCTGTGCCGGTAGACAGCCTCAGAAACAAAACCTGGCTGGAAAAGAATGGGCATACCCCCTCCATTATGGATTATGCCCGCTTTAATTATGTCGCCCAGCCGGAGGATAAGATCCCCCGTGAATTGTTAATGCCCCGCATAGGCGTCTACGATACCTGGGCGATCGAGTGGGGATACCGTTGGTTTCCGGAAGCAAAAACACCTGAGGAAGAAATAGCCACGCTGAATAAGCTGACCATTGAAAAGCTAAAGGACAGGCGTTACTGGTTTGGAACCGAAACCAACCCTGATGACCCTCGTTCACAAAATGAGGACCTTGGCGACAACGCCATGAAGGCAGGAGTATATGGTATAAAAAATTTGCAGCGTATTATCCCCCACCTGGTAGGGTGGACCTCCAAAAAAGACGAGGACTATGAAAACCTTTCTTCCATGTACCTGGAAATAACTTCTCAATTTGGACGATACCTGGGGCATGTTGTAAAAAATATAGGAGGCATATACGAAACACCTAAAACAGTAGAACAGGAAGGCAGCGTGTATGAGCATGTTCCGCGAAAAATACAAAAAGAAGCCATGGCATTCCTTAGAAAGGAGATCTTTAATACCCCCACGTGGCTGCTTAATAACGAGATATCGGGACTTACGGGCAATACAGGCTTGTCGGTGGTGAGCGCCCGGCAGGAAGCTGTCTTAAACAGGGTCATCAGCACAAACACGTTAAGCAAGCTGCTCACCATGGAAGCGGAAAAAGGAAATGGCGCCTATAAAGCAACAGAGCTGATGGACGACCTGCGGCAGGCTATATGGACAGAGCTGGCTACCGGGAAACCTATTGATATCTACAGGAGGAACCTGCAAAAATCTTACCTGGAGCGGATGCGGATGATCGTAAAACCTCCTCCCGCTTCCGGCATCAGCATTATGCTGCGCATAGGCGCCCCGGCAGCGATGCTGGATACACGAAGGAGCGATATCATCTCCATTCTGAAGGCAAACCTCCGCCTGCTGAAAGCAGACATAAAAGCCGCCACCCCTGCCACAATGGATACTATGACGAAGTACCACCTGCAGGATGTTGCAGAAAGAATTGATGAGATCCTTTCAACTGACAAATAACCGGGATATACCATGCAGGAGGGATTAACACAAATAAGGGAACTGGTACACCAGGTCCATCCGTTGACCGACGCCGGCTGGAATAAATTTTCGCAGGGATGGCTTTCTTTTGCCGCAAAACGAAAAGAAGTAATTACCGCTGCCGGCGAAACGGAGAGATACCTGTATGTAGTATTATCAGGCGTGCAACGGGTGGTATATTATGATGATGACAAGGAAGCTACCCTCGTTTTCACTTATGCGCCTTCGTTTGGCGGCGTACTGGATTCCCTGCTGCAACAGCACCCGTCCCGCTACTATTACGAGGCGCTTACGCCATCTTCTTTTTTGAAAATGCCCTGGGAAACGCTTGACGGGTTAATGAAATCCTGCCCCGATGTCGAATTCCTGGTTAGGAAAGGCATCACCGGCGCCATGGGCGGCTTGCTGGAAAGACTCGTAGAATTACAATGTTTTTCTTCTGAAGAAAAGTTCAGAAAGCTGTTGCAAAGGAGCCCCCACATACTGCAGCTGGTGCCGCATAAATACCTGGCAAACTACCTGGGTATCGATCCCACCAATTTCAGCAAGCTGATCAACCGCGTGAAAATATGATCTCTATTGCAGCACTTCGCGGGCGATCACGATCTTCTGTATTTCACTGGTACCTTCTCCTATGGTGCATAATTTGCTGTCGCGGTAATATTTTTCCACGGGAAAGTCTTTGGTATAACCATACCCACCGAATACCTGAACGGCATCGGTGGATACTTTTACCGCAACCTCACTGGCATAATACTTAGCCATCGCCGCTTCTTTTGTCATCTGCAGTCCCCTGTTCTTTTTATCTGCCGCCTGCCATATCAGCAGCTCCGCCGCCTCAATTTCTGTTGCCATATCGGCCAGCTTAAACGAGATCGCCTGGAAGCTTGCGATCGGCTTGCCAAACTGTTCTCGTTCTTTGGCGTATTGCAACGCAGCCGTATAAGCACCATATGCTATGCCCAGCCCCAACGCTGCTATGGATATCCGCCCCCCATCCAGCACTTTCAGCGATTGCTTAAACCCGGCCCCCACTTCTCCCAACCTGTTAGCATCGGGAATACGGCAGTTGTCAAAGATCATTTCAGTCGTTTCACTGGCCCGCATCCCCAGCTTGTTCTCTTTTTTACCGGCATTGAAACCCGGCGTTCCCCGCTCGACAATAAATGCGGTTGCATTGTTTTTCGCCCTGGGTTCTCCTGTCCGGGCGATCACCACGGCTACGTCTCCGGACTTACCATGGGTGATCCAGCATTTCGTACCATTCAAAACCCAATCAGCTCCGTCTTTCACGGCGGTGGTTTGTATATTGCCCGCATCGCTTCCCGTACCCGGCTCTGTCAGCCCCCAGGCTCCTATCCATTCTGCAGTGGCAAGCTTCGGAAGGTATTTCTCCTTCTGCTGCTTTGAGCCGAAAAGGAGAATATGCCCGGTACAAAGCGAATTATGCGCTGCCAGGCTGAGCCCTATAGCACCGCAAACGCCGGCAATTTCTTTTATCACGGCAACATATTCCAGATAACCCAGCCCGGCGCCTCCATATTCTTCCGGTACCAGGATGCCCATCAATCCCAGCTTGCCCATCTCCTTGAATACAGGTACCGGGAAAACCTGATTTTCGTCCCACTCCATTACATAAGGCTTAATATGCTGTGCTGCAAAATCCCTGGCGGTTTGCGCTACCTGAAGTGTCAATTCATCCTGTTCAAAATTCATCTTCAAATTGGTTTAATGAGCAATCATTCCACGGTCAGATAGGGCTTTATTTTTTCGAAGATCTCATCGGTGACCATATGCACCTGCTTCAGTTCTTCTAACGCCTTAAATGACCCGTGTTGTTCCCTATACGCTATAACGGCATCGGCCAATCTATATTTTACATAAGGATGTGCTTTTAGGCTATCCTTATGAGCGGTATTGATATTCATCTTCACAATACCCGACAGGTCGCAGCTTAACTGCCCCCGGATATGTTGAAAGGTACTGTCAGGCAATCCGTATACTTCATTCAATTGTCCGACGGTATAGAAACCTCCCAGCTTCTGCCGGTAAGCTACGATCCGCTTTGACAACACCGTGCCAATCCCTTTTAATTTTATGAGATCAGCAGCATCGGCGGTATTGATCTCTATGGTTGCCGGTTGCTGTACGGCATGTTGCTTCGCTTCCACCTGCTTTGCAGGTTTTGCGTTTTTCCGGATACGGATGTAAGGATACAATCTATCATATTCCTCCTTTTTGAGTCCAAATATTTTCTTAAAATCTTCCGGCTTGTAAAATTTTCCACCGCGGGATGTATAGTTTTCGATGGTGGTTATTGTTTGTGCGGACAACCCCAATTGTAACCATCCTTCCCGCTCAAGGGTGTTGGGATCAAATTCGAATAGCCGGTATACCACTTCCTGTTCCGGTGGATCATCCGCTGTTTCTGCCGGTGGTAACACGGCATCAGCGTTTTGTATGAACCCGGCAACATCGCCTTCCAGTATTTCCAGCTTGCGGATATCCAGCTCCTCTCCTTCAAAAGCAGCGGGAAGAAACCAAAGAATGAGGATCAGAAGCAGCAGGGATATGATCCCGGTACGCTCCTTCCGGGAAAAATTAAAGTATTCTTTAAAACGGTCAGCAAGCATAGCATAAGGTTTCCTGGAACAATGTGTCAATAAAGATAGAGAATACTTTGATCACCACCACCAAAGGCTTCCGGCGCTTCGGCCGGCGCCCAGGAATACCCCCGTTGTAAACCCGTTTTATGCACCTGTAAAATTAAAACGGTCCCGGTCCGTTATATCATCACTTGCAGAAAATAAACTACCTTGCCACATAAACCATAATTTTTATGTTGAAATCAATGACAGGCTTTGGTCGATACGAACAGGCATTGGGAAAAAAGACATTCCTGGTAGAGATCAAATCCTTAAACGGAAAACAGTTTGAGATACTGCTGAAACTGCCCAACATACTGAGGCCATACGAGTTTGAGATCAGGGGTATGATCTCCGAAAAACTGATCCGTGGAAGCATTGACTGCAACATTACCTTAAAGCAAAACGGCGCGGCAAAACCGGTTGTTATCAATACAGAGCTGGCAAAATCCTACTACCAGCCCCTGGCCGAGCTGGCAGAAAGCCTGAAGCTGGACACGGGCTCTATACTTAGCTCGTTACTGAAGCTGCCGGAGGTAGTGGTTCCCTCCACAGAAGTGATAAGCGATGAAGAATGGAACGCTTTCAAGGGTATATTGGCCACCGCACTGGAAAATATCAACCATCACCGCCTGAATGAAGGCGCTGCCCTGGAAAAAGACCTGCTGTTGCGTATAGAGAATATTGAAGCCCTGCAAAAGCAGGTAATAGAACTGGAACCCAGGCGCAGGCAGAAAATTAAGGACGGACTTACCAAGCTGCTGGAAGACAATGTTGGAAAGGATAATTTCGATAGCAACCGGCTGGAGCAGGAGATCATCTACTACATAGAAAAAATCGACATCAGCGAGGAGCAGGTTCGTTTAAGGAATCATTGTGATTATTTTAAAACATTGCTGAAAGACGGGGACGAAGCAAAAGGAAAAAAGCTTTCTTTCCTGCTGCAGGAAATAGGAAGAGAGATCAATACCACAGGAGCTAAATCTTACGATTCAGAAATTCAGAAATGCGTAGTGATGATGAAGGATGAACTTGAAAAAGCAAAAGAACAAATTTTAAACGCTTTATAAAATTTGAATCATTGAAAACTACCCGTTTCTTTTTTGTATTCACCTTATTACTGGGCTTACCGTTTTCAGGATGTAATACCGTAGATATCTACGAAAAAAATGTAGCTGTCCCGGAAAGTAAATGGCAATACAGCTTTAAACCATCCTTTAGCTTTTCGGTTACCGACACTACCTCTCTTTATAATATCTATGTTACTTTGCGGCATACCTATGCCTATGCGTACAGCAATATCTGGCTGAACCTTCACTATACATTGCCGGGCGATACTACCAGGCAGCAGAAAATAGACATTCCGCTGGCAGATAACCAAAAGGCCAAATGGCTCGGAACCGGTATGGATGATATCTACGAAATACGACACCTGGTTTCGCCTCAGCCGTTTCGTTTTACACGTTCAGGGGAATGCAATTTCGTACTGGAGCAGATCATGCGGGAAAATCCGCTGCCGCAGGTCATCAATGCCGGGGTACGGGTTGAAAAAGTAACACAGTAATGGCGAACCTTTATAAAAGAAAAAGATTTACCGTTATCACCATTGTTTACTGGTTTCTGCTCACTTATATATTAACAGCCCTGCTATTTTGGCTGTTTTCCCTTCTCCGCCAAAATAGCCAGATGGCGGAATATAAGATCTTACAGTTAAAAAAAGACGAGCCGGATTATATCACCCAAGTGGAGGCCATCCGGAAACAGGAGGATATAAAAGTAGCGCAATACATAGGTGAGGGCGCAACCTTTACGCTGCTGATCCTGGTCGGCGCCGTTTTTGTGTACAGGGCCACCCGCCGCCAGATCCGCCTGACCAACCAGCAACAGAATTTTATGATGGCGGTTACACATGAGCTTAAAACCCCGATCGCGGTCACAAAGCTGAACCTGGAAACGTTGATAAAGCGAAAGCTGGAAGATCATCAAAAAGAAAGACTGATCAATAATACACTGCAGGAGGCCAACAGGCTGAATACCCTCTGCGATAATATACTGGTAGCGTCACAACTGGATGCCGGGCAATACCTCAGCTCCAAGGAATCATTCAACCTGAGTGATCTTGTTTTTGAAAGCACATCAAATTTTGAAGAACGTTTCCCAGAAAGAACGCTGAAACACCAGATTGAAACAGGCATTTTTGTAAATGGTGACAGGCTGCTGCTGCTGCTGGCAATTAATAATTTAATTGACAATGCCATCAAATACTCAACAAAAGACAAAACTGTGACAATTGTTTTGAGCCGGCAGGGCAACAAAGCGCAGATCGAAATAATAGATGAAGGAGAAGGTATTAAAGAAAGCGAGAAATCAAGGATCTTTGAGAAGTTCTACCGTAGCGGCAGCGAGAGCACAAGAAAGACAAAAGGTACCGGTTTAGGGCTTTTTCTTACCCGCAAAATATTCGCAGATCATAAAGGAAACATTAAGGTGACCCATAATATCCCTTCGGGATGTATTTTTGTATGTACACTTGCTGCAAACTAGCAAACGGAAACTATGAATACAAATGCTCAGGGATATATATTGTTGGTAGAAGACGAAGAAAACCTCCAGGAAGCGCTGAAGCTGAATCTTGAACTGGAAGGCTATGAAGTAAGCTGTGCCTCGGATGGTACAGAGGCGCTCAAAAAGATAGCTGAAGAATATTTTGACCTGATCGTGCTCGACATTATGATACCGGGCATTGACGGGATCGGCGTGGCAGAAAACGTACGGCTGGGTAACAACGACGTGCCCATCCTGATGCTGAGCGCCAAAAGCAGCAGCGCTGAGAAAGTGCTGGGGTTAAAAAAAGGAGCGGATGACTACCTTACAAAGCCCTTTAATCTTGAAGAGCTGTTGCTGAGGGTTAAAAAGCTGATCAGCAAAAACAAAAAGCTGCAGGAAAAAGAAACAATTGACGATTATTATCAGTTCGGTAAAAACAAAGTTGACTTCAAGGCACAGTCTGCTGTAAACTTCCGTGGTGAGACCATTGAGCTCAGCAAGAAAGAAATAATGCTGCTGAAACTCCTGCTTGAAAACAGGAACGATGTCGTACCCCGCGAAAAGATACTACAATCGGTATGGGGTTACAACGTATATCCCACCACCCGCACGGTAGATAATTTCATCCTCAGCTTCCGGAAATATTTTGAGGAAGACAGCCGCAGCCCGCGTTATTTTCATTCCATCAGGGGCGTTGGATATAAATTTACCAGCTAAGGATCGTTAAAAGGTATAAGCCTGACTGTGTATGGCGCCCGGCTGCAACCTGCGTCAGCAGTTCGGCGTGCATGGTACAGACAATTCTGTGGCAGATGAATAAAGGTTTTCTACCTTTCCCCATTCGTGTTGCAGGTGACGCTACTCACATTTCTTCGCACGAACAACAATAACGGCATCTTTTCCTACCGCCGGAGGCGGTCAAGAACATAAAATATCCGAAGTTTTCAAACTTCCGACAGCAGCATAGGAATTTTAGGTCAACCGGGTAACCCTACTGTCAGCCTTTGTCATTCCTCAATTCACGATCTAAAAAGACCCGGAACTTTAGGGGATGCTACTGATTGATCAGGATCTTTGCACCACCCTTCCGGAGTGACTCATATATGGCGTCAATAACGATCATATCCTTCAACCCTTCCTCACCCGATACATTCGGATCAGGCTTATTATTTAAGATGCAATCAGCAATGCCATCCATCTGCAGCGCCTGGTGGGTATGTACCGGCTGATCCAATGGCCCCAGGTGGGTAGTACCCTTAATAGGGCCATAACCAAATGCAGGACGAAGCTCTGCAAAACCTTTTTCACCTGAAAGAAATAAACGCTCAGCATAATTAAAGTTGTAGGAACATCCGCAATTGGCAATGGCTCCACTGGGAAAGCCTAACTGGAATAATACCGTTTCATCTACGTCTGCAAATTTTACGGGATCTGTTTTCACTTCCTGCGCAGTTACCCACACCGGCTCTTCTCCCGTTGCATAACGGGCGCCGTTCAATGAATATACGCCTACATCCATGATGGCCCCGCCACCTGCCAATGCATGTTTCAGCCGCCATTGGGTAGGATCGCCGATACGGAATCCCATAAAATTATCCACGTATTTGATCTTGCCGAACTCCCCGGCTTCCCGCATCCTGATGATTTCCCGCGTATGCGGCTCAAAATGTAAGCGATAACCTATATAAAATTTCACACCGGCTTTTTTGCAGGCCGCTATCATTTCCCTGGCCTGCTGTGCATTATCTGCCACCGGCTTCTCACAGATGACATGCTTCCCTGTAGCGGCTATTTGCAGCACATGCTTGTAATGAAGCGAATTGGGTGTTGTTATATACACCAGGTCTATTTCATCATTGTTTGCAATGTCTTGTACATTATCATAGTTGTAAATATTCCTGTTCGGAATATTATAGTTTTTCTGCCACTGCTCTATTTTTGAGGGGGTGCCGGTAATGATACCCGTTAGTGTTGCCAGCCGGCATTCCTTCATTGCTTTTGCTACAATATTGGCATATCCGCCCAATCCCATCAACGCTACACGCAGCGTGTTTTTTGCAGGGGCATAAGGATATGCTGCTGCATCTGAAGACAGGGGGTTAACGGCCAGGGCGCCCAGCCCCATAGAAACCTTATACAGGAAATTACGACGAGTATTCATATTGCAATGATTTGTTAGTTGAGTATTTTGGCAGACTAAGTTCCCTAATTATTTTTATCCGGCAAAGAATAAAAGCAGGGTTTTATGCTTTCACAAGTGAATAAACATCAATGGTCACCCGCAGTTAGTCTGCCATCGGAAAAAACGGGTAATACATTAGCGGTATCGGGTGTAAGGCAGTATGCTATATCCTTCTCCAGCCCATAGCCGCTCAGCCGCAGGTAATGAGAGGCATGCTTACGCTTTACATAGGAGAACAGGTCTTCCTTTGCTTCCGCGTAAACAGACTGCGCTATGGAAGATGAATCACAGTTGATATGAAAATGATCTTTTACCTTATCCACGACGGCGCCGGCAAACAAGGTGTCTTCAATATTGATCCTGTCTTTCCACGCGCCACAGGCCAATATCACGTTCCTGCGCTGGCTGAGAAGATAGTCAATTACCGCCGATTGATTGGCAAATGCGCCGGTAATGATATTTGTTGCGCCTTTTTCCAGCGCCATATACAGTAGTTTCGTTCCATTGGTGGTGGTCAGCACCAGATTTTTGTTTTGAATAAATTCACGGTCATATTCCAGCGGAGAATTACCGTGTTGTAATCCTTCAATTACCTTACCTTCTCTTTCACCGGCAGTGATTGCCCCCTTCAGCTTTCCCAGGGTAATGCATTTTTCTACGGTATCCACTGGCAATACACTCTCCGCTCCGTTATAAAGCGCTGTAGCAATAGTAGAAGTAGCGCGTAATACGTCTATGATCACAACAATTGCATTATCAATCTCATACAGGTCCAGCAATGCGGGAGAAAGCACGGTATATAAAGAGGGCTTATCTGGCATATGTTCAAATTATTCTATCTGCAAATATCAGGTGCGAACATTTAAAAAGAAGTAAAAAGACTTTCCCTTGGTGAAAAAAAAAGCACCGCATTTGCGAACCCGATCGCCCCGGCGCGTGTTCCACGCGCCGTTAGATACAGATTGAATTTATCAATGAAAGCCCTTGCATGTCACGACTCAATGATTGAGACCCCCAATCAGATACTCGCAGTGATCAAGAAAGTACTGCCTTTACAAGCCCGTCAGGCAAACAGCTCCCCTATTCCTTAGCAGCTTTCGATGCCCTTATCATTTCTCCATAACCCCATTTCTTTGCGGTAGCTTCCACGGTCATAACAATTCTTTTAGACCTGGTTGCTTCCGTTTTGGCACCTTCTATCCACCTGGAAAAATAATGCTGATGGCTGCGGGGAAGACTGTTAAAGAAATCAAACGCTGCAGGCTCATCCTTAAGGCATTCTATCAATTCCGGTAACACCTCATATTCCTTTTCATCATACTGCAACTGTACCCTGACAGCAGCGCCGGCATTTTTCCTGAGTGCCTTCCGCATAACAGCGTTAACTGCAAGAATAAAAGCACCCCCTCCCATAGGTACCAGGCTTATCCCTTCTATGACATAATTATCCAGCCGGACTTTTACCCGAAAAGATTTTTTGGTGCCGGGTTTTATCTTTTGCGCTACCTCCACCGGAATGCCGATATAAGACCAACCGGTCTTTTCTCCTTTTTCAGCAAACTTTTGTATCGTAGCGGTAAAAGTTACCATAAGGAATTTTGCTTATTTATTCTACCACAGCTTCCTCCCCATACATCTGACCCTTGTATTGCAACGAGGGAGAAGGAATAAATGCACCCAGGTTCAGCTCAGACCACTTCTTATCAACCGATTCAATAGTAACATCATCAGATACCACTATGTTGGGCCAGTCGCGATGAAAATCATCGAATTCCTTTGTTTTGCGGGTGCCGTCCAATCCCAGGCAGGCAAATATCTTACCGGGCTGATGTGCCGATACCCGCTCAACCAATATTGAATCTCTTTTAGGATCCAGGTTATTACAAAAACGCCACAATGCTACAGACAGCTTATGTGGATCTACGCTATGTTCCACATACAGGATCATCTTTATACTTTCTATGCCGGGTATCGTATCACATATATGACGGTGCAATTCTTCAATGTGCCGCTTCCTGTTTTTTTTCACGGATATCATCAGGCAGGGAATATGATACGAAACAGACAATACATTTATATCTACCACTTCAGGAAAGAAATGGACAAAATCTGTTTTTGAAACCGTTACGCCGGTCTGCAACCCTGCGTAACGATCATCTGTTTCTTCATCAAATTTCCGGGTACCGTCTATGCACATCTTACCGCCAAATCCCATCTTGCTGCAACTATGGTCCAGCACATCCATTGGCCCTGTTGTAAGCGACACATCAGTAGCCACGTTAAGATTCCGAAATACGGTTTGCGCCAGGGACGGGTAGTCAGTAATATCGGTCAGTTCATCTGCTATCACCAGTATTTTATTAAACATCATCTGTCCGGCACCCCACATGGCATTCATTACTTTTTGCCCCTGCCCGGCATAATCTTTTTTGATCCTGGAGATCACCAGATTGTGAAACACGCCTTCCACCGGCATTTCCATGTCCATGATCTCGGGGACCAGCGCCATTTTTATCGGAGCGAGGAATATCCTTTCGGTGGCTTTTCCCAGCCATGCATCTTCCTGTGGCGGAATACCCACAATAGTAGCCGGATACACGGGGCTTTTTTTATGGGTAATGGCCGTAACGTGAAATCTGGGATACCAGTCCGGCAGGGAATAATAGCCCGTATGATCTCCAAAAGGACCCTCCCAAACCAGTTCCTCCTCGGGATCTACATATCCTTCTATTACAAAATCTGCATCAGCCGGCACTTCCAGTTCCGGCTGGGTGATACATTTTACCAGCTCTACCTTCTTTTTCCGCAAAAAGCCAGCCAGCATGTATTCGTCTACATTTTCCGGGAGTGGCGCGGTGGCAGAATAAGCATATACCGGGTCTCCACCCAATGCCACGGCAACGGGCATACGCTTTTTCTGCTTCTTATATTCAGCAAAATGTTTTGCGGATACTTTGTGCTTATGCCAGTGCATACCTGTCATAGTAGGCGTAAACACCTGCATACGGTACATCCCTACGTTTCGTATACCGGTCAACAGGTCTTTTGTATGAATGATCGGCAGGGTAATAAACGGACCTCCGTCTTTTGGCCAGCAGGTGATCACGGGAAGCTTACCCAGATCCGGATTTTCTGTAATGATTACCTCCTGGCAGGCACCACGCCCACTTTTTACTTTCGGCATCCAGGAGGCAAACTGCCCCAGCCTGGGCAACATATTCAGCTTATCCAGTATGCTTTCTTTGGGCTTGGTCAGCAGCTTGAACAGGTCTTCGATCTGCCTGGCAATATCATCCAGCTTCTCCACGCCGAGAGCCATGCACATCCTTTTCTCACTTCCATAAGCATTCATCAATACCGGGAAGGCATAGCCGGTATTTTCAAACAACAAAGCTTTACCGCCATTACCGCTTTTACTGACCCTGTCGGTTATTTCCGCTATCTCCAGTTTCGGATCCACATATGCTTTTATCCTGACCAGTTCTCCCGCTTTTTCCAAAGCCTCAATAAATTCCTGCTGATTTTTAAACGCCATTACATAACAGATTTAAGTACAAAGGTACTATACCCTGCGATAAATCCATTTTCTGCAGCAAGGGAAGCAGTTCCGGTCATATCATCCTGTTACTGCCAGCCGCCACCAAGCGACCGGTATAGCTGCATCCCGGCTGTCAGCAAGTTGGTCTTTACTGTCACCAGCTGCTCCTGTGCTTTATCGATAGAGACAAGGGTATTTTCTGTTTACCAATGGCTTGATGCTTTTCAGCTCAATCTTCGCATCTGCCAGTCTGACCTTCTCCACGTTCCCGTTTACTTTTACTATGCTAACCATCCGAATCATATACACAAAAAAATCATATGCAAATATTCTGATTTTCCGGGCTCACTTTGGTATTCATAATGATCTGTTATCAATTTTATTAAAATGTCATCAATAGCCGTGGTTGTCTCCACAAACCACAGCCCGCGCTACGGTTAGTGTCTCTACTGACCGAAAAAATAATTTTGATACCTGTTCATTATCAGTTCTCTGAAAACTTCAGCACAGCATAAAGTATATGTCCCTTAACATAAGAGGAAGATCCGTTGCGTATCTGCCGGGAAATGAAGTCTATGTTATTTTTCTCCCTCTTAAAAAGCAGAATATTAAAAATGCTGATACAACAGCATGATACCTTAAAGGGATTCGAGAAATTTGATTAAGGCGTTCCTCTCTTCCAGTGTCATTGCCTTCACTTTGTTCTTCGCAGAAAGTGCTTCCCCCCCATGCCACATGATTGCCTCCATAAAATTCCTTGCCCGCCCATCGTGCAGGAAGTTGGTATGGCCATTCACTCTCTGCGTAAGACCGATTCCCCACAAGGGGGCAGTCCGCCATTCATTACTGGTCGCAAGGTTGTCAGGACGATGATCGGCAAGATCCTCTCCCATATCGTGCAGCAGCAAATCAGTATAGGGATGAATAAGCTGGTTGCTGACAGATGGAAAGGCTACATTAACAGCTGTCCTGACATCAGGTATATGACATTTCGAACAGCCAGCATCCAGGAATAATTGTTTTCCCTTTTTTACGGCTTCATCGGTGGCATTTCTTCGTCCCGGCACAGCCAGGGTCTTTACATAAAATACTACATTATGCAGGATGCTATCCGTTATTTCCGGATCATCCTCCAGGTGATCTGTCTGCGGCTGCCCCCAACTGTTTTCTTTGGGAAAAACAGATGTGGTGATTCCAATATCCTGGTGATAGGCAATTGCCGTTTGCTGTAACAGTGTCGGCTGGTTGGCTTTCCAGCCAAAACGGCCCAGCTCTTTTTTTTGATTTACATGATCCCATACATAATTGGGTCTGCCACTGATGCCATCTCCATTCACATCATTTTCATCGGCGCGGGATAATACATCCGCTTCACTGATACCCTCCAGCAATCCCAGTCCGAATACCGGCGAAGCTACCCGGGGCGAAAGCATTGTATTGGATGGCAGAGGCGCATAAGCATTAATTATCTTATACTCAGGCACCCTCAGGTAATAAGGTTGACCGTCATCAAAAAAAAATTCCTGCTCGGTATATGCAATCGTTACATCTCCCTCTTTTACCACACCAAGATTTGACCTGTTTTGCAGTTGGTCGCCAAATCCGGGAACGGGATTCGGTCCACCATGCGCATCTGTTCCCGGGATGCTCAACCGGAACAGCATCTGAACTGTATTATCACCGCTGCCGGGTACTTTGCCTCTCCCGTCGCCGATATGGCAGGAAGCACAGCCAGTATTCACAAAAACAGGTCCTAATCCCCCATTTATGGGTGCAGGTGCGGAAACAAATGTTGCGCTAAAATGCACATCGCCTATTTCGTGTACCCGCTCCAGGTGATCCGGCATGACAGGGAACATATGTCCAAAAGCCTTGCTGCTCTGATCGAAAACCGTCTGTTGTCCGCCGCTCAGCCATTCCTCATCGGGATTGGAATAGGAATTGTCAAACTTGGTGCAAGCGTATAGCCAGACCGTAATTCCTATGCAAAGAAGAAAAACAAACCGGTATGGCCCCGAAATGCTCATGGTAGTTGGAAGAGGGGAAAAGATTAAACCGGGTATACGCACGTATACCCGGTGGTTGAAATATTATTGCCCATATTGCTGTACAAATGGCTTGAGCTTTTCATCAAGCGTTGTTGCCAGGTCATTTATTTTGGTCATGGCAGTCTGCACCTGTGTAGGTTGGCTCAGGATAGCTTCTCCGAAAGGTACGCTGATGGCTTGTAGTGCTGCGATCGCTGTGCCATGCTTCTCCTTTATTTCATTATCCAGCGACAGATTGTGGGTCCGTACCAGGTCTTCAAGTCCTTTACCGTCTTCGTTGAATTTTCCCTGGTACATATCCATGATACCACGGATATTGTTTGTAAAATCGGTGATGGAATTCTTGGCAAAAGGACTTTCCTCCAGCATCGGCTCCTGCACTTCAAACGGATCCTTCATTTTACCGTTTGCCACTTCGTCACATATTCCGCTCATACCGTCTACAATGGTTTCAAATGCAACACGTTTGGAAGTAAACTCCGTGTTTCCGGATGCTCCCGCCGTTGCTAACAGAGCAGCATAACCGCTCTTCCAGCTGGATTCCACATCTTTTGCCAGCTTTTCCAGGTTCTGGGTTAGTCCGAGCAGATACTCCTTTTCTCTTGCAGTAAACTGGGCTGCTGTTTTGTTACCGTCCTTTCCCCACAGCAGGTATTCGATAGGATGAAATCCTTTCAGGGCATCGTGCTCTTCGTTCAGCCCATCGATATAAGCTTCATTCAGTTCCTGGTTGCTTTTCAGCAGGTCGTTCAGCTCGTTAAAATCCACCGGCCAGGTATCGATCCTGGGGTCAATTTTATCTACATCCACCGGACCAAAAAGCCAGGCTTCGGAACGCTCCCAGGTTTCGCGGATACTTTTCCAAAGGTTCCTGCAACTGGCAAGCTTATCATCTGTCGGCTCTGCCGCCAGCGCCGTAGCTGCCGTCAGCAGCTCGCCTGCTTTCGAAGCCATATCCGTATAGCTCGCGGTGATCACCTTATTGGCCGCATCCTGTAAAATTTCCGTTTTCAGCGTTTCCGTATCTGTTCCACCATTGTCTTTATTCTTATCGCAGGAAGACAGGAACCCTGCTGTCAACAGCATCAATGCTGCGCTGATTTTTTTGATCATATAACTGTTCTTATTAGGTTAAATAAATAAATACTGTATTATCAGAGATCTTTGTTGCAAATTTCTTCAGGGGTTTGAGCGCGGGCTCTTTCAGCACATTTCCGTCAAAATCGAAGTAGCTGCCATGCGCGGTACAAACTATTTTTTTAGAGGTGGGCGTCAACCCGATCCCTTCGTGGGTACATTTCAGGTACAGCGCATTGTAATGATCTCCTTGCTGCACCAGCAGGATATCATTCTCAAACCCTTCCGGCCTCACTACGATCATCTTCTTTTCGTTCCGGAATTCGGATTCCGGAACCGAAATAACATTGTCCTTCTGAGAAGTTTTAAAAACCGGCAGACCGGCCGTGCATCCCTCCAACATAAAGCTGACGCCCAGCAAAGCGGTGCAATGTGCGCAGCCCGTTTTAATAAAATTTCTTCTCGTAACCATACTACTAAAAGTTATAGGCCAGCCCAAGGTTAACGAACCCGTTATGGGTATAGTAAGGGATCACCTGGGGAAATGGCGTAATGATCAATGCGGGGTTGGGCTCTCCGGTTATGCGTCTCACATAATCGGCTTTTACAGCAATTCCACGGATAGGCTTATAGGTTATCCCACCGATAATATAATGCTGCCGGTTCGCGTCGTTTCTTATGCCGTTTGCAGGGATCTTTGCATTCAGATCCATATACTCATACCGTCCAAATACTATCAGGCTCTTTTTATCTCCGAACTTTGTATATAGCAGGTTATATGCCGCCTCGCCGTAAGCGCCATATACTGTGCTGGGTGTATTATTAGCATATGCCAGGTTAATATTGGATGCGTCCGGAATTTTTACCAGGGCACCTATTGCCTTCAACGACCAACCTGCATGGTGGTACTGGGCATTTGCTTCTGTTAAAAAAACGGGATTCCCAAAGGCGCCGGAATTCAGGTGAAGACTGTCTGCCACGCGTTTTTCAACGCCCGTGGAACCACCCATATAACCCGATACCTGGAACCGGAAATTGCTGAGATAATACAGCAGGGACCCTGAAACAGCAAGCCCCATACCCGATGCCGCCGACCCCAACTGCCTGCCACCCCTGATACCCGAACCGTTACCAAACTTTGAGGAGTTCAATCCATTGGTAACAGAAAAGCTGTAGTTCAATCCCGGGACTGCCGGAATGCCACCATATATACCTGCGCCGATCTCCCGCCACGTAGACGGAATGACCAGCTCCTCCAGCACAGGGCGGTCTACACCATTGAAGGTAGTAGGCAAATGATTTTCATTGATAATGCCGAGCCTGGGAATAAAAAGTCCTCCTACGATGTAAGTGGTAGGCGTAAGGTTGAACTTCAGGAAAGCCTGTTCCATACTGATACCTCCTTTTGCAATACCCGATTCGTCACCGGCCTGTCCCACTACCAGGGCATCTTCTATCTCCAATTCTGTAAACAACGATATCTTATGGTTGAACTTGTGCCCCACGAACAGTACGAGCCGGCTGAGTGAAGCTTCAGCGTCCCGCCTCCTGGTATCGAGTGAATATTTAGCCTCTCCGTACCCGGATATAAGTGTGGCCTGCTCTTTGGAAATCAAACCTGAATATAAACTGTCTTCTGCCGTCAGTACCTGTGCATGCAGCATGGAGCATACAAACATGTGGGCCAACAACACTGAAATAAAGAGCATCCTTCTATGGAAAAACATAACCTCTGATTGGAATGCAAAGTTTGAAGGAATTTCCAATACGACATTTACGAGATGCGGAAAACCCAAAAATTGTCGTGGGCTACTTTTCTCTTCATTTTTTACCATCGCATAAAACGGGGCATTTTATCGTTATACTTATTAAACAATGCTCATCCATGTCAAGAGAAGACCAACGCTTCCAATTAAAGCTGGAAATCATTCAAAGCCCCAAGAGTATTACGGTTCCGCTTGTTTCGGCAAATTATTCCCTTGCCCGCCACATGGAAACCTCCTATAGCGGTCCTAATGACTATTATATAAACGTTGTTCCAAAGTCTTTCAGCCAGGATCTGCTTTTGCTGATCTCCGAGCCTGCAGCCACATACAGCGGCTTCATCCTGATAACGGATAGCTACGGACAGGAAAAAGTGAGAAGGATCGACCTGACAGACTTTCATTTTGCTTCTGTCAGCGAAGGATTCTATAACTATAATAATTCCGAAAGCACCTGCAGCCTGATCATGTACGCCAAAGGCATCATGATCGACAGGATACCGATAAAGAAAGAAGCTTGAAATACAAGGATGACCTATCCCGCTTCAACAGAGGTTATATTCCAGTAAAATGATCCTGCACATATAACTACCCCTGCCCCGTTTGCAGCATGGAAATTCAGTAATATTGCCAAAACAAGTCATGAAAAAGCTACAGCTCTTCCTGTACCTGTTGCTGGCAATAAATAGCAGCAGTCAATCCGGCGCTGAAGTCATTGTTCCTGCGGGCGGTAATTCCTGGGTAACACCGGACAGCCTGGAAGAAAAGATCACGGCTGCCGGCTGGGAAAACTGGCAAAACAGTAATGTTGTCTTTACCACCTATATAAAAGTATCACGGCCGGGGAGCCTGAAGGTAAAAGCGGCAATAGAAGCTTCGGAAGGTGAAAGTAAACTGCAATGTACCATCGCCGGCAAAGGCAAAACGATTAAGGTATCCGGTAATAAAAAAGAGTATATGATAGGTAAATGGCATATCCGGCAGGCAGGTTATGTGGCTATTCAGATGAGTGGTATCAGCAGAACGGGACCCGGGTTTGGAAAACTCACCCATTTTATTGTAAGCGGCTCCTGCATTGACGAGGAGACAGCCTATGTAAAAAACAATGAGGATAATTATTTCTATTGGGGACGCAGAGGTCCATCCGTTCATTTAAGCTACGATATCAATGAAGCGGGTAGGGAGATAACACATTTTTACAGTGAAATAGAAGTGCCGGAAGGGAATGACGTAACAGGCTCGTATTATATGGCGAATGGCTTCGCGGAAGGATACTTTGGTATGCAGGTCAATTCGCCCGGTGAAAGAAGGATACTATTTTCTGTTTGGAGCCCTTTTCAGACAGATGATCCCAGGGATATACCAGACGACCAGAAGATACTGATGCTCCGGAAAGGAGAAGGAGTATACACCGGAGAATTTGGAAATGAAGGCTCGGGCGGACAAAGTTTCTTACGCTATAGTTGGAAGACAGGTATCCGATACCGGTTTTTGCTGCAAGGCATTCCCGTTGCTAATAATTATACGAACTATACGGCCTATTTTTATGCGCCGGAGGAAAATAAATGGCGGCTGATCGCTTCCTTCAGTCGCCCGAAAACCCATACTTATCTCACGCGGTTTCATTCTTTCCTGGAAAACTTTATACCTGGCACAGGTAACATTACCCGGAAAGCCTGGTACCTGAACCAATGGGTGAGGGACAAAGAAGGCAACTGGTTTGCTATCGGGAAAGCCCGCTTTACTGCGGACGCTACTGCACAGAAAAAGTACCGGTTGGACTACGCAGGGGGAATAGAGAATGGAAGATTCTTCCTGAAAAATGACGGTTTCTTTAATGAATCCACTCCGCTGCAGTCCGTGTTTATTTTACCCAAAGCACCTGCAGTCCCACCGGAGATCGATTTTGAAGCACTGGAAAAATTGCAGCAATAACAGGGCGCTAAAGCAATACAGAAAAACGGCCCGCTGCAAAATACCACAGGGTCACGATAACGGAAAAGTATAACCGAATGGATGCGTCAGCTATAATTATTTTATAATAGCAGCATTGACTTCCCGAAACTGAGTATCTGCAGAACATAAAACAACGAAGTCCGGAGATTACGTACAACATTATTTATTTTACCGGCAAATCAAAAATATTTAATCCACGATCCCCGCCAGCCTTACTGGCGCAGGTTTGGTAGCTCAGCTCAGTGCTTGGCCAGACCTGTGCCTTTCCATTACTAAGCTATCGATACACCTGGCTGGCGGCAAGACAATGCCTTGTGCTTAGCCTGGGTTGTGGCAAGGGTAAATGAGTAAACCAAAGCACAGGTCAGCCAACAACACAAAGCGTAGCTACAGACCTGCGCTAGCCCGAGGTGGTCCTATTGTTGCAGAGCTCCAGACAGAGCACCACACCTCTTTGATTCTACTTAACCAAGGTTTCGAACAGTACTGGTCCGGAGACTACGTACAACATTATTTATTTTACCGGCAAATCAAAAACATTTAATCCACGATCCCCGCCAGTTCCAGGCTTTTCTTTTTCAGCTTGCGGATCTCTACATCTTCGATGATCGCATCAGGAGAAAGTATCAGCGATACGCCGTTCTCCTTCCACCAGGTTTCTTCCTGCAGACGCCTGAAATGTAATACCCCCACCAGGTATTTCCGCTCGCCGGCATGCCATTCTTCAATCCATTCGAATTTATCGCGGGGTACATATTTCCAATCGTCAAAGCTTACATAAGTGCGCACATAAAACTCACTGGTAAGCGTAAGCGGTGTATGATAATATAGCTTCTTATATTCATACCGGTACTGGTAACGTAATGCAGAAATATCGCTCAATACCGCAGAAGCAGTAGGGAAGCTGCCCGCACCTTTTCCATAGAAAAATTGCTTATCCGCAAAACCGCTTTCTATCACCACACCATTAAATTCATTTTTTACAAATGCCAGCGGATCTTCGTGGGTTACCAGCTGTGGTAATACAAATGCGGCCACACTTCCGTTCTGCAGTTTTTTTGCCTGGGCTACCAGCTTTATTTCAAAGTTTTTCTCCCTGGCTACCACCGCATCGGTAAGCTTGATATTCTGGATACCGTTGAAGACGATATGTTCCGGTTTTTCCACGATGCCATAGGCATGGGTAAGCAGGAAGGTCCATTTGTTCAGGGCATCCCAACCTTCTACATCCAGGGCCGGGTCAGCTTCGGCAAAGCCCAGTTGCTGCGCCAGTATCAGCGCCTGTTTGAAGTCCAGCTTGTCTTCAAACATTTTGGTGAGTATAAAGTTCGTAGAGCCGTTCACGATAGCCCGTATGGAATGCAGCAGATCGTTGTCATAATATTCTTCCAGGTTACGTATCACCGGTATGGAAGCGCAGGCGGCCGATTCACAAAGGAATGGCTGATTATATCGGCGCTGCATTTCCAGGATCTCCGGCAAATGCTCTGCGATCATTTTTTTACTCGCGCTCACCACCGCTTTCCCGTTCTTCAATGCGGTAGATACGATCTCAAAGGCGGGCTCCGATTCATTGATCACTTCAACGATCACATTAATGTCCGGATCGTTCAGCAAAACATTCCTGTCGATTGTGAACAGTTCGGCAGGTGCATTTCTTTTCTTGGATGGGTCTTTGATACAAACCTTTACTATATTAGCCTGGAGCGACGGGGTCTGTTCCAGCACCTTGTAGAGTCCCTCTCCCACTACGCCAAAGCCAAATAATCCTATATTCAATTGCCGTTGTGCTTCCATAATATTAATCATTTACTATTTTCAAATAATGCATATTGTCTTCGCGGATAAAATCCGTCAGCAGCTTTTCTATCTTTTCATACTCCAGCAAAAATCCATCATGCCCGTAAAAAGATTCTATCGGCTGGTATTGTGCGCCCGGTACATTAGCAGCAATGACTTCCTGCTCCACAGGAGGAAACAATATATCACTGGAAATACCAATAATCATTGCCCTGGCGGTGATACGGCCCAGGGCATTTTCTACACTTCCCCTTCCACGACCCACGTCATGCGCATCCATGGCCTGCCCCAGCCGGTAGTAGCTGAAAGCGTTGAACCGTTTTGCTAATTTTTCTCCCTGGTATCGCTGGTAGCTCTCTGCCGCTTCGCCGCCAAAAGGATGCGATACCGGCCAGGCAATCTTTTTATCACGAGGTTGCGTAAGATTATAGGTATTGTAATTCCTGTAGCTCAGCAGGGCCAAACTGCGGGCAGCCATCATCCCTTTAATGCCCGCTTCCTGGTTTTTGTCATTCCAGGTAGCATCGGCTTCAATACACATGCGTTGAGAGGCATTGAAAGCAATGCCCCATGGAGAATGCTGCGCATTGGTAGCCAGCCCGATGATATACGCAAAAGCATCCGGCTCTTCTATGGCCCATTCCAGCAGCTGTTGTCCGCCCATAGAACCACCCACCCCGATCAGTATCTTTTTAATGCCAAGCGATTCCCGCAGGTGACCGTAGGCTCTTACCATATCCCGCGTGGTAAACAGGGGAAAATCATGGTACCAGCGTTCACCGGTCAGTGGATTTATCTCCAGCGGGCCAATGCTGCCGTAACAACTACCCGGCATGTTTACACAAATAATGAAATAGTGGCTGGGATCGAAGAATTTCCCTTCTCCTATAAGCCCCGGCCACCAGTCAGCCGGGTTGCTGTTGGCAGTAAGGGCATGAAATACCCAAACCACATTATCCTTTCGGGCATTGAGCTGTCCCAGCGTGGTATATGCCAGGTGAAAGCCCGGCAGGCTAACCCCGCTTTCCAGCACAAATGCTCCCTGATGATTAAATATATGCGTCGACATTAAGGCTTGCATTATGGTTAGGCAGCAAAAAGAGGCGCAAACGTACATGAAATTTTTCATCCCGGAATCCATGAAACACGGATGAAAAATTTCATGGCAGACCCTGCAACCTCTTTCCTATTATTTCCGGTTATGCGCCGGCTACCTGTTTAAAGGCCTGCTCAAAATCTTCTTTTATATCGTCTATATGTTCTATTCCCACGCTGATCCGCACCAGGTTCGGTTCCACACCCGCAGCTTTCTGCTCCTCCTCGCTCAATTGCTCATGCGTGGTGGAAGCAGGGTGAATAGCCAGCGTTTTGGCATCACCGATATTAGCCAGGTGACTTACCAGCTTCAGGCTGTCAATGAATTTTCTGCCGGCTTCTTTTCCTCCCTTGATACCAAAGTTGAGCACACCGCCAGGCCCCTTGGGAAGGTATTTCTTGGCCAGTTCGTAATAAGGACTGCTTTCCAATCCCGGATACCATACGAATTCCACCTGGGGATGCGATTCCAGCCATTTGGCCAATGCCAGTGTGTTGGCAAGATGGCGATCCATCCTCAGGGACAGGGTTTCAACCCCCTGCAGGTTCAGGAAAGAGTTGAACGGACTTTGGCAGGGCCCCAGGTCACGCAGCCCTTCTACACGTGCACGGATGGCAAATGCGATATTAGGCAGCCCCAACGGGTTTCCCTCTCCAAAAACCTTCCAGAAATTCAGCCCGTGATACCCCTCGCTTGGCTCACTGAACTGCGGGAATTTGCCGTTGCCCCAATTATAGTTTCCTCCATCTACAATGATACCACCGATAGAAGTACCATGCCCTCCTATCCACTTGGTGGTAGCCTCTACCACTACGTTGGCACCCAGCTTGATGGGCTGAACCAGGTAACCGGCGGCCCCGAATGTATTATCTACGATCAGCGGCAGGTCATGTTTTTTTGCCAGCGCGGCAATTTTTTCAAAATCAGGTACACTTAGTTTAGGATTTCCCACGGACTCTACATAGATCGCTTTTGTTTTGCTGTCGATCAGCTTTTCAAAGCTGCTGATATCATCTACATCCGCAAACCGGGCTTCAATGCCGAAGCGCTTGAAAGCTACCTTGAACTGGTTGTATGTTCCGCCATACAGGTGAGAGGAGGTTACAAAGTTTTCACCTGCCTGCAGGATATTATGGATCGCCAGCAGCTGCGCTGCCTGTCCGGACGAAGTGGCCACCGCTGCCACACCACCTTCCAGGGCGGCTATTCTTTTTTCAAAAACATCGGAGGTAGGGTTCATAATACGGGTATAAATGTTCCCGAATTCCCTTAATCCAAACAGGTTGGCTGCATGATCTGCATTATTGAACTGATAAGATGTTGTCTGGTAAATAGGTACGGCTCTTGAGTGGGTTGTCGGGTCTACTTCCTGGCCGGCGTGCAATTGCAATGTTTCAAAACGATAGTTGCTCATGGCATTTGTTTTTATTACGGTAATTAAAATTGTTATCGGTATTAACAGGTAAAAGCCTTCAAAGGATGGTATATAAAGGTAGTATGCCTAGGGCATACAGCAACAAACCATATTGCTGGCGCAGGTTGCTGAAAAACTGTTATAGTTTGTTACTGGTACCATACTGTTGTATCCGATAAAAATAATAGACTTTGTGTTCATTACCAATTTTTGTTTATGAGAAGGGTACACTTACCTGTGCCGATCGGGCCACTTTATCCAGCGCCTTTTCCAGATCGGCTACCAGGTCTTCCGCATCTTCAAGCCCTACACTCAACCGTATAAGACTGTCTGATACACCTGCCGCCCTCCTTTTTTCAGCAGGAATGGATTTATGCGTCATACCTGCCGGATGACAAAGTAGGCTTTTTACACCACCCAGGCTTTCGGCCAGCTTGAACAACCTGGTAGAGGTTGTAAAGTTCACCGCCGCTTCCTCCGTGTCGGTTTTCAGCGTAAAGGATACCACACCGCCAAATGCTTTCGACTGCCTGGCAGCCACTTCGTGGTTCTTATGGGAGGGAAGCCCGGGATAATATACTTTATCCACCAATGGATGGGCCTGCAGAAACGCTGCTACCGCCAGGGCATTGGCACTATGCTGTTTCACACGGAGGTTCAGGGTTTCTATTCCCCTGATTACCAGCCAACTGTCGAAAGGACCCAGGATGCCGCCTCCGGCGTTCTGCAGAAACTTTATTTTTTCACCCAGCTCTTTTTCTTTCGTCACTACCAGTCCGGCGATCAGGTCGCTGTGACCACCCAGGTACTTCGTAGCGCTGTGCACTACTATATCTGCCCCCAACAGCAGTGGTTGCTGTAATGCCGGCGACGCGAAGGTATTATCCACGCAAAGCCAGCAATGATTGGCCCTGGCTATTTTAGCAACGGCTGCTATATCAGTGATCTTCAGGGTAGGATTGGTAGGCGTTTCGATCCAGATGAGACGCGTGGCAGGACTGATGGCATCTACAATATGGATGACATCGGTAGTATCTACATATTTAATGGTAATACCGAACTTCTCATATACATGTGTAAACAGCCGGAAAGCGCCGCCATAAATATCATCTACTGCAATAATTTCATCACCGGCTTTCAGCAATTTCAATACAGTGTCTATAGCAGCCAGTCCGCTGGCAAATGCAGCTCCCGTACTTCCTCCTTCCAGTTCAGCCACCAGGTTTTCGAGCGCATGGCGGGTGGGGTTAGATGTTCGAGAATAGTCAAAACCTTTGTTGATTCCGGGCGCCTCCTGCACATAGGTGGAGGTCTGGTAAATGGGAACACTGATGGCTCCGGTCAATGGATCTACCGGAATGGCATGAATGATTTGTGTGTTTGTTGGCATGTTAAACAGTTTTGTGCCCCGCTTTCAGCGGAACGGTTGTTAGACAAATAATAACTAAAACATGCTTAACAGAAAAACGCGGGAACCCCGGAAGCCTGCCCCGGAGGGCATAAAAAAAGCTCTTCCGACAGGTCAGTGGAAGAGCTTATAATATTTTGAATATTAAACAATTATAAAGCTGATCTTCTGACTTATCTGCTTCCGCTTTTCAGCGGAACTGGAATTGACACCTTGTTTACCATTGCAGGTAAAACAGGTTGTCAAGGCTTCAAAGGGCCAGTCCCTCAGCCTTTCTTGATAAGTATGTAATAAAGAACTGGTGCAAAGATAATGTCAAAATCAATATTTCAAAAAATAAATCAGGAAAGCTTTCCTATTTAAAATTTATACCGTAGTTTTGTCCACCACTTTTATCGACTATTAAAACGCTTTGATGACCTACAAGATGATATATTGTTGTTGCTGTTGTTGTTAATTATCAAATACAGGTGCATATCTGCACAGATCTAATGTTTCTTGCCTGTTTTAACTATTACGGATTATGACTCAATCGCATCAGAGCGAAATAGAAAAAATTGCCACGCTTATTAAGCCTACTGAAATAGTAGACAATTTAAAAAAGATAGCGGCCGCCTATCCGGGGCAGGTAGTATTTTCCACCAGCTTCAGCTGGGAAGACCAGGCGATCTCACACTTCATATTTAATAATCGTATAGACATACAGGTTTTTACTTTAGATACCGGCCGCATGTTTCCCGAAACGTATTCCACCTGGAGCAGGACATTAGAGAAATACAGCCGCCCGATCACAGCCTATTATCCCGAAGCGTTATCATTGCAGCATTTCACGGAAGAGAAAGGACCTAATAGCTTTTATGATTCGGTAGAAAACCGGAAGTTATGTTGCCATATCAGGAAAGTGGAGCCGTTGCAACGTGCCTTGAAAGGCAAAAAAGTATGGATCACGGGCATCCGGGCTGAGCATTCTCCCAACAGAGGCGATATGCGGGAGCTGGAATGGGATGGCGGGAACGCCGTGGTGAAATATCATCCACTGCTGAGCTGGAGCACAGAAGAAGTGACAGAATTTATTGATAAAAATAACATTCCTTATAACCCTTTACATGATAAAGGATTTGTAAGCATAGGCTGCGCGCCCTGCACCAGGGCCATCCGGCCCGGCGAAGATTTCCGGGCGGGAAGATGGTGGTGGGAAGATGCCAGCAAAAAAGAATGTGGTTTACATGTTCACGAAATAAAAAATTAAATATCGGAGCATATACCCGGTTAAAATCATAAACGAATTAATTACATGAGCGCATATCACCTGGATTATCTGGATGAACTGGAGTCGGAATCGATACATATTTTCAGGGAAGTAGCCGGGCAGTTTGAAAAGCCCGCTTTGCTGTTCAGCGGCGGAAAAGATTCTATTGTGCTGGTACACCTGGCTTTAAAGGCATTCCGCCCCGGCAGGTTTCCTTTCCCGTTAGTACACATCGATACCGGTCACAATTTCCCCGAAGCGTTATGGTTCCGTGATCAGCTGGCTGAATACATTGATGAAAAGCTGATCGTACGTTATGTGGAAGATACCATCAAAGCAAAAAAGCTGACCGAGCAAAAAGGGAAATTTGCCAGTCGCAACCAGTTACAAACCTACACCCTCCTGGATACCATCGAAGAATTCGGATTTGACGCCTGCATCGGCGGCGCCAGGAGAGATGAAGAAAAAGCGCGGGCTAAAGAAAGGATCTTTTCTGTAAGAGACGAATTCGGACAATGGGATCCCAAAAAGCAACGCCCGGAACTCTGGAATACCTACAACGGAAAGATCAATAAAGGTGAGAACGTCCGCGTATTCCCCATCAGCAACTGGACCGAACTGGATATCTGGAATTATATCCTGAGAGAAAATATAGCACTGCCGTCTATCTACTTCGCACATGAGCGGGAGGTGCTGGAATTTGAAGGACAATATGTAGCGGTATCCGAGCATATACGCATAGACGAAACCGATGTGATCGTAAACAAAAAAGTACGGTACCGTACCGTGGGTGATATGACCTGCACGGCAGCTGTGGCTTCCAGTGCAACCACCCTTGAAGATATCATCAGGGAAATAGTAGCGACCAAAACCAGCGAAAGAGGGGAAACAAGAATTGATGATAAGGTATCGGAAGCAGCTATGGAAGACCGGAAGAAAAACGGGTATTTTTAGTACCGCTACCTGTCACGCTGACGAAGGAAGCGTCTATTAGAAATTGTTATATCAGCAATCTCCAAATCAGAAATAAAGCATTAATGGACATACTAAGATTTATAACTGCGGGTAGTGTAGACGATGGCAAAAGCACATTGATCGGTCGTTTGCTGTACGACAGCAAAAGCATTATGATCGACCAGCTGGAGGCCATAGAAAAACAAACAAAGAACCGCGAAGAAGGAGAGATAGACCTGGCTTTGCTGACAGATGGATTAAGGGCAGAACGGGAACAGGGCATTACCATTGACGTGGCCTATAAATACTTTACTACGCCAAAAAGAAAATTCATCATCGCCGATGCACCGGGGCATATCCAGTACACGCGCAACATGGTAACCGGTGCCTCCAATTCCGACCTGATCATTATCCTGGTAGATGCCCGGAATGGTGTGGCAGAGCAAACCCGCCGGCATTCTATCATTGCTTCACTGCTCAACATGCCGCAGGTAGTGGTAGCTATTAACAAGATGGACCTCGTGGGTTACTCCCAGGATGTGTTTAACAACATTGTAATTGAATATGCCGACCTGGCGAAGGCGCTGGGGCTGAGGGATGTGAAGTACATTCCGATCAGCGCGCTGAAAGGAGACAATATTGTAGAAAAATCTGCTGCGTTGTCCTGGTATGAAGGTGGGTCATTATTACACCTGCTGGAAACCACACAGGTGGAAAAAGCCGTGAACCTGGACAAAGCCAGGCTGCCGGTGCAATATGTTATTCGTCCACAGACAGAAACATTACATGACTATCGTGGTTATGCAGGGAAGATCATCAGCGGCATCTATAAGGTCGGTGATGAGGTTACCGTGCTGCCCTCGGGTCTGACCAGCACCATTACAGCCATAGAAACTGATGGCGGCAAACAGGTGCAGGAAGCATTTGCCCCGCAGGCAGTTGTGTTGCACCTGGCGGATGATGTGGATATCAGCCGTGGCGATGTGATCGTACTGAATAACGATGTACCCCAAACATCAAACGAGCTGGAAGTATTGCTATGCTGGATGGATAATAAGCCGCTGACGCCCGGCAACAAATACCTCCTCCAGATAAACAGCACCAGGGTAAGGTCTGTGGTAAGGGAAGTAGAATACCGCCTGGATGTAAATACGCTGGAAAAACAATACGATACAGACAGCATCCGGCTGAATGATATAGTGAAAGCAACCATTAAAACGGCACAGCCGATCGTATTTGACAGCTATAATGATCTAAGAGCCAATGGCGGGGCCATCTTGATAGATGAAACCAGCAATGTTACGGTAGGCGCCTGCATGATTCAATGATAACCTCCTGATAGTTATAAAAGATGTCTGAAAATAAATATACAACAGGAAAAGTGATACTGGCCGCCGCCGGCCCCGGTGATCCTGACCTGATCACGGTGAAGACTATGCGCTATCTGCAACAGGCAGAAGTGGTGCTCACCGACAGGCTGGTAAGCCATGAGATACTGGACCGGTATGTAAACCCGGCCGCGGAGGTGATATATGTCGGAAAACAATGCAGAAAAGGAAATTCAACGCCACAGGAAACGATCAATGAGCTGATGGTAAAACATGCAGAAGCCGGAAAGCTGGTTATACGGCTGAAGGGAGGCGATGTATCCGTTTTCTCCAACATACTGGATGAACTGCACACGCTGGCGCATCACCAGATCCCCTACGAAATTGTACCGGGTGTATCTGCAGCGTTGGGTGCAGCCGCTTATTCAGGTATACCGTTGACTGCCCGGGGACATTCCACCGCCGTACGGTTCCTTACCTATTATAAATCGGAAATAGTGCCCGATCAATACTGGCAGGAGCTGGCTTCCACCAGCGATACGCTGGTCTTCTATATGTCAGCAGAAACAGTGGAAGGGATCATCTCAAAGCTGACCCGTTACGGCATAGCGCCGGAAAAGCATATAGCAGTGGTAGAGCAGGCAACCACTCCCATGCAGAAAGTATATGCAGCAGGCATATATGAATTTACCGGCAGGTTCGGTGGCATGTCATTTGTATCGCCGTCGCTGGTGATCGTAGGTACCGTGGTGCAGTTGCACAAAGAATTCGGCTGGGTAGAAGACAGCGAGACAAGAGAACAATATTTCAAACCAATGGCAACATTGGGTAATAATACAAATCACAATCAGAAAAGAAATGTTAGCAGAGCATAAGCTGAAGGTATTCCGGGAATTGATCACACAGTCTTCACGGGAAGAGTTGATCTGGATGAATGGATTTCTTGCCGGGCTGGTAGCTTCCGAATCAGCGGAAGATGCTGCGACAACAGGCGCCGGCACTACTCCTTCTGCATCCAGGATCGAAAAATTCACTATCCTGTTTGGTACGGAAACCGGCAATTCTAAAAAAGTGGCTACAGAGTTTGCCACGCAAGCCAAGAAAGCCGGCTTCAAAGCAAAGCTTACCGGGCTTGATCAATACCGGCTCACCGACCTGGAAAAAGAAGAGTATGTTTTCTTTGTTATCAGCACACAGGGTGACGGAGAGCCACCACTGACCGCAAAAAAATTCTACGATCATATTCACAGCCAGGCCCTGAAGCTGGACAAGATGAAATACAGTGTGCTGGCTTTGGGAGACACTTCTTATCCTTTATTCTGTAAGGCCGGGGAAGATGTTGACGCGCAGCTTGGCAAGCTGGGTGCCAGGGCAGTTATTCCTATCCAGAAATGTGATACAGACTATGCAACCGACGCGGCCACATGGTTTGCGCAGGTAATGAAATTACTGAACGAGGGCGGCAACACTAACGGTCCCGCACAACCAGCAGCCAAAAAAGCAAAGGGAAAAAAACATTATGCCGGAACTATTCTTGCCAATATCAACCTGAACGACCGTGACTCTTCCAAGCAGACACATCATGTGGAAATAGAAGCAGGAGAAGATGTATCATATGAACCGGGTGATTCCCTGGGGCTTATTCCGCATAACAAAAAAGAAACGGTTGATAATATCCTGTCTGTAACCGGTGCAGATGGAGAAGCGGAGATCGGGTTCCGTAATGAAAAGCTTACATTAAGAGAAGCGCTTACGCGCAGGATCAACATCGTGTACCTGCCGGAAAGAGTAGTGAAACAATACGCTGCTGTTGTGCAACAGGATATTCCCGATACGCGTATTGATCTGCTCGATCTGTTGCGCATCTACCCGGTAAAAGACGCAGCACAGTTTGAACAGGTGATTGCGATCCTGGAACCCATGGCGCCCAGGTTGTACTCCATATCTTCTTCGCCGGAAACACATGGCAATGAAATACATTTGACGGTAGCGCGGGATAAGTTCAGCATTAACAATGAGCTGAAATACGGGCTCTGCTCAGACCACCTGTGCCAATTGCAGGAAGGCATTACGGTTGACTTCCATATCCATAAGAACAATCAATTCAGGCTGCCTGCACCGGAAAAAGATATCATCATGATCGGACCGGGCACAGGCATCGCACCCTTCCGCTCTTTTATTGCGGAAAGAGATGCATCAGGAGCAGAGGGACGCAACTGGCTGTTCTTCGGCGATCAAAAGTTTACCAGTGATTTTCTCTACCAGACCGAAATACAGAATTGGGCGCAAACAGGTGTGCTCAGCAAGGTGAACCTGGCTTTTTCCCGGGATCAGCAATCTAAAATATATGTGCAGCATCGTATGCTGGAGAATGCAGATGAACTGTGGCAGTGGATCGACAGCGGTGCTTATATCTATATATGCGGCGCCCGCTACCCGATGAGCACAGATGTGGAAAATACATTGTTGCAGATAATTGAAAGGCAGGGAGGAAAAACAATTGCTGAAGCCATAGAATACCTGGACAAAATGAAGGAAGAAAACAGGTACCTGCTGGATGTGTATTGAGTGGAAAGTAGGAAGTGGAAGGTGGCAAGACGCAGGTAGTAAATCGCAGGTGGCACGTTTATTCAATTAACCTTGTCATTCCGACGAAGGAGAAATCTGAGCCAGGAATACTAAATTTAAAAAACTAAAATTTCTATACAGAAGATGTCTGATTCAAATAATAAATTATCCGGCACAGAGCATATCAAGATGAAAAGTGATGGCTTACGTGGAACATTGAAGGAAAGCCTGAAAGATGAGCTGACCGGTGCATTGCGGGAAGACGACCAGGCGCTGATCAAATTCCATGGCATGTACCAGCAGGATGACCGCGACCGGAGGGAAGAGCGCAGCACCAAAAAGCTGGAATGGCTGTATTCCTACATGGTTCGTTTACGCCTGCCAGGTGGTTTTATCACCGCTGAGCAGTGGGAAGCACTACACCATATTGCCGGAAGACATTCCACCGGGGTCATAAAGATCACTACCCGGCAAACGATCCAGCTGCACGGGATACTGAAAGGGCATGTTAAGCCGACCTTAAAAGAGTTCAACATGGCAGGGCTCGATTCTATATCTGCCTGTGGCGATGTAAACAGAAATGTGATCTGCGGAGCACATCCCAAATTCTCGTCTGTGCACGAGGAGATATTTGCTTATGCAGGCAAGCTCAGCAAGCTGGGTTTGCCCAAAACCAAGGCTTATTACGAAATATGGCTGGACGAAAAACCCCTGACCAGCCCTAGCAAAGAGGTGGAAGAAGCTGATCCCCTATACCAGGACAGGTACCTGCCCCGTAAATTCAAAATTGCCATTGCCATCCCACCTAACAACGATGTGGATGTATTCGGAAACGATCTTGGCCTGATAGCGATCATCGAAAATGGAAAGCTGAAAGGGTTCAACCTGGCGGTAGGAGGTGGCATGGGAGCTACCCATGGTAACCCCAATACCTACCCGAGATTGGGAAATGTGCTGGGTTTCCTGGATAGCGAGGAAAAAGTAATGAAGGCGGTATATGAGGTCATCACCATACAACGTGATCATGGCAACCGCAGCGACCGGAAATTGTCCCGTATTAAATATACCATTGACAGGATGGGAGTAGATAATTTTAAAAAAGAGCTGGAGAAAAGATGTGGCTTTGAGCTGGCGCCTGAAAAACCTTATGCTTTTACCAGTCGTTCCGACCTGTTTGGATGGCATAAAAACCACGAGGGGAAATGGTACTATACTGTTTTTGTGGAAGCAGGACGGGTGCTGGACGATGAAAAGGTTGCATTTAAAACGGCGTTCCTGGAAGTTGCACAGACCCGTAAAACCACCTTCCGGTTTACCTGCAACCAGAACCTGATACTGGCAGACATAGAGGATAAGGACAAGGAGGAAATAGATGCCATCCTCAGGAAATATGACATCATCAACCACACCGAAAAAGCAGGCGCTCTAAGAAAAGACTCCATTGCATGTGTGGCTTACAATACCTGCTCACTGGCATTGGCCGAAGCGCAGCGTTATCTTCCCGACCTCATTACCAAAATGGAACCAATGCTGACGAAACACGGCCTCGAGGATGACAACATCAGTGTACGCATGACCGGTTGTCCCAATGGCTGCGGACGACCTTACGTGGCAGAAATAGCATTTATTGGTACCAGTTATGGCCATTACAACCTGCTCCTGGGTGGAGACAGGGTGGGTACAAGGCTGAACAGCATCTATAAAGAGAGCTTAAATGAAGCAGCTCTTTTACAGGAGCTGGATAGCCTCCTGGGGGTTTACAGCAAAGAGAGAAAGCAGAACGAAACCTTTGGCGATTTCGCGCTCAGGGCGAAATGGGTGAATTAAAAAAGTCCACCCGGTTAAAAGCACTTACTATTAACGCATGAATGAAACAGTGATCATCAAAGAATCTAACACGTTGTTCCCGGTTTTTCTGAAGCTGGAGCAATTGAAGCTATTGATCGTAGGTGCAGGCAACGTAGGGCTGGAGAAACTGAATGCCGTTCTTCATAATTCCCCAGACACCGCCATTACCATCGTGGCAGAGGAAATAAAAGAAGGAGTAAAAATACTGGCAGAAAGGCATCCTAATATAACGCTTATACAAGATAGCTATTACGAAGCTTTGCTGGATGATGTACAACTGGTAGTAGTGGCTGTGGACAATAAGGAGTTGGGAGCGCGTATCAGAACGGAGGCCCACCAGCGGGGATTGCTGGTGAATGTGGCAGATACACCTGAACTCTGCGATTTTTACCTGGGCTCTATCGTAAAAAAGGGTAACCTGAAAGTAGCGATCTCTACCAACGGCAAATCTCCTACCATTGCCAAGCGGCTGAAAGAAACATTTAACGAAGTGATACCGGAGGAAATGGACGATGTATTGCAAAATATGGAAAAGATCCGCACAAAAATGAACGGCAATTTTGCCAGTAAGGTGCACGAGCTCAACCATATTACCAAAATACTGTCTACCAGGCAATCCGTTTCATCTCAGAACTCCGGTGAAAAAAAGTGGAGGCGCATCGCCACCTGGTGCCTGTTCGCCTTCCTGTTCATGTTCATCGGTCACGCTATTCTCAGCTTCCTCCCTTATCAAAATCTTTTGGCAGCCATCACAGAAGGCATCAAAAGTATTGACAGCAAATTCTACTGGCTGGTGGTTGCGGGATTCTTTGCACAACTGGTGGATGGAGCGCTGGGTATGGGGTACGGCGTGGTATCCACCACCGTGCTGATGTCTATGGGCGTAAACCTGTCTGCGATCAGCGGCAGTGTGCATACTGCAGAAATGTTCTCCAGTGGCGCCTCCGGATATAGCCATTACAAATTCGGGAATGTCAATAAAAAATTATTCAAGGCGCTCCTGGTACCCGGTGTTGTAGGGGCAATTGTTGGCGCCTACCTGTTAGCTAAATACGGCGATGAATACGCGAACTATGTGCGCCCGGTCATTGCCACCTACACCATGATACTGGGTATCCGTATACTGGTAATTGCCTTACGGGGTGCCTCCAAAAAGCCTAAAAAGGTAAAAAATGTAGGCTGGCTGGCCGGTGCCGGCGGCTTCCTGGATTCGTTTGGCGGCGGGGGTTGGGGACCGCTTGTTACCAGCACGCTTATCTCAAAAGGCAGGAGTCCCCGCTTTGTGATCGGCTCCGTAAGCATTACCGAATTCTTTGTAACCTTTGCCAGCGCCCTCACCTTCTTCTCTGTTATAGGCGTTAGTCACTGGCAGGTGATCCTGGGACTGATCATCGGCGGTTTGATCGCCGCTCCTATCGCTGCCCGTCTGGTAGGAAAGCTCCCTACCAAAACCATGTTCATCGCCGTTGGCGTAATGGTGGTGATCTGGAGTTTGAGGATCTTACTGAAATCAATGGGTGTCTTCTAACGGATACATATACATCAGTATGTATGAAAATGTTACAGGTCACGGAACCCTGACCCTGTAGGATTTAACCTTTGCAGGAAGCAGAAGTCATTGCAACAGGCTGTCCATCCGCTATATTACCGGGCCGACGGGGCACATTACCTTCGGCAAGAACTATTCTCATTGCGGCAAAATCAGGGAGAAACAAATGCCGTAAAAGTTCAGGTTTCCGTTCTATACAAATTTTCCGATCAGTAGCGACTCTACAGGCGGGTAGTGACACCATAGCCGTCAACTTTAGGAACACAATCGGTAAAATACCCCGAAGGGGGTTCAATTTGAATAGCCATCGGTACAACCGATGGTAAGTTATCCAAGATGGTTCAACAAAAGCTTCGACACATTACACTCCCCCAACTTCGTTGGGGGCTACTCAAATTCAAGCCCTGCGGGCTTAAATTGACGGCAATGGTGGTGACACCCACCTGCAAAATATTTGGAGTACGCCCGGGCTGGTATATGAGCTCAGTAAGGGAAAAATGGAATATCTTTCCTCCAAAATTGTAATCTATGCCTGATAAAAACGCTTTTATTGAGAGTATACAAGCCGGATATGGCTTTAAAGGTGAATCATATATACTCGGTGCAGCCATGCTGGACGGAGAAGTGCTGACCAACACCTATGTAAGACTACCCTTCAAGACAATGAACAGGCATGGCCTGATAGCCGGCGCGACAGGAACGGGTAAAACCAAGACACTACAGGTTATTGCCGAGGGGTTGAGCGATGCAAGCATCCCGGTATTGATGATGGATATCAAAGGAGACCTGAGCGGTATTGCGGCGGAAGGCAGCATGAATAAAATCATAGCCGAGCGCTATCCCAAAATAGGTCTGGAATATAAACCCGGAGCATATCCCGTAGAGCTGATGAGCCTGAGCGGGGAAAAAGGTGTACGATTACGCGCTACCGTTAGCGAATTTGGGCCGATACTGATTTCCAAGATACTGGGACTGAACGATACACAGCAGGGATTGGTAGCTATGCTTTTCAAGTATTGCGACGATCATAAAATACCGCTGCTGGATCTGAAAGACCTTACAAAAACGCTTCAATACATTAGCAATGAAGGGAAAGCTGAGCTGGAAAAAGAATATGGAAAGATCGCCACTACCAGCACAGGAACGATCCTGCGCAAGGTGATCGAGCTGCAGCAACAGGGCGCTGATATCTTCTTTGGCGAACCATCTTTTGATATCGACGACCTGATGCGGATCAGTGATGACGGAAGGGGCATTGTAAATATTTTACGCGTAACGGATATGCAGAACCGCCCGAAGCTGTTTTCAACTTTCATGCTGCAATTATTGGCAGAGCTGTATGCTGTATTACCTGAAGCCGGCGATATAGAAAAGCCCAAGCTTGTATTGTTTATTGACGAAGCCCACCTGGTATTCCAGGAAGCGTCCGCCGCCCTGCTGCAACAGATAGAAACCGTTATTAAGCTTATTCGCTCAAAGGGTGTGGGCATTTTCTTCTGCACCCAAAATCCACAGGATGTTCCGGCCTCCGTATTGAGTCAGTTAGGACTTAAAGTCCAGCATGCCTTGCGGGCATTTACCGCCGCAGATCGCAAAACGATCAAGCAGGCCGCACAAAACTATCCGGAAACAAATTACTATAAAGTAGACGAGCTCATCACCCAGCTGGGTATCGGAGAAGCATTGGTTACACTGCTGAATGAGAAAGGCATCCCTACCCCTCTTGTGCAGACCATGCTGGTTTCTCCAAGATCCCGCATGGATATACTAACTGACACAGAAATTGATGCCATCGTTTCGAAGTCGTCGTTGGTGAAGAAATATGACAAAGCCGTAGACACCGAAAGCGCTTACGAAATACTGACAGCCAAGCTGGAAGAAGCTGCCGAAAAAACGGAAGAGCAGAAACCAAAAGCTAAAACCAAAGAAGAACCTTCCACCATAGAAAAAGTTTTGGATAACCCGGTTGTGAAACAGGTACAGCGAACTGCCATCCCGTTGATCACCCGGAGCTTATTAGGTGCCTTAGGCTTAGGTGGCAGAAGCACAAAGAAGAAAAAGAATACCTGGTTTTAAATATTTCATTTTAAATTTCCATGAATGTAAACGGTTTCTCGCTGGATTAACACACTACTATCCCGTTATAATTACAGATTTGGAACGCGTAAATAAAAAAAATCACGGAAGAAGATGAACAATGAAAGCTTTGGGAAAAAACTATTTGCCGATCGCATTCAGCATCAACATGTTCAATCCAACAGATAATATTTTTTTAAAAAAGTTTCACAAAAATTTGGTGGCAACAAAAAATAAATTACATCTTTGCACTGCAAAACAAAAAACATGCAACGAATAAGTTTACTACATATCGAATTAAAAAGCTGGTTTGGTCCGGAAGTGGGCTATAGGGTTTGCGGGGCATGTAATGCTGAAGATTAGTTGAATAACAAATCGCTGTAATATACGCCCCGCCTGAATCGCGGGGTTTTTTATTTTTCTTTTTTCCAAAGGGACAGGGGTGAGGGATGAAGCTAAAATTTTATAATGACAGAACAGTTACGACATACACGATTTAAAAAAGTTGAAACAGCAGCAACGCTACCGGCACTGGTATGCCAATGGTGTAAGCAGGAGATAGATATATCCGTGAACAACCTCTGCGATAGCGTGCTAAAACGACCGGAAAGTGTCTGTACATAAATATTTTATGTACTGTCTACCAAAAGCCCGGCCGGAATTTTCGACCGGGCTTTTGGTTTAAAATATCAGGTGCAGAAAGGGAGGGACACAAGTATTCCCCGTTTGTTCCGATGCAAGCGGGAGATGCAACAACGGGGATACTTTTCCTGAATAAGGAGCTTATGCTTTATTATGTAACGCGGGAGGTTGTAATCTCCGGAGGACATAGAATATACGAAGTCACTTCGTATAGTGCAGGCTCATCGTGGGTTGATATGGCAAACCGCCGGATAGTGTAGCTGGTAACACATCAGAATTTGGGTCTGATATCCTCAGTTCGAACCTGTGTCCGGTGTCAGAAATGTTGGCTTTAGCTTAACCGGTAAAGCGTCACACTGTGAATGTGGAGAACAGGGTTCAAGTCCCGGAGTCAACCAGTGTTATTTGAAGAGAATACGGTTTGGTGTAATGGTAACATCATCACTCCCCTTTCTTTCTGAGAGGTAAATAGCGGGTGATAGTATTCAGTTCAATTCTGAAAACCGTACAGTGGCTTATAGTTCAATGGAGGAGAATACTTCACTACGGATGAAGAGATACAAGTTCGAGTCTTGTTAAGCCAACAAGAAATGACCTGTAGCTTAACGGTAAGAGCGGGAACCTTATACGTTCAGGGTTGCCGGTTCGAGTCCGGTCAGGTCAACAAAACACAATATAGTCTGCAACGCAATAGGAATTGGTCCGTAGCTCAATGGTCAGAGTATCCGGCTTTTAACCGGAGGGCTGTGAGTTCGAATCTCACCGGGCCAACAACGGATGAATGATTCAACGGCTTGGTACTGTCCCAGGCAGACAAAGGCAGATAGAGTCGTCGGGCATAGGTGCTATTGATCATCATCACGCTTCCGCTTGTCACCCTGAGCCTGCGAAGGATCTGTCTTCAGCAAAGCTTTGTACAGCGAAGGACTTATTGCGAACAATGGTGCTCTGACAGAGATGGTCTATGTGTCCCGTTGAAGCCGGGATGAAGGAGGTTCGAGTCCTTCGGGCACCACTATATACGGGTTTGGTGCAATTGGAAACACAGTGGTCTCCAAAAATCGCTGATACAGGTTCGGGTCCTGTAGTCCGTGCAGGCTAATAAACAAACAATCTATAATGAGTAAAAACGAAAGCCATGGAACAACAATGGAGAAAATTAAATGGCGAAAGGATACGGGTGCCGATTGAGCAGGAAATCATCCGGGTACTGGAGCAGGAAAGCGCTATCGGGAACGAGCTGAAAGTATGCATTGGCACGGATAGCCAGGTAAAGAGCAGGATCACCGAGTTCGCGACCGTGATCGTATTCATTCGTAAAGGGAAAGGTGGTTTCATGTATATACATAATGAGATCACTACTCAAAAGATGAGCATAAAAGAACGGATGCTGACAGAAGTAGGCAAAAGCATTGAGGTGGCATACGCCTTGTGTAACCTGTTTTCAAGATTTAGTGTGGATATGGAAGTACACGCCGATATCAACACCAATCCTAACTTTAAAAGCAATGACGCCCTGAAGGAAGCGATGGGGTATATCATGGGAATGGGATTTGCCTTCCGGGCTAAGCCTGAAGCATTTGCCAGCAGCTGCTGTGCCAACAAGGTGGTGCAGTAGGATTTCCCCAACCCTTCAAAGAAAGGAGCTTATTATACTATAATACAAAAAAGATTTTATGAACGGAATAGCGATACTGGCAATCATTGCATTCATTGTTATATTGAATAATACTTCGTTGCAAGCACGGATAAAGCAGTGGTGCGCCAAAATTTTGAATAAGAGACGGGCTTTGATATTTGATCATCAATACCTGGAAATAAAAGCATTCTACCTGTACCGGTTTAAAACAATACCCAATGCTACTTTGATTGACGGAGTGGATGTAACAAAATCCTATGCATACATCCATTCCACTTTAAATAAAAGTATTGTGGACCTGTACCAGAACTGCTTCTATAATCATAGTGAAGCAACACAACAGTTTTACAAAACCATACTCGTACTGGACAATAAGGTAATGATAGAACTGGCAGGGCAATGTGTCCGGATATTGTATCCCGGCAACAGGTACGGTTTTGCTGATAACATCATCAAAGCGTTAAGCGAATACAGGCTGCCGGAAAAAATGCAGGATTTTGAGATCAACATCATTTCCTTCTTCAACGGCTGCCTGGATCTGAAACCTTTACCCATTCAGCCTACTGTACTGGATCTGAACCTTCACTACAATGACGACTTCGTTGCTGTAGATGCGCTGATCCGGGAAAGGCTGAATAACCAGCAGGATAAGGGGATCGTGCTGCTGCATGGTATACCCGGCACCGGTAAAACTACCTATCTGCGTCACCTGGTAGGCTCGCTGAAAAAGAAAGTATTGTTCCTGAGTCCTTCAGTTGCAGGCAACCTGATGAACCCGGATTTTATCGACCTGTTGATCGATAATCCTAATTCTATACTGGTGATAGAAGATGCGGAAAACATTATGATGGACAGGAAGATCAACAGCGGCTCTTCTGTTTCCAACCTGTTGAACCTGAGTGACGGTCTGCTGAGTGATTGTCTGAATGTACAGATCATCTGCACTTTCAACAGCAGCCTGAACATGATAGACAGTGCGCTGATGCGTCAGGGAAGAATGATAGCACGATATGAATTCGGGAAATTACATGTGTCCAAAGCGCAGCAGCTATCGAAGCATTTTGGCTTCAACAATGTTATAACCAAGCCTATGACCATCGCCGAAATTGCGGGGCAGGCAGAAATACTGCATGCTGACACAGCGGTCAGGACCATCGGTTTCCGGCAGCAGGAGTCACTTGAAAACTAAAACCGGGGCAGCAAAAGCTGTCTCGGTTTTTTATACCCGGTCATGATCAGGGTTGTTCACCGGACATAGCCCGGCAGAATGAGCCGGCACAAGTCATCCTCCGGAAGACTGTGCCAGGGTTCAGGAATACTCCCTGCGATCTGAAACCTGCGACCTGCACAGGTTTCTCCTGCGTCGAAGTGACAAAACAGGAGAATGCACCTCTACAATTTCACCCTGATGGTATCGGGGTATGAAAAATTTTTTTTTACAGACCATAAACTATGCAAAAACATTGCACAGTTCCTGTTCATCTTCACATTATCAATACAAATTCACTCCTTAGCATAAAAGGAAGTGCTGCGGTAAAAGTTTTACGGAGCCGCGGAGTGACCGGACAACGCCGTTCAGACTACGCGTTTGAATGGACAGAATTTGCAGAAGCACCGAAATCCGGCATACGGCAAGTAGGGAAGCGCATTTACAGCCGGTCTGTTGCAGCAATGCAAAGTGTGGGTTCGAATCCCGCAGGAGTGACGAAATATGACCCATAATTATTATACGGGAATACTATTGGTTCCTGTATTCACCATTAAGGCATTAAGAATGAATTAAGTCAGAATCCTATTGCCGTTGTTGGTACTCGCGGCTGCGCCCGCCTATAGCATCATCAACAACAGCGATGCCAACAGGTATTATTGGTGGAGGCTGTGCATAAAACCATTCACGACACCGGCAATGACGTTGAAAAATTGCGTGAGGACACGCAAACAGGCGGATATTGAAAGGTGCACCGCACCGCAATAATTGTAACAATACGTAATAGTTAGTATAATAAGCCGCAGCGCGGCGAAATATTTAATGAGAACCTGCCACAGCTCAATGACCGGGCATACCACGCGACAAAAGAAGGAGGAAGATTTAATGCCACTGGTAATACTCGCGGCTGCGCCCGCCTATAGTATCACCAACAACAGCCATGCCAACAGGTATTGTTGGTGAAGACTGTGCATAAAGCCATTCACAAAACCGGCAATGACGTTGAAAAATTGCGTGAGGATACGCAAACAGGCGGATATTGAAAGGTACACCGCACCGCAATAACTATAACAATACGTAATAGTTAGTATAATGAGCCGCAGCGCGGTGAAATATTTAATAATAACCTGTCACAGCTCAATGACCGGGTATACCAAGCGACAAAAGGAGGAGGAAGATTTAATACCATTGGTAATACCCGCGGCAGCGCCGCCTATAGCATCACCGACAGCAGCGATGTCAACAGGTATTGTTGGTGAAGACTGTGCATAAAACCATTCACAAAACCGGCAATGACGTTGGTTAAGGCGAAAGCTTAACCGTCCTTACCTTCCCGAACGATGTTCAGTCGTTCTGGGTTTGCTATTAATAATTCACTGTAAGGATTTTTTATCGAAGCAGAAATTTCTGTTTAACGCTACCTTTGTCCTTAAAATTTCATCATTTGTGAAAACTGCCGCGGCAATTTTCATTCTAATTAAACAAAAATGACCACTGCAAGAATATTAAAGGAACGTAAAAGGATCGCGCTGGTAGCACATGACAACAAGAAAAAAGAAATGATGGAATGGGCAGAGTTCAACAGGGCTACACTGGCCCGTCACGAATTGATCGCTACCGGCACTACCGGAAGGCTGCTGGAAGCATCGCTGGACAGGCCGGTAAAGCAGGTGCTGAGCGGCCCGTTGGGTGGTGACCAGCAGATCGGCGCCATGATCTCCGAAGGACTGATCGACGTGCTGATCTTCTTCTGGGACCCGATGGAAGCGCAGCCACATGATCCGGATGTGAAGGCTTTATTACGCCTTGCCGTTACCTGGAATATCCCCGTGGCAAGTGATCGTGCCAGCGCCGATTTCTTAATGACCTCACCGCTGATGCACAGTGAGTATATTGCTACCATTCCGGATTATAGCACGTACCTGAAAAGAAAGGTATAAACTTCCTTCACATGAAGGTTCATTTGCGTTTGTGGAAAAAAAAGACAACAAGGCGTTAGCAGGTTTGGCTAACAACATCCACATATGGAATAATGTAAGGGACCGCTTACCTTACCCGTACGAAATACAACACGCAGATGCGTTCATTCAATTTTGTACAGAACAATCCAGTCCGACGGTGATGGCCATAGAAGCAGGTGGCGAACTGGCAGGCTGTATCGGTGTGGAATTACAAACAGATATCTCCAGGATCAGTGCGGAATTAGGATACTGGATAGGAGAGCCTTACTGGGGAAGGAATATAGCCACTATGGCTGTTGCACAGATGACGGATTATACTTTCGCTTATTTTCCCGGGATCATCCGGATCTTTGCCCGGGTATTTGAATACAACGTGGCATCCATGCGGGTACTGGAGAAGAATGGGTTTCACCGGGAAGCCATTCATAAGCATTCCGTAATAAAGAATCACCGGGTATGGGATGATCATTTATGGGTTAGGTTCAGGGAACCACTACCGTCTTTTAAAGAAAGCAACGGATAAGAGCGTTATGCAGTGGCATAATGTTTCCATTTTTTGTATTGCAGGGGAGACATTTTCATGATCGACTTGAACTGCCTGTTAAAATAAGACAGGCTATTGAAGCCCGACTCAAAGCAGGCATCTGTTATAGAATAATTATCGTTATTCAATAACTTGCTGGCATAGGAAACCCTGACTTCATTCAGAAAACGCACAAAGGTTTTCAGCGTCCTGTTTTTAAAATACCGGCAAAAAGAAGTCTCTGTCATACTCACCACCTCTGCTATTTCCGCAATAGAAATAGGTTCTTTAAAGTGCTTGTACACATATTCATTAATGCTCTGCAAGCGTACTTCATCCTGTGTGTGTTCGTAAGAGTAGTCTTTGGGCGTCAGGTAATCGTATGTCTTTTGTTCACTTAATGTTGCCAGCACATCCAGCAGCACGATCAGCTTGCGGGTGTCATTCATCCTGTGCATCTTTGAAAGCACGGGCGCCACCTTGTCCACTGTTTTCTTATTGAAAATGATACCACGTTTGGCTTTATTGATGAGTTGTCTTACAGGTAACAGCTCCGGTATATCAAAAAAACTTTGCCCCAGGAAAGCTTCTGTAAACTGTATAATAAGTCCAAAGGGCTTGCAGTCCGGGTTTTCCCGTTGAAACTGCACATGCTCCTGGAGCACGTGCGGAAAGTTGGCCCCCAGCAATACCAGGTCTCCTTCATTAAACTCCACGAAGCCCTCTCCTATTACGCCCGTCGTTTTTCCTTTGATAAAATATATTAATTCCAGTTCGGGATGATAATGCCAGGGAGTGGTCAATCCGAATGGCTCCCATTTGAACACATAACAACGGTTAGCCTGTGGATTAATTAAACGGTACGTTGGAATAGACATGACTGTAATTTCCCTTTTTATACTTATTAGCTCTAAGATAGGATAAAATTGTTAAAATATAAGGCAATATTGAAGCGGGAATTAAGCGCCTAAAGCTGCAAATTTGTCTCGCTTAAAATATGAAAATGGATATAGGACTTGGCACTTATACATTTCCATGGAAAGTTTTTTTGTCGGGATCAGCTTCGGACCGGTCTGCCTTGTACAGGGCCCTGCTGGAAATAACCGCAAAAAATAATCTCCGTTATTTCCAGTTTGGGGATAATTATCCGCTACACACGCATGAAACCAGCGAGCTGGACAATATCCGGAAAGTTGCAGACAATAATAATATTCAATTGCAGGTAGGAACCCGCGGGCTCTTCGTGCAGCATGTCTTAAGATATATAGGCATTGCCTGCATATTCAAAACCGGTTTTTTAAGGCTGGTGATTGACGCGCCATATTACCAGCCCGACGAAAAGGAAGTAATAAAACTGATAAGACAGCTATTGCCTATGCTGAAGGGATCCGGGGTAGTGCTGGCAATAGAAAACCATGACCGGTTTTCCGCCGGAGAGCTGGTCCGGATCATAGAAGAAACAGATCCGGAATCTGTGGCTGTTTGCCTGGACACTGCTAACTCTTTGGGAGCCGGACAGGGTATCGGGGAAATTCTGCCGGTGCTGTTGCCCTATACCGTCAATCTGCACATCAAGGATTTTATTATAAAAAGGGTGGAACATAAAATGGGATTTACGGTATCCGGCTGTCCCGCAGGAGAAGGTATGCTGGATATCCCCCGGCTGCTGGAGGAATGCAGGCAATATCCACGATGCGATACCGCCATCCTGGAATTGTGGATGGATGCAGGGACGGATGACAGGGAAACTTTATCAAAGGAGCAGGACTGGGTTCAAAAAAGTTTAGAATATCTCAATCAATACACATGACTACAATAGCTTTAATAGGAGCAGGCGGTAAGATGGGCTGCCGGCTGACAGACAATTTCCTGAAATACCCGCAATACCAGGTTAAATACCTGGAGATAAGTGAACAGGGTATCAGCAATTTGAAACAAAGAAATGTACAGGTAAGTGGGGAAAATGAATCTATTCCCGCTGCAGATGTTGTTATACTTGGGGTACCCGATGTAGCAATCGGTGCTATTTCGGCAAAAATTATCCCGCAAATGAAGCCGGGAGCGCTTGTTATTACCCTCGATCCTGCCGCCCCCCTTGATGGGATCATTTATCACCGGGATGACCTGGGCTATGTAATAGCGCACCCCTGCCACCCGGATATTTTTAACTGGGAACCGACAGAACAGGCCTTCCGTGATTTTTATGGTGGTATATCTGCAAAGCAGTCCATTGTTGTGGCATTGATGCATGGAACAGAAGAACATTATAAATTAGGAGAGAAAATAGCACAGGACATGTATGGTCCCATTAAGCATACACACAGGATCACGCTGGAACAGATGGCCATGCTGGAGCCCGCCATGGTAGAAACACTTTCCCAAACAGCTATGGAAGTTGTAAAAGAGGGGTACGACCGTATACTGGAACTGGGCGTACCGGAAGCAGCAGCCCGGGATTTTGTGCTGGGACACCTGCGCATCCAGATCGCAGTGCTCTTTAAAGAAGTGAATGGCACCTTCTCCGATGCGGCCTACAAGATCAGTAAAAGGGCCAAGCCCATTCTTTTCAAAGACGACTGGAAGAAGATTTTTGAAATGGACGATATCAGGCAACAGGTAAAAGATATTGTAAAATAAATTGTACAATTGACCACGATGCTGAAAGGTGTGATCATAGGAACAGGCTTCTGGGCAAACTTCCAGGTGCCGGCATGGCAGGAACTGCCCGGCGTTCGTATTACGGCTTTATACAACCGAACGAAGTCAAGAGCCGAAGCCGTTGCAGAAAAATTCGGCATAACAAATGTGTATGATGATGCAGCAGCCATGCTTGAAAAAGAACAGCCGGATTTTGTAGATATCATCACGGATGTGGATACACATCCTGTATTCACCAGGCTGGCGGCTGAAAAAAATATTCATGTGATCTGCCAGAAGCCCATGGCAGCTTCGCTGCAACAGGCAGAAGAAATGGTGCAGGTATGCCGGGATAACCAGGTACGTTTTTTTATCCATGAGAATTTTCGCTGGCAATTGCCGCTACGCAGGCTGAAAGAAGCGCTTGATGCAGGCGTAATAGGCAGGCCTTTTAAGGCAAGGGTTTCTTTCTGTTCTGCTTTCCCGGTTTTTGACAACCAGCCATTCCTGAAAGAGCTGGATCATTTTATATTGACCGATGTAGGTTCCCATGTGCTGGATATCTGCCGGTTTTTGTTTGGAGAACCCAGGAAGCTGTTTTGCCTTACACAACGGGTGAACCCGGAAATAAAAGGGGAAGACGTAGCCAATGTGCTGATGGAAATGGAGAGTGGACTGCATTGTTATGCGGAAATGTCCTATGCTTCCATTATGGAGAAAGAAGCCTTTCCACAAACCCTGGTATTAGTGGAAGGTGAAAAAGGATCGCTCCACCTGACAAATGATTTTGAGCTGAAGCTTTTCACCCGGCAGCAGGTAACCGCTGCCGTTATAACACCTGTTATGTATAACTGGGCAGACCCGGCATATGCCGTCGTACATTCCAGTATCGTGGATTGCAACCGGGATATCCTGCAGGGATTACAGGGTGGCAGCAGTGAAACTACGGGAGATGACAACCTGAAAACCGTAAAGCTGGTATGGGCAGCGTATCAGTCTGCCCTCACCGCCCAATCGCTTATATTGTGAAGCTGGAGTTGAAAAACATATCAAAGTCCTTCCCCGGCGTAAAGGCATTACAGCAGGTTTCCATCACCTTTACACCGGGAGAAATACATGCGCTCTGCGGGGAGAACGGCGCGGGCAAATCCACGCTGATGAATATTATTTCCGGCAATCTCCGTCCCGATGCAGGCGATATCCTTCTGGACGGACGAAAAACGGAGATCGAAAATGTACTGCAGGCAGAGGCGTTGGGTATCGCTATCGTTTACCAGGAGAGAAGCCTTACAGACTCGCTATCCGTAGCGGAAAATATCTACCCCGTACACCAGCCGCGCAACCGTTACGGATGTATAGACCATAAGGTATTGCATAAAAATGCCAGTGAATGGCTGCAACAATTTCGCTTAACCATGCATGCCGCCACACCGGTAGGGAAGTTATCCCCCTCCCAAAAAACGCTGGTAGAGATCATAAAAGCGCTTGCCAAAAAGCCCCGTATACTGATCCTTGATGAACCAACAGCTTCTCTCACGCATGAGGAAGCTGATATACTTTTCAACATGATCCGCCGGCTAAGGGCGGATCATGTTACTGTGATCTATATATCGCACCGCATGGCGGAGATCAGGGAACTGGCGGATGTAGTGACCGTATTAAAAGACGGTATTTTCCAGGGAACCGTTCCTTCGTCTATCCCTGACAGGGAGATCATCCGGATGATGGTGGGCAGGGAGCTGGCAGCGGACACCTTTGTTTCAGATGTTACGAAAGACGTGCTGCTGGAAGTAAAAGAACTGTCGGGTAACGGTTTTGAAGATATCAGCTTCAATATATATGCCGGGGAAATACTGGGATTTGCCGGATTGACCGGCTGCGGAAGAACCGCCCTTGCAAGGACTATTTTTGGCGACAGCAGGTATAATGCCGGAAGTATCAGGATAAAACAAAGACCCTATTCACCCCGCCACCCGGCAAATGCGATCAACGCGCATATAGCGTACCTGCCGGAAGATAGAAAAACGGAAGGGCTGTTCCTGGAAAGGTCCATTGCGGATAATATTGCATCGGTCAGCCTGTCCGTGCCTTTCGCAGCTTATAATGCCGGCAAAGAAAGGGAAACGGCGGACAGTTATGTAAAGGAACTGGACATCCGGACACCATCTGCAACGACACCGGTAAGAAAACTAAGCGGCGGAAATCAACAAAAGGTAGTGCTGGCAAAGTGGCTGGCGACACAACCTGACCTGATGATCGTAAATGAGCCCACCCATGGGGTGGATGTGGGCGCCAAAACGGAGATATATAATATTATGAAGAAGCTGACTGCGGCAGGGAAAGGAATTATGATGATCTCCAGCGAGCTGCCGGAGCTTTTGCTGCTGGCAGACAGGATAGCAGTGATGTGGCAGGGAAAGCTGGTAACGATACTATCCCGGGAGGAAGCAACAGAAGAAAAACTGACCATGCTTGCATCGGGTTTATAACAATAACTTGCTATAATGAATATAAAAAACAGTTTAACCGACCGGGTATTCACGCTTGGCAGCAGCATCGTCGTACTTTGTGTGGTCATGACGATCGCCTTTCCTTCAAAGTTTGCCACCGTCGACAATTTTTCCCAGCTGCTGCTCAATCTTTCCATAGATACCATTGTAGCGGTCGGCATGATGATCCTGATGATCGCCGGCATGTTTGACCTGTCTGTTGGTTCCATTGTGGCTTTCGCCGGCGGCATGGCGGGTTACCTGATGTATTACCACGGCATACCGGCAGCGCTGGCGATCAGCGCGGGCATGCTGGGCGCTGTAGGCATTGGCTTCATCAACGGCTGGCTGATCGCGCGGGTGGGCATCAATCCTATGATACAGACGTTGGCCATGATGGGTATTGTTCGTGGTTTTGCATTGATGCTGAGCGGTGCCGGCATCCAGAATTTCCCCTATGATTTTATCGTGATCGGTCAATCCAGGCTGCTGGGGCTGCAGATGCCGGTATGGTATATGATCGCAATCGTCTTGCTATTTGCATTCCTGGTAAAGAATACTTCCTTCTTCCGGCGGTATTATTTTATCGGTGGCAATGAAAGAGCCGCCAGGCTGTCCGGGATCAACGTAGAAAAAATGAAGGTATGGGCTTTTGTGATATCCGCAACGCTTGCCGGCGTGGCAGGTATTCTTTTGTCTTCCAGACTGGGCGCTGCACTGTCAACATCCGGAAGAGGGCTTGAGCTGCGGGTGATAACAGCCGTCATTCTCGGCGGCGCCAGCCTCTCAGGTGGGTATGGAAAAATATGGGGCGCTTTCCTGGGCGCATTGTTCATGGCGCTTATCAATAACCTTCTTATTTTAAGCCGGGTATCCGGATACTGGCAGGAGATCATCCTGGGGGTGATCCTGATCGTGGCTGTAGGCGTTGATCAACTGATCCTGAAAAAAATAGAAAAATAAGCACATGAAATCCTTAATATATATCCTGCTCCTGTTTGCCTGTGCCTGCGAATTGCCGCCACGCCCCCGGTCTGAAAAAGGCGGTGTCATCAAAAGCGCGAAGAAATTTATCACGGCAGACGAAATATCTGCCGATGAGGAATATATCATGGTAACGACTGCTATTAATTTACCGCTCTACGTAAACCATGACCAGAAGGCGTTCCTGGACTGGGGAAAAAAAACGGGGGTACGGACTTCCATCCTGGGTCCGTCGGAGTGGGATGTGCCCACCCAGATCGCGACCATTGAGCAGGTGATCGCCGGTAAGCCGGCCGGCCTGCTGATCAATGGCACAGACCCCGGCATAGCGCAGGCGATCAAAAAAGCAGTGGATGCCGGCATTCCCACCGTGGTTTATGATTCCGATATTCCCAACTCCGACCGGCATTGTTTTATCGGGAGCGATTGGTACGAAATGGGCAGGCTGCAGGGAGAACGCATGGCCGCCATTACCGGGGGTAAAGGGAAAGTAGCCTGTATGGGTATACTTGGGATGGAAAATATGGAAGCCGGTTTCAGGGGATTCCAGGATGCGATAAAAAAATTCCCGGGAATTGAATTCCTGGGCAAATATGATGACAAAGCGAATGTGGAAACCGCTGCCAAAATAGCGGCAGATCTGCTGGCTGCCAATCCGGATCTGGCGGGTATAGCAGGTTTTGACTCTAATTCGGGTCCCGGCATAGCCCTGTCTGTAAAAGAGTCCGGCCGGGTAGGAAAAGTTAAAATTACCACCGTAGATGCCGAGCCGGAACACCTCGCACTGGTAAAAGAAGGGGTAATAGATTACCTGGTCGGACAAAAAAGAGCGTTGTTCACCTGGCTTGGGGCACAGTTTTTGTTTGATATGCGGCACAAAACCTTACCATTATCTGCCGATGATGCAGAAGCAGGCGTAATTCCTGTTCCTCAAACAGTTATAACCGGTTCCATTGAGATTGATAGAGAAAACGTGGATCAATTTATCCAGTAATAAATATGGATATACCATTTGATATTACACTGCCCGTTTCCGTACCGTTACGCACAAAAAACCTGAATTGTTGTTATGAAAGAGGAGCGCTGCGCTACATCAGGCGGGGCAACACCGAATTGGTGCGTATGATCTATTGCGCCGTTCGTGATAACAATTGGGGAACCGTACCCTATGTTATCGTTGACGAGAAAATCACGGACGACAAAGAAAGTTTTGTCGTCCGGGTTTCCGTCAAATATGAGCAGGAAAATATCCTGTTTTTTGCCGATCTCCTTATAGAAGGAAAGGATGATATGATCTCCTTCAGCATGAAGGGATCGTCCGGCAACAACTTCCTGAGCAACCGTACAGGACTCTGTGTACATCTTCCCGTTAAAGAATTTTCGGGGATACCGACCACAATCACCGGTACGTCCGGCAATAAAACTGACATTTTCTTTCCCGGTTATATCTCTCCTCACCAGCCATTCACCGATATCGGTCAACTGGATGGCAGTACCTATGGCACAGACCTGCAGCTCGTATTCTCCGGTGAGGTCTTTGAGGCGGAAGACCAGCGGAACTGGATGGACAACTCTTTTAAGCTGTATAACCGCCCGCTAAGCCGGCCATTTCCTTTTCCTGTAACAACAGGCGAGTCCATTCAACAACATATTACGCTCAAAACTTCCTCCTCCGGTCCCACTATTATTGATCAGGATAAAGCAATACCCGGAAATGAATGGCAGCCAATACCTGCGCTGGGTATCGCGGCGGCTGATGAAGTAAAGCTCCTGACGGGAGAAGAAGCCGGTATATTAAAGTTGTATCCGTTTTCTTTTTATCGTGCTGAATTGCATTTAGATACAGCATGGGAAGACATACTGGATATGCATATTGCCAATGCGGGATCACTGGGTGCCCGCCTGCAACTGGTTGTATTCTTCACCGATCGCTGGCAGCAAGAACAACCTGCATTCCTCGAAAAAATATTCCTGCATGCTGAAAGCATTTACTCGGTGCTTCCCCTTCATAAAAATTATAAGGTAACTCCCGGGTTCCTGCAAGCCGGCTTATATCCGGTGATCAAAAAAAATTATCCCAACGTGCTTGTAGGATATGGCACCGACATATACTTTACGGAGCTGAACCGCCAGAAGCCGGCGGGCGACCTGTATGACTTTGTCAGCTTCAGCCTGAACCCGCAGGTGCACAATGATGATGCGCTGACCGTGCTGGAAAACCTCCGGACCCTGCCGGATATCATCCGCACCATCAGCAGCTTCACCAGCAAGCCGGTTGTGGTGTCGCCTGTCACTTTTAAAAAACGCAAGAACCACGATGGCGCCGGTGACAGTGTGCATAACCTGGTAGATAACTATGACGAAAGGCAATTTACCTGGTACGGCGCCGGATGGTTCTTGTTGAGCCTGTATTACCTGCGGCATGTATCATCAGCCGTATTTTTCACTACTACCGGCAGGAGCGGGCTTGCCAACTGTTATGATGCTCCCTTAGGAATAGTATTACAAAAAATAAAAACATTCCAGCCTGTATCCGTTCAAAAAATATATACCGCGAATCACATCCGGCTTGTTTTCAGGAATAAGCAACAGGAGGAAATGGATTTCGTCTTCGACGAACAGTATAGCCAAGTGTACGGTTGATGCTGCCGAAAGCCCGGAACCACTATTGTCCGGTAAATAGTATAGGATCTGATAGCCTCAGCCCTCTCCTCACGGAGAGGGAGCAGAACCCGCAACAACAAAAGAGCTTGTGAATTTATAATGAACAGGTATTGAAATTATTTTTTCGGCCAGTGAGGACACCAATGTCCTTAAATTAAGGGAATCCTACTGGCGGGGTGTCCGCACCCGCCAGATTCGTAATGGATCGGTTGGTGGAGACCCGTCCGACCAGCCGGGCAGGCACCAGACCGATAGGTCTTCTTACTGATGAGGTACCTCCACTAACGCCCTGACGGATTGAGGACGCTGACCGTGGCAAGTGCCGTGATTTGTGGGAACACAAACCACTTGTTATGGATGACATTTTAATAAAATAGATAGCGCTCATTATTCAATATCGTTGGGATTTCCGGGAGTAGCTGTGTGCAGGTGTAGCCATCACCAACAGCCAATAATTTCTTTGCATATTGTTGGTAAAACTGCACACAAATTTGACAGATGTTATTTAAGACCAGGGGTAATAATTTCAGAACCTGCTGTAACGTTCGTAAGATTCAACAATTTTTGAAATTATGGTTATGAAAAACTATGTTTTACCGGCTTTAATGATCGCCATGCTGGCCTCCTGCAGTGAAAATAAGAATACCGCTGCCGGGCCGGTTGAGATAAGTCAACCCAACCTCGTAGAAATAACAACGGCTGACATGGATATGCCCGAACCGGGATTAATGGAAGAAGAAATCATACAAATAAATGAACCGGAAGTCAACGCAACAGCTTCAAAAGCTAATAATAAGATAAGTGCAAAGCCGGCTACGGTGACCCCACGCCAGTCAACCGCAGAGATCGGTAACGGTGGCCCTGTTACTAATGACAAACCCGAATTGAATGCACCGGCTGCCGAAGAAACAAAAGAGAAAAAAGGAATGAGCCATACGGCTAAAGGAGCAATTGTAGGGGCAGTAGCAGGTGCAGCCACAGGAGCGATCGTTAATAAAAAGGACCCTGTAAAAGGCGCAGTGATCGGTACGGCTGTAGGAGCAGGCGTAGGAGCCGGTACAGGATTGATCGTTGATAAGTCTGTGCAGAAGAAAAAGGAAAAAGCTGCCGAATAATTAGCCAGATAACCTTATCATTTTTCCCGGATACGTTTCGCACACGTGCAGCATATCCGGGATTTTTTTGTTATTACATTTCGAAGCAACGGCTGGTCATAGCTCCTCCTGCCTGCCATCTTTGGACCTGCGAAAGATCTATTCACAGGAACCATATTTAGTTCGTATAAAAAAACAATACCTGATTTTACAAGCCATTAAGAAGTTAAGGATCATTCAGCTTTTCACCTTAATTCGTTCTTCATTTCTTCACGGGTACTACAGGAACTAATTGGGTTCGCTGAAATATGTATGACTTACGAAACCAGGGAACAGATGCCTGTTATACATACAATAAGGAACTACTAAAGGTCTATAACAATAGTTGCCACTCCCTTTGCAGGGATCGTCAGGTTATCTGAGCTGCCGCTGGTCCTGGCCAGGTCCTGCGAGGCAGTAGTGAGGTACATATTTACCGTTTGAGCTGCCCTGCCAGGAATACTACAACGAATAACCTGATCGATGCCGTTTTCATTAACCACTACAATGACGAGTTGCTTGTCTGCCTCATTCATATAGGCAGAGGCATATGTACCCGGTGCAGTCGTTGTCAACGCTACCCGTTTCATACCCGGACGTACAAAGCGGCTGTAATTACCCATTGCCCACATGATCTTACTGCTGTAGTATTTACCATCGGCTTTGTTCCTGTCGATATACACCAGTCCGTCTTTGTAATCATAAGGTGATACCGCCAGCCACCACTGCCAGGCTGTTGCCCGGGCGTTTACCAGATCGTTGTACATCAGCTTGGCCACATACAATGCAGGGGTGATCCCCAGGTCTTTCCCTTCTCCTTTTATTTCACCGTCGTTATCACCAAGTATGCAGTATTCCGATTGCCAGAATTTCAATCCATCAACCCCGGAAACGGTGTTATATACCTGCCGCCTTATGGAAGCCGCTTTTTCGAAAGGAGAGCTGGTAAAATAACTGTGGGCTGCAATGATCTTCCCTACATGAGAAAGGTTGCCAACATAATCCGGGGAACCCGGATCGAAGAAAGCCTTTACCTGCGTGCCTTTGCCGGGCCTGTCCTTATCTTCATACAGAAAATCATACTCCGCTGACTCCGGTAAAATGATCTGCGTAGAGAGTCGCTGATCTTCCAGGGCCTGGTTGACAGACCTCACCACCCCGCTGATATCTATATTATAGTAAGGACTTCCTTCCTGTCCACCATCACTCCAGTCCCATTGCGGCTCATTTACAGGGCTGATATAGTGGATATCTATGCCTGTTTTTTGTTTGATCCCTTTGATGGTAGTTGCTACATAAGCAGCGAAATCTCCGAAGCGGTCACTGGTCAGGTTACAGACCTTATCGGTAGCATAGGCTTTTCCATTTCGGGTATACTGCACCGGTGGACTGTTGTAAAAGCCGATAAAGTCTTTTACGCCTCTCTCTTTGGCTGCCTGCAGGAACCATACCTGCCCCTGCTGACGGTTCCAGTTATAGGTATTGTTTGCATCCAAAAAAGACTCTGCCCTGCGCCACTCATCCTTAATGCCGCTGGCTTCCCCCTGCTGGGCGCTGCCGCCGCCGAAGTTGAAGCGCCACGCGGAAAGACCGATACCTTTGGGAGAGCCGTCCCGCAAAGTATCCAGGCTGAATAACCAGTCAGCTATCGCATTCCTTTTATCATCGGGCCAGTTGCCAACAAACTGGCAGGACCAGGCATCGGATGCTCCGAAATTATCTATCGTCTGGAATGTCTCGGACGGATCTATATTCAACACGATAATATCATCGTTCTGTTTATCACTACCCGTTTGTTTTTGTCCGCAGGATGTTATCGTGAATAGCACCAGTCCTGCTATCAGTTTTTGGATCATGTTATATTTATTTTGCCTGAATGTCGATGGTTGCTGTTTTTATCCACGGAGAAGAAAAGCTCACCTGCATCAAACCTTCACCCGTCGCTTCCACATATGCGATCAACTGACCTTTGAAAACGCGATGCATATTGTCAGTATAAACTGACATATCCGTATTATCACCCGCCTCCAGTCCCAACAATTTGCCGGAACCTTTTATATCACA
>CAKSVK010000006.1 GCA_934502905.1 uncultured Chitinophagaceae bacterium
TTATTTGGAGAGTTCGAGAAAACAAAATCGCCCACCTGCGCAAAAGCTTCGGTGGGCGAAGGCGGAGAGAGAGGGATTCGAACCCCCGGACCTGTGACAGTCAACGGTTTTCAAGACCGCCGCATTCGACCGCTCTGCCATCTCTCCGGCGCAAAAATAGCGTGAGCGGATTAAACCACAAAAACTTGTTTGACTTTTTAATAGGATGAGACAGGATCTCCTGCCGGTAGTGGATGCGGCTGTCCCTTTGCTGCTGCATTTTCCCGCACCAATTCTATCACCTTCTGCATTTTCCCGTCGATATTATTCCGCAGGTTTTCCACGGTTGCCGGTACCGTGATCTCCGGCATAACGCCCCTGCCGTTTTTAGGTCCATGCCTGTATTGAACAATTCGATGCAGCGGCATCCTTATTTTCATGCGGGAATGGGGCAACAGAACGGCTGGTATCAGCATACCGCTGTTACCATACCAGCCGCCCCCCGTTTCTTCCCCTACCAGGGTTACATTGTTTTGTTCCCGCACCGTGCTGGCAAACAGGGAGGAAGCGGAAAAAGTAGGTCCCGCGATCAGCACATATACCTGCCCGGAAAAATGGTTTTTCGTACGGGGTTTGAAGGTCTTCCGCTCCCAGTACCGGAAATGGTATTCCCGTTCCTGCTTTTTGCGGGAACCGAAATAGAGCACCAGGGAGTTGACGAAACCGTGGGTATAATATTTCTTTTCATTGCCCAGCCAATTGACGACAGATATAACGGAGTCGGCTACCTTAAAAGGTTCCTGCCTGATATACCTTGCCAGGGCAGTATAATTATCCACCCTTCCCCCGCCATTTACCCGGAGGTCTATCACCAGGTTGGAAATATTCTCTTTTCTGAGCTCACGGAAGCTTTTCCGGTAAAAGGAACGGAGTCGTCCGCCATTATCGAAGCTATTGATGGCCATGACCCCGAGATGATTGGCCGTATCAACCTCGAAGTTCCGGATCCTTTTCCTGCGCTCCTTTTTTGAAGGTCTTTTAACATCTGCCGGCTTTTCTGTGTCCCTCCTGGCAGCGCTGTCCGGGGGTGTATATAACGGCACGGTTATGCTTCTCTGGTAGCCTGTGCTGTCAATATATCCCACTTCATAACTGGGTGATAAACCGAAAATAATGCGATGAAAGGAAGGGAAAGCCATGCTCAGCCGGACATAGTTGTTACCGGTGGCGTACCCGTCGGTGGTCATAAACTGAAAAAAGGAATCCACCATTTGCCTGGGCGTATAACCATTGATGCTGGTAATAATGGTTCCTTTTTTCAGGATGGAATCACTTTTGTTAAGATTGGATAAAACCACCATGGTATCCGTATCGCCCGGTCGTTTGGTTTGTGCGGGAAAGGTTCTTATATGCAACGGGAAAGACGGTGACGGAACATTCCGCTGGGACTGGTTATAGCGGGAGGGATAGCTGAAACTGGTATGCCCGCAACGTATTTTAGCCGTCAGCGGGGCCAATACCCTGAACCCGAACTCCTGTCGTGTCATAGAATCGCTGATCACATTATAATAACGGTCAAAATAAAGATCCATGCTGTCTTTAGGTGTGTACCAGTAGAGGGCGGGATGCTGCTTTTCCAGTATGGTGCGCAGCACCCGGTAATCTTCCCGAAGTTCTTCAGCGGGGAATTTCCGGGCAGCGCTATACAGCGTGGAGCTGCTTTTACAACTGGTAAACAGAACTGCGATCAGCAGGATGATAGTCAGCCTATAGTCACTTTTTTTGCGTATCGTTTTCATAGATCCCTTCCTTGTTAAGCAGCATCATACGGTGGTGTTAATGATAAACGTACAAAAGCAAATATTATTTAAACGCGTTCCATCCCTGGGCGGTCAGGGCATGCTTCTTTTCCGAACGGGTAATGATATGAGCGCCTTCCTCAGGCTCTTTTATATAACCGATAACACTGATCTGTTCGTTCAGCGTTATCTTTTCATAATCCTCCTGCTTAAGGGTAAATAGCAGCTCGTAATCTTCCCCACCGCTCAGGGCGCAGGCAGTAGGATCCAGCCCCAGCTTAAAGGCAAAATTACGGGATGCTTCCGCGATAGGGATCTTGTCCTCATAGATCACGCACCCGGCATTGCTTTGCTTGCAGATATGCAGGATATCGCTGCTCAGCCCGTCGCTTACATCCATCATGGCGGTGGGCAGTATTTGCTGTTCCTCAAAAAATTCGATCATGTCTTTCCTGGCTTCCGGCTTTAATAAACGGCGCAGGATATAGTCCTGGTTTTCAAGGTCCGGCTGTACGGAAGGACTTTCCAGGAATATTTTCTTTTCCCGCTCCATCAGCAGCAGCCCCAGGTAGGCGGCGCCGAGGTCGCCGGTCACGCAGAGCAGGTCTCCTTTCCGTGCACCGTCCCGTTTTACGAACTGGTTTTCTTTTACCTCACCAATGGCGGTTACGCTGATCACAAATCCCCGGGAAGAGCTGGTTGTGTCCCCTCCCACGAGGTCTACATTATATTTTTCGCAGGCGGCATATACCCCTTCGTAAAATTCATCCAGGGCTTCCACGCTGAACCGGTTGCTGATGGCAATGCTCATGGTGATTTGCGTAGGGGTGGCATTCATGGCGTATACATCGCTCAGGTTCACGATTACGCTTTTATAGCCCAGGTGCGCCAGCGGCGTATAGGTAAGGTCAAAATGTACGCCTTCTATCAACAGGTCGGTGGTCACTACGATCTGTTTGCCCAGGTGATCCAGCACGGCGGCATCGTCTCCTACGCTTACCAGAGTAGATGCATGCCTGGTCTCATTGTTCTGCGTCAGGTGATCTATCAGCCCGAATTCGCCCAGGGAAGAAATTTCAGTTCGTGTTGACATAATAAAAAGAAGGTTTTTGAATAATATTATACCACGCCGTTGATATAATCAAGCAGCTGATCGTGTATTTTACCGTTAGTGGCTACAATATGCGGCTGGTAGGGCGAATAGGCATTGCCTTTGAAATCCGTTACTTTTCCGCCTGCTTCCTCTACCATCAGGAAACCCGCGGCGCTGTCCCAGGCGTTGAGCTTATGCTCATAAAACCCGTCGAACCTGCCGGCAGCCACCCAGCACAGGTCGATGGCAGCTGACCCAAGCCTCCGGACGGGGACACCGATCCTGATCAGCTTTTCAAATACCACCAGCGGACCATTGGGCTCGTCCAGGTAGGAATAGGGGAAGCCCGTTACCAGGCAGGACGTGGTGACATCATCTTTTGCCGTTACCTGCAGTTGCTTGCCATTCAGCGTGGCCCCCTTACCCCGCTCCGCGAAGAACATTTCCTCCAAAAACGGGTTATACACCGCACCGAGGATCATTGTACCGGCTTTTTCCACACCGATGCTTACACAGCACAGCGGGATGCCATTGGCAAAATTAACCGTGCCGTCAATAGGATCAATGATCCACTTGATCTCTGAATCCATGATATGCTCGCCGGACTCCTCGCTGAGGATATAATGTTCCGGGAAACGGGACCGTATGGTATCCATGATCAGCTTTTCCGAGGCATGATCTACTTCCGTAACAAGGTTGTTGAGTCCTTCTTTGTTGGAGACCTTGAAATCACTGTTGAAGGATGTTTTCATCAGATCCCCTGCTGCCTTTGCAGCTTCCAGTAAGGTGGTTTGTAACATGCCGCAAAGATAACACTTGAAAAGGCAGGATGCTTATCTCATTGTATTTACCTTCGGAGGGGACTATTCTCATTGCGGCGGAGTATGAGATAAACAAATACCGCAAATAAAGTTCAAGTTTCCTGTTGGAGAGAGGTTATATGCGTGAACTCTAAGCGATCGGTGCAGTTTTACGTCCCATCTGGACGCCTCTCGTTGCGGCCATAACATTTCTACCAACCTGTTGGCCTTACAGGACAATTAAGTTGTAACAATCCGGCATTACAAATACTGCACCCGGAATATTTTAGCGCTCATATTCTTTAAGTTGATGGCTGTGGTGAGATACCAACCTGTAGGAAACGTGCCAGGTAGATAATGACACCCACCTGCAAAAAATGTTCAGGCCACTTCATTTTCAAATTAACTACCCAACCCAAAATAATTCTTCGCATTGTAGTAGCAGATATCCTGCACTATTTTACCCAGCCATTTGGTATCGTTCGGCAGTTCGCCGTTCTCCACATCGTTGCCGATCAGGTTGCAGAGTATCCGCCTGAAATACTCATGGCGGGGCCAGGAAAGAAAGCTACGGGAATCGGTGATCATGCCTACAAAGCGGCTGAGCAGCCCCATATTACTCAATATGTTCATCTGCTCTTCCATCCCGTTTTTCTGGTCGAGGAACCACCAACCGGAACCGAATTGTATTTTCCCCGGTATGCCATCGCCCTGGAAGTTACCGATCATGGTGGCATATACGGCATTATGCGAGGGATTATTATTGTAAATGATCGTTTTTGCCAGCTTGCCTTCTTTGTCCAGCCGGTTAAAGAACCCGGACATCGCCTGCGCCACCTGCCAGTCGCCGATGGAATCCACGCCGGCATCGGCGCCCAGCTTTTGCAGCAGCCGTTCGTTGTTGTTGCGCAGTGCACCTATATGGAACTGTTGTGTCCATTTTTTTTCGGCATACCACTTGCATATAAAATGCAGGGTACCAGATTTAAAAACATTCACCTCTTCCGGGGTCAGCTCCTTCCGTATTCTGATCTTGTTGAAAATCTCATCCAGGCGTTGTTCTGTAAAATCATCCGCATACATTGTTTCCAGTCCATGATCCGAAATACGGCAGCCATTGGCATGGAAGAAATCAAACCTTCTCCTGAGCGCTTCCAGCAGCCGGGGATAAGAATGAATTTCCACATCGGCCGCGGCGCCCAGCTTTGCCAGGTAATCGTTGTAGGCGCCCACATTTTCCACCGCCACAGATTTGTCGGGACGGAATGCGGGGAAAACCTTCAGGTGCGGATGCTCTTTTTTAATACGTATATGATATTCCAGGCTGTCTGCCGGGTCATCGGTAGTACAGGCAATTTCTACATTGAAGTTTCTCAGTAGTGCATGTGTGGTCAGCTCAGGCAGCTTATCATTGCATTGTTTATATATTTTTTCTGCGCTGTTTTCGTTCAGCAGTTCCGTGATGCCAAAAGCCCTTTTCAGCTCCAGGTGCGTCCAGTGATACAAAGGGTTACGCATGGTATAGGGCACGGTTGCCGCCCATACTTTGAATTTGGTATAGTCATCCGCCGTACCGGTGATATCGTTTTCATCCACTCCGTTGGTGCGCATGGCACGCCATTTATAATGATCGCCTTTCAGCCATAACTCGGTGATGGTACGGAATTGTTTGTTATCTGCAATTTCATCCGGGGGAAGGTGATTGTGATAATCGATAATAGGCATGCCTGTCGCATAGGTATGGTACAGCTCTTTTGCGGTTCCGGTCTGCAAAAGAAAATCTTCATTCAAAAAAGGCGTCATATTTATTTCTTTATGGCATGAACAGTAGTTCCGAAAATAGCCAATTTATCCCATATTTTGCGGACTTTGCGTGACCGGCTATCACAGTTTCGTCATGCTGATCCCTCAGGGTGGGAGAAGCATCTGCCCCTTCACGCAAAGCCGCTATGAATCACGAAGAACGCGGATAGTCTTTTTAGCACACTTCTTCTTTGCGAATCTCTGCGCCGTGTTTTGCGCACTTTGCGTGAGCGACTCCACGGTTTTGTCATGCTGACGAAGGAAGCATCTATTGTTGGGTGTAATTAACCCCAGGCAGATCCTTCGCAGGCTCAGGATGACAAGCGGAGGAATGATGGTGTAGCAACACAATCATTGCCTGGCGGCAGGATCAGCATTCATCAAACACACCCACGGTTTTGTCATGCTGATCCCGCAGGGTGGGAGAAGCATCCGCCCTTTCATCCTGTACACTAACATCACCAGGTACAGCACGTGCCGCCAGGCTGGTACCCTTTCAATTATTACGGATCCTGCAAAAAGTTACATCTGACTTTTAAAGCAGATGCTTCCTGCGTCAGCATGACAAGCAGTAGTACAGGATTCGGCTTTTGTGCAATTGTCTTGGGGAAGTAAAAGGCAGATGCCTCCCGTGTGCCCATTCCACGTAATATCAACCGTAAATAAGCATTTGAAAAGTCGCGTGAGGACACGCGACCGGGCGGTGCGCTGCCCCTGCACGTGTTCTCACCTGCAGTTCGGTGGGTAGTCCATCCAACCGGAACAGGATACTATATATCATGGCTCAATGATCAAGCAGCTTATAATGCGTTGGCACGACAACCAGTAGTTCAGTGATTAGCTTTCCGGACCTTACCTGCAACCCTAATATCTTTCCTCTTCCTGTCTTTTTTTACTGTTCCCTTTTTTCCATCTTTGCCTTATGACCCTTCCCGTACATCTTCAATCTTTTACCATAGGTAACCAACAGTTTAGTATTGTTGTTCCCGAAGACGGGGCGATACAACAGCTATATCATAACAACAGGTCCGGCGCTTACTGGGCAAGGGTATGGCCCGCATCTATCGGGTTGTGCCTTTTCCTGGAAGCGCATCCTCATTATATATTGTCGAAAAACATCCTGGAGCTGGCTGCGGGGTTGGGCTTACCGGGGTTATATGCCTCCAAGTCTGCCACACATGTCTGCATTACAGACCGCGAGCCGCAGGCTGTTGATTGCGTGCTACTGTCTGTAAAACATATGGGAAGCAGTAATATTACAGCCGCTACCCTGGACTGGAAAGACGCTGTGAATGCACCGCTGCCGGATGTTCTGCTGCTAAGCGATGTCAACTACGAACCACCTGTATTTGAGGAGCTGTTAAAGATGATCCGGTATTTCCTGCAGAAAAAAGTAACGGTCATTATCAGCACCCCCCAACGACTGGTGGCTAAAGACTTCATAAACAACCTGCTGCCGTCGGTTACACAGGAATGGCATACCGGGGTCTCCCTGTATGAAAAAGAAACCCCTGTAAGTATTTTTGTCCTGGAAAGCTGATCATTATTTGCTGATCCATTTCAGGCAAACCGGCTTGCCGACCGTAATGCGCTTATCCGTATCCGTCAGTAATCCTGTTTTTTCGTCCCTGTTAAAAATGGCAATATTATCCGAGTTCTGATTCCCTGCCAGTAAAAACTTACCGGAAGGATCAATTGTGAAGTTGCGGGGAATTTCACCACCGGATTGCTGATGCCCGAGCAGCGTTAATGAGCCCGTTTCCTGGTTGATGCTGTAAATGGCAATGGTATTGAACCCGCCACGGTTAGAAGCATACAGGAATTTTCCGTCGGCAGAAATATGAATATCAGCGCTGCCGATAAACGCAGAGTCTTCCGGCTGGATGGAAGGAATATCCTGGATTATATTCAACGTTCCATCCTTATAATCAAATGCCGTTACGGAGCCGCCCAGTTCTTCTATCACGTATGCGAATTTGTTGTTCGGGTGAAAGGTAATATGTCGTGGTCCCTTCCCGTCTTCTACCTTTACAAAAGGTTGTTCGCCTGCGGTCAGTCCTCCGGTTTGCTCATCAAAAGCATAGATCATTACCTTGTCAATGCCCAGGTCAACGGTAAACAGCCATTTATTGTCTTTGGAAAAAATATTGCAATGCACGTGCGGCTTTTCCTGCCGGTTGGGGTTTGCCCCGGTGCCGGTATGCTTAATGGTGGTAACCGCTTCTCCCAGCGATCCATCTTCTTTTATAGGTAAAACGGCAAGCGTGCCGCTGCTGTAGTTACCCACAGCCACCCATTTGCCCGATTTATCGATATCCACGTGACACGGGCTATCCCCCGCCGTTAGCTGCTTGTTCAGGAAACGGAGTGTGCCTGTTGCTTTATCAAAAGCGTAAGCGCTTATTTCTCCGCCGTTATCATCTTTACCGATCTCGTTTACAGCATATACAAATTTCTCATCTGCCGATACCGCCAGGAAGGTAGGGTTAGGTGTTTCTACATGACTGATCTCCCTGAAGCTGCCGTCTTCGGTATTGAAAGTATGCACATATATTCCTTTGCTCAATCCCCCGGTATAGGTACCGGTCACCAGGTAGTATTCTGTTGCCTGTTTTGTCATATCAGTATTATTGCAGGAAAAAAATAAAATAGCCGTTAAAAAGTAGAAAAGCTTTTTCATGTAATTGTATTTGGTATCAGGGGAATAAAATTATTGCTCAAGCTGCTGAAGCGCTGCCAGTACCTTATCGTAACATTCTTTTTCGGTTACCTGCTCCGGCTTAAACTCCACACCTGTTACTTTCTCATACAGCTCTATGTACCGCTTGCTGATTGTCAGCACCCATTCATCCGTCATCTCCGGCACCGCTTGTCCTTCCTTGCCCATAAAATTATTTTCGATCAGCCACTCCCGCACAAATTCCTTGCTAAGCTGCTTTTGCCGTTCTCCTTTTGTTTGCCGTTCCTCAAAACCTTCTGCATAAAAATACCGGGACGAGTCCGGCGTGTGGATCTCATCCATCAGGTAAATTTCATCCCCGATCTTTCCGAATTCGTATTTGGTATCCGCCAGTATCAGTCCCTGCCGGGCCGCTATTTCCTTTCCGCGCTGAAACAATTGCAGGGTATACTTCGCCAGGGTTTCCCACTCTTCGGGGGTAGCCAGTCCCCGGGCTATGATCTCTTCCTTTGAAATATCCTCATCATGTCCCTGCTCCGCTTTTGTGGCAGGTGTAATAATGGGCACGGGAAAAAAATCGTTTTCTTTCAGTCCCTCGGGTAACGTAACCCCGCACAATATTCTTTTGCCGCTGCTATAGGTACGCCATGCATGCCCCACCAGGTTGCCACGCACCACCATTTCCAGCTTAAAAGGCACGCACTTTTTCCCGATGGAAACATTTGCCACGGGAACCGCTTCCAGCCAGTTGGGGCAGATATCCTTCGTAGCCTCCAGCATCCGCGCGGCTATCTGGTTCAGCACCTGCCCCTTGAAAGGAATGGGACGCGGCAATATCACATCAAAAGCAGAAATACGGTCGCTGGCTACCATCACAAGCTTATTTCCAACGGTGTATACATCTCTTACTTTTCCCCTGTAGAAAGCAGATTGCTCCGGAAACTGAAACATGGTCATTGAAATAGTTGTTATTTGAGCAAATGTAAGTAAACTAAAGAGATTGTTTTCTGCCGGTGCTTTCCGCTGCCGGACTTGCGGGCATTTTTTATTATCGCTAACAATACAATTCGCCTCAGGAGCGTAAAATTTTCTATTTTCACCGCGAAATTGGTGTTATGAAAAAATTGTTCTTTTGTGGAATAGCCCTTTTTGTTTTGTGGAGCTGTAAAAGTGGCAAAAAAAGTATGACTGGTGACGAGACCGTTACCATCACAGATTTCATCGACTTTTTCCCGGAACAAACGCTGCCCTATGCCCTGGCGGATACACAGATCAACCGGAAGCTGCCGGATTCCCTGCTGATAGACCGCAAGGTGCTCTCGCAGTTTATTCCTGATTCTGTTTACCAGCGTGACTTTGAAAAAGCCGATCCCAAATTTTATGCGCTGGGAAAAGTTGCCGACAAGCAAAAAACATTCCTGCTGGTAAAGGCAGCCACACAGGAGAAGCAGGCAGGTTATCTCACCGTTTTTAATAATAAGGATAATACTTATTCTGCTTCTATGCCTTTTATTCAAAACAACCGCGACAAAAAGAAATCCATAAGAAGCACCATCAACAAAAGGCTCACCATCACCACTTCTGAAACAACCCGCGCGGCAGATGGGGCGCAATATTATAAGCTCAACGAGTATATGTACAACGACGCAGGCGGTTTCCTGCTGATAAAGATTGAATCCAACGAACCCATAGTGCCAAAAGAAATATATAACCCCATCGACACCTTACCCAAAGCACAAAAATTTTCCGGTGACTATATAAAAGATAAAAAGAACTTCGTGTCCATAAGGGATGGCGACAATGACCGGAAGATCCATTTCTTCATCCACTTTGACAGAGGAGAAGATTGCTCGGGAGAGCTGAAAGGAGAAGCCTCCTGGGTAAAGCCGAATGTAGCACTCTTCAGGCAGGCAGGTAACACTTGTGTGCTGGAAATGACTTTCCAGAAAAACAACGTGATCCTGAGAGAAGAGCAGGCCTGCGGCAACTACAGGGGTCTTAAATGCGAGTTTTCCGGAAGCTTCCCCAAAAAGAAAGAACCCGCGCCTAAAACGGAAAAAAAGAAATAGGGGTGTAGTGTTGAACCAGGACTGGCGCCCGTATCACGTTACTCCCTCTACTTCAGCGATTTCAAAAACTCAGGACTGGCGCAGGTTTAGTAGCCTAGACTAGTGGGATAGCCAGACCTGTGCCCTACAATTACTTATCTACCAATCACAGCATGTAGCCTTTCAAGGGGTCTGTGTCAGTATCAGGTTATTACTATAGTAAGCGGATGTTGAGAGCGACTTTAGTAATGGAGAGGCACAGGTCTAGCCAAGCGCAGATTCCCGTGCTACTAAACCTGCGCCGGGCAATTACTTATTTGTCAGTCACAGCGTATAGCCTTTCAGGAGGTCGGAGGTTTACGCCAGAGTCAGTGTCAGGTTAATACTATGGTAAGCGGATGTTGAGAATAACTTTAGTAATGGGGAAGCACAGGTCTAGCTATGCACAGACCCCATGCTACCAAACCTGCGCCAGGGATGCAAGTGTATATCACGTCGCCTTGAAAACCTTATAGGAGTACTTCGACCTCTGCCGGATATTTACTACCAGTATATATAGCTTTCTAACTGCTTTTACATGTTTTTCTAACTTCCCCGCATAAATGAATATCTTCATTACAAACAGCAACCATGAGCACCAAGTATAAGTTCACCGACGCATCGGCAACCTATTTCACGACCTCTACAATAGTAGGCTGGATAGATGTTTTCACAAGAGACATGTACAGGAATATACTCTTAGATAGTTTCAGGTACTGTCAAAAAAATCAGGGATTACAGGTACATGCCTGGGTGTTAATGACCAATCATTTTCACCTCATCTATTCATGTATCGACAATCATGACCCCGGCATAGTGCTTAAGAATATAAAAAGCTATACCGCCCTGAAAATCATTGATGCAATCATCCGCAATCCGCAGGAAAGCAGAAAAAGCTGGATGTTGGAAACATTCAAACAATATGGAATGAAAAACATGTCTAATCGCCAATATCAGTTCTGGCAACAGGAGAATCATCCGGTATTGCTTGATAGTGCAGAAATGCTTGAGCAAAGAATAACTTATCTCCATGAAAATCCTGTCCGTGTGGGCTTTGTTGAATCGGCAGAAAACTGGAAATACAGTAGTGCAACAGATTATTATATAAGAGGGGGAAAGGGGTTGTTGAAAATAGTAAGTGTGTATTAACAAGAAGTTAGTGATAAACAGGGACAAGTTGTGCCTTGCAATTACTTATCTGCCATCACAACCTATAACCTTTCAGGAGGCCGGTATCAAAGTCATAAAGAATTTGGCGATAATAGGCCGATCTGGTTAAGTGCAGGTCAATCCCATAGCAAACGGATGTTGAGAGTGAGTCAATGCTGACCCGGACTGGCGCAGGTTTGGTAGTTCAGCCCCACGGGCTACCAAACCTGTGCCCTACAATTACTTATCTGTCAATCACAGCGTATAGCCCTTTCAGGAGGCCGGTATCAGAGTCATAAAGAATTTGGCGATAATAGGCTGGCCTGGTTAAGTGCAGGTCAATCCCATAGCAAACGGATGTTGAGGGTGACTTTAGTAACGGGGAGGCACAGGTCTGGCTATGCACAGCCCCTGCGCTACAAAACCTGCGCCAGAATCATATCATACCGCCTCACTGGCGCAGGTTTAGTAGTTCAGCCCAGTGGGATAGCCAGACCTGTGCCGGGCAACTACTTATTTGTCAGTTACAGTGTATGACCTTTCACAAGGTCTGTGCCAGTATCATGCTTCCCTCACTTCAGCGACTTCAAAAACGTCAGGCTTTGCGGTACCTGTTCCATGGAGCGGGAGGATTCATCCTCGATAAAATAATGCTTTACCCCTGCTTTTTTAGCCGCTTTCATAACAGCCGCAATGCCTACATCACCAGTACCCAGCACTACGTTGGTTTCTACATCCGCCTGACCTTTCTGGTTACCTTCGGTGCCATGCTTCCGGTCCTTCAGGTGCATCAGCAGAAAACGGCCGGGGTATTTTTCCAGCAGCGCTACCGGATCCTGCCCGGGATGTTTTACCCAAAATACATCCATTTCAAAATTGAAATGCTGCGGATCCGTATTGGCGGCTATATAGTCAAATAAAGTGCCCTGCTCGTAAGGGATGAACTCATACCCATGGGGATGATAACAAAGCGAGAGCCCGTTTTCTTTCAGCAATTTGCCCGCTTTGTTAAAAACGGCTACTGCTTTTTTAGCATCTTCTATCCCGAAGGGTTGTTCGTGCGGTATCCAGTGCACCACCACATACTTGGCGTCAAAGGTTTTTGCCAGGTCCACGGCTGCCTGCGGGTTCTCAGACAGCTGCTTAAAATCGGCGCCTACAGCCACCATTTTCATGTTATGCTTTTGCAGGAGCTTTTTGAACTCGGGTAACGGTAACCCATAGGTGCCGCCGCCTTCCAGCTCCCTGATCCCCATCTTGCTGATCTTTTCAAACGTACCCGGAACGTCCTGCGGTATCTGGCTGCGAAAAGTATAGAGTTGTACACCTATCTCCTGCGCCATCGCCGGTGACAGTACCAGGAACAAGGCTGCAGCAAAAATAATTTTTCTCCATATGGTCATATAGCAATCATTTAGTGGGTATAAAAATAAGCGTTAATAAACAAAAACGGTGCTATATACCTTGAAGATTTGGGACTTTTCATTCCTTACGGATTTACATGCCTGTCTTCCTGCAAATCCCTGGTCAGGAAGGATCCTTAGGCGCCGGGAGACCATCTTGCAGTTGCGCAGATGTTCAATGTTATTACCGTTGCTTTTTCATTACTTAAAAAGATAACAGGATAGTTAATTATTACTTTTTATTGTGTGACTTCGGTCATAACCGTTGGTGTTCTTCCTGCAATTACTTTGCTCCCGGAAATACTTTGTTCTTTCTGTGTTGCAATCCATTTAATAAACTAACTAAACTTCACAATTATGTTATCTAAATCGCAGGCAAGGGCTTTCTTTCTGGGGGGTACTGTAGTAACATTTTTAATATTCATCGGGCTTACGATTTACTCGTTCCAGCCGAAGAACGATCAGACAAACCACCATCAGATTGATGCGAAAGTGATTAGGGGAAAACAGATATGGGAAGCCAATAACTGTATGGGCTGTCATACCATATTGGGAGAAGGGGGGTACTATGCGCCGGAGCTTACCAAGGTAATAGAAAGAAGGGGGGAAGGCTACGTAAAAGCGGTACTGCAGTCGCCTATTCCCTGGGGACCAAGAGGGCGGAAAATGGTGAAATACGAAATGAACGATGAAGATACGGAAGCCGTTATCGCCTATCTTAAATGGATAGGCAATATTGACCTCAACGGTTTCGAACGCGTTGTTTCACCCCTGGCAAAAGACAAACAATAACCCCAATTTTTAGAAAATATGAAATACAAATCACAAAAAGTAGCGTATTGGTTCTTTGGATTGTGTATGCTGTTGTTTGCACTGCAAATAGTGTATGGCTTTATCATGGGTTTTGCCCGCATTGGGTGGGACGGCCTTCACAATGTTATTCCTTTTAATACGGCACGGGCTGTACACACCAATTTACTGGTGGTGTGGCTGCTTACCGGCTTTATGGGCGCCGCCTATTATATTATCCCCGAAGAAGCGCAACGGGAACTGGTAAGCGTGAAGCTGGCGTATGTACAGCTGATATCGCTTGCCCTGGTGGGCGTGGTGGCAATTGTCGGGTATCATTTCAATCATTGGGAAGGAAGAAAATTCCTTGAGATCCCCAGAGAGCTGGATTACCTGGTGGTAGTAAATGTGCTGCTATTCCTCGGGTTGATCCTGGCTACGCTTTTTAAGGGAAAAAGAAAAACGACCACCGCCCTGGTATTAACGATGGGGCTGGTGTTCGCGGCCCTGCTTTACCTGCCCGGTATGATCTGGTTCGACAGCCAGGTAACGGATTCCTTTTTCCGGTGGTGGGTGGTACACCTGTGGGTGGAAGGCGTATGGGAACTGATCATGGGCGGTATCCTGTCTTACCTGTTGATCAAGCTGACCGGTGTAGACCGGGAAGTGATTGAAAAATGGCTATATGTAATTGTAGGCTTAACGTTCCTGTCTGGCCTGCTGGGCACAGGACACCACTATTATTATATAGGTGTGAATAAGATATGGTTGATCGTCGGCGGGATCTTTTCTGCCCTGGAACCCCTGGCTTTTTTAGGTATGGCGTTATTCGCGGTATATATGTATCGCAAAGGAGAGAAATCCCATCCTAATAAGATAGCCCTGTTCTGGACCATCGGCGCTTCTATTGTTTCCTTTATCGGCGCCGGTTTGTTGGGTTTTGCGCACACGCTGCCGCAAACCAATATTTACACACACGGTACCCTGGTAACCGCCATGCATGGTCACTATGCCTTTTGGGGCGCATACGCCATGATTGTGTTGGCCATCATAAGTTATGTTTTGCCCAATGTAACCGGCAGAAAACGCCACGACAAAACGAGGGGGCATATGGCTTTCTGGTTATCTAATATCGGCATGCTGGGCATGACGGTGGCATTTGGTGTGGCAGGCGTTGCGCAGGTGTATATGGAACGTAAAATGAAAATGGAGTTCATGGAAGTGCAGAACGAGATCAGCATTCACTTTGTGGTATTGCTGCTGTGCGCTACTCTTTTTGCTACAGGCATCCTGCTGTATATAATTGAATTTTTCAAATATGGAAGACCTACAGATGAAGCGTTGGAGGTAAAAAGTTATTGATCTTAACATGGCAGCTAATATCAATAACTACCGGAGCCGGAAGTTCTTCAGCCTACATTCGGTTCCGGTTTTTTTCAAAATAAACAGATCAACATGATAGTAGCAGAACACACTGTTTTTTATAAAGCCATTGGTGCGGAGGCAGAAGTTTTTAACCATGTGAATGAATTGAAGCTACCCTTATTGCTCAAAGGTCCCACCGGGTCGGGCAAATCCCGCTTTGTGGAATATATGGCCAATGAGCTGGACAAAAAGCTGATAACGGTAAGCTGTCACGAGGAAACCTCCTCTACCGACCTCATCGGGCGGTTTATTATCAAAGGCGCGGAAACCATCTGGATAGACGGGCCGCTTACAATGGCTGTTAAACACGGATATATTTTATACCTCGATGAAATAGCAGAAGCCCGCCCCGATGTGATCGTCGCCATTCATTCGCTTACCGATCACCGCAGGGAGCTTTTTATTGATAAATTAGGAGAGACCGTCCGGGCACACCCCGATTTTTTGCTGGTAGCCTCCTTCAACCCCGGGTATCAAAAGGGGTTTAAAGAGCTGAAGCCTTCCACCCGGCAACGTTTTGTGGCCTTGTCTTTCAGTTATCCGCCACCGAAAGTGGAAGCGGAAATACTGGTAGCGGAAACAGGTGTGCAAAAAGAAGTAGCCCAGAAGCTGGTAACCATCGGTAACAAGATCAGGAACCTTACCGAGCTGGGATTGACGGAAACCGTTTCTACCCGGTTGCTGGTAGACGCGGCCAAGCTGATCCATAGCGGTTTGCCCAAGCGGCTTGCTGTTCACGTAGCGGTAGCAGAGCCTTTAACGGATGAAGCCGAAACCATCCGGGCTTTAAAAGACCTCTGCGATTTGATGATATAAAACAGGAGCAATGGGTTTAGAGCTGGATGAATTTTTATATGCGAAGGTTTTAAAATATTTTAAAAAAAGGCGACTTAACAATGCCGATATCCTAAGCCGCCAGGTGAGCCTGTCGGATATCAAGCCCAGGCTAACCCTGCTCGCACGGGCAATTTGCGCTGCACCTGTCGACATTTTTTCTGCCGAAAGGGAAGGTGGGTATAAGGATCATAATTTTTTCCTTCCCGCTCATTGCTCCCTCTTCCGCAGTAAAGAAGAAAACCTGCAGTTCTATATTTTCAGAACGGTTTATTTATGCATTCAGCAACAACTACACCTCAACTGGCAGGAGGAAGCATATACTTCTGAGCAATCTTTACAAAAAGCAAAAGAAACGGCCCCGCTGGTATTGAAAAAAATGTTCGCGGAATATCCTTCCCTGCAGGAATGGTATTCAGCAGCAATACCCCAGTTGCCGGTCAACAAAAAAGAACAAACGCCGGACTATAGCTGGCTATACGGCAAATGGATGAAAAACACACCCGGAGCGGTGAATATAGACAACCTGAAAAATTTTGACGATGCTGCCCCGGCGCTTCAAAACAAAATAGAAGCCAAAACGACCTTGCAGGCAAAAGCAGTGGAGGAAATAGCATCGCTGACCATTGATAAAAAGCAGCAGGAAGACTATGTGCTGATGCACAGCTTTGAAAAGATAGAAACAGCCGAAGCGTTTAATGGCAACTGGCGCGATTTTGACGGGAAAGATGAGCTGGAGAGCCACCAGGAAGCCCTGGAGGGAATGGATATGCGGTTTACAGTAAGGGTGGATAATACCGTGCACTCCGTTTACCAGGCGGATTTTGTAGAGAACACATCCGTTGCCGAAAGTGCCGAAGTGGATGAAAAAGGCTTTCACCTGAAATACGATGAATGGGATTTTAAAAAACGGGCTTACCTGCCCGGCTTCTGCAAAGTGTATCCTAAAACGCAGCTAACAACGCAGGTATCTTATTACAATCATACCATCGCAAAGTATAAAACTGTTTTAAATGGTTTGCGGAAAATGCTGACCAGTGTGAATAACAGGCTGTTGCAGCAGAGAAGGCAATTGCAGGGTGAAACATTTGACCTGGATGCGCTCACGGACATGTATACCGACATTCATTCCGGGGTATCGCCCGATGAAAGGATCTATTTTTCCCAACGAAAAAAAGAAAAGGATATCGCGATCCTTGTGCTGCTCGATATCAGCCTGTCAAGCGACGGCTATGCTGCCGGGAACCGCGTGATAGATGTGGAAAAGGAAGTATCAATTTTGTTTGGTGAAATACTGCATGAATTTGATATTGATTTTGCCATTGACGGGTTCTATTCCAAAACCAGGAACTATACCACTTACCTTACGCTGAAAGATTTTAACGAAAGCTGGGATATAGCCAAATTCCGGATCGGTGCGGCAGAGCCCGGCGGGTATACCAGGATCGGTCCGGCCCTGCGTCACGCGGGGGCACGTATGGACAGGCAGCCCGCCAGGAACAAATGGATCATTGTATTATCCGACGGCAAGCCCAATGATTACGATAAATACGAAGGACAGCACGGCATACAGGATATCAAGCAGGCATTGAGGGAGTTGAACGAACGCAGGATCAACTCCTATGCGCTGGCTATTGAAGCGCAGGCCAAATATTACCTGCCGCAAATGTTCGGGCAAAATCATTACCAGATACTGACATCGCCCGAAGCATTGCTGCAATCGCTGGCAAAGCTGTACGAGAAAATTAAATACCAGTAAAACTGTTGGAGTGGAAATAAATTACAAATCCATCTTTTATCCCCCCGGCGGCATTCTGATCTGGATCGTCATTTACCTGGAGCTTATCACATTCGGCGCCGCCATGATTGCTTTGGGTTATTACGGAATGGCGGAAAGAGCACAGTTTCACAGCGACAGTCAATCGCTGAACAAAACAATCGCCGCCGTTAATACCGTGTTTTTATTGACCAGCGGTTATTGGGTTGCCAGGGCAGTCCATTTTTTCAAATCAAAAATGATTGAAAAAACCGCTCAGCAGCTCCTGTGGGCAATATTATTTGGTACCGGCTTTTTAATATTAAAGGGAGTGGAATACCACGGCAAGCTGGAAGCCGGGCATGATATGGAGCAGAGCACCTTCTTTATGTTTTACTGGTTGCTCACCGGTTTTCACTGGATACATGTGCTGGTGGGAGTGGTCATTCTCATCATCACCAGGCGGTCCGTTCTGAAAAAGCGAGACAAAGCCGTATTGGAAGATATAGAAGCCGGCGCTGCTTTCTGGCATATGTGCGATTTGATATGGCTGCTGCTGTTTCCTGTGCTTTATTTACTTTTTTAACCATGCAAAGATCACTGGTATATTCCTATCTCGGCTTATTGGCGCTCACGCTGTCTGTAGCGGCACTTGCATCTGTTGCCGCCTCCCGGCTGATCGTCATAGCCATCCTGCTTTTTTCCCTCGTCAAGTTCTGGCTGGTGGCTTTCCAGTTCATGGAGCTCAAAAAAGCGCATGCCTTCTGGAAGATATTGATCATCGTTTTCGGGGTGCTGGTAGCGGCACTGCTGATCCTTTTCCGGGTGAAGTAAACAATACGGCTGTTTAATTATATTCTTTAAAGTGCAACATGATTTTGTGCATCCTGTATACCAGCCTCACCAGGTACAGCAGGTGCCGGTAATCCTTGCTGTGCCCGAGTACATGCATGAATAATGCAAAAAGCTTCTGTCAGCCGGTGCAGGTGGTGCACAAAATCCATCAGGTCTTCTCTTTCGCCGCCTTCTTCATAGGCGCTCTGCCGGCCGGCCAGGGCAGCACGTTGCCACAGGTTCAATGAGGGGTAGTTTATCCAACGGGATAATACATGTCACGGCTAATGGCCGGGGAGCCACTAATTGTTTACTCGCAAAAATGTTTTTTTAGTCAACCCCAAAGCGCGGTTATTTTTTACGGGCATCGTTTATAAACCCGATAATACTTTTGATCTGCTCCGTTACCAAGTCAAACCTGTTCCCTGCCAGCCAGTCTGCCGGGAACAATTGAGAGCCGATACCAACAGCCGCCGTACCCGCATCAAACCATTTTTTCAGGTCTTCTGCGCCGGGCTCCACACCTCCTGTGGTCAGGAATTGCATCTTAGGAAAAACTGCTTTCACGGCTTTTATATAAGCAGGGCCACCTAATTGCTTTGCCGGGAATATTTTTACAATCTCTATCCCCCAGTTCTCTGCAGTTCCTATTTCCGTGGGGGTAGCACAGCCCGGCATCCACAGCTTGTTATGCTTCAGCGCCACTTCCTGTATTTCTTCCAGGATCAGTGGACTGATCAGGAAATCCGCACCCGCATCCACAAACTGCTGCGCCTGCTGCCGGTTTTTGATGGTGCCGATACCCAATACCATTTCCGGGAGCTCCTTATCGCAGTATGCCCTAAGTTCTTTGAATATTTCAAATGAGTTGGCGCTGCGGTTGGTGAACTCAAACAACCGTACGCCCCCTTCATACGATGCTTTTAAAACATTTTTGGATACTGCCGGGTCCGTGCTGCTGAAGAGCGGCATAAAGCCGGACTCTTTTACCTGTGCTGAAATTTCCTGTGAAGTCATTGTGCTGAATATTTTTATAATTACCTGATTATTTTTCCGCTGCCTTTCTGCAGCATCATGGTTTCCACTTCTTCCTTCGTGGCAATATTGAAATCGCCCGTTATGCTATGCTTGATCACACCGCAGGCGGTAGCAAATTCTATAGCATCCTGGAAAGGCTGACCGTTGTAAAGCTTGTGGATCAATCCCGCCATAAATGCGTCGCCCGCCCCGATCCGTTCTGCTATCTGCTGGATATTGTATGGCCGGGAAGTATAGATGGTGTCATTATTCCAAAGATAGCCGGTATACTGGTTGGCGCTGGCACTTTCCTGCACCCGCATGGTCATGGCAATCGTCGCCAGCTTAGGCATCGCCAGCTTCAGCAGGCGGAAGGTATCTCCTACAAGGTCTGCAGGATCCGGATCAATACCAAAATAGAGTTTTGCCGTATCCACATCGGCGAGCAATACGTTACAATACTGCAACAACTCCGGCATCACTTCGCTGCAATGTTTCCCGTATTTCCAGAGCGTGCCCCTGTAGTTGAAATCCGCGGAAATGGTGATGCCCTTTGCCGCCGCCGCTTCCAGCGCTTCTTTACACGCGGTCGCCGTGTTTTCATTCAGGGCCGGGGTGATACCGCTCCAGTGAAACCAGTCTGTTTCTTCCAGCAGCTCATCCCAGTTAAGCTCTCCCGGCTCCAGCAGGCTGAGGGATGAATGTCCCCGGTCGTAGATGATCTTTCCCGGCCGTGCTCCCTGCCCGCTCTCGTAGTAATAGGTACCAACCCGGCCTTCCTTATAATAAACAGCGGTTTCTACGCCATATTTCAGCATTGCCGATATGCCGGCCCTGGACAGCTCGTTATCCGGCAGGGCGGTTATATACCGGGCATTGTCTCCAAAAATGGACAGGGAAACGGCAATATTGGCTTCGGAGCCGGCCCAATGCATCTCCAGTGTATCTGCCTGGATCATCTTTTGCTGCCGGGGCGGCGTCAGGCGCAGCAAATACTCTCCGAATAGTGAAATTGTCTTGTTCATATTTTTTAATCTGGCTACTGTCGAAAATAAGGCAAATTGCTGACATGAGGGGAAGTTTCAGGTGGCGAGCGGGTAGTCGTTAGTGGATAGTTAGTAAGGCAGCAAGATGCAGGTTGCAAGCAGCACAAATTTGGCGCAGGTATATAGCGCCGGCGCCATGTGATAGCTGACCTGTTGCCCATATTACTTAACTTACAATAGCTACAATACTGAAGATTATTAACAAAACAGGAAAAATGAAATTCAGACCGCTTTCAGAAACAAAATATGTATGGATCATCATTATCCTGCTTTCCATTATTGCAATAGTATTGAAATCAGCTTACAGGCAATACGTTTACACAAACCAGATCAATGATTATGGCATTGCAGACGCTTCGCCCAATTTTTTTGCAGGACTGATCATTGTACTCTTCTATTTTACGCAATATCAAAAGCTGACATTGAAAACCCATGCCATGTTTACTGTTGCCGGACTTGTCGGCTATGAATTGATCCAGGGAAACATTTTCAAAAATAATGTTTTTGATTACAAAGATATTCTTGCTTCCATCCTTGGCGCTTTTATGGGTTATTTGATATGTTCAAAATTTAAATCAGGACCGGTTTTTAATCGTCCGGATACAAACAAAAGCAAAGGATTTTCAGAATAGAAAAGGTTAAATTCTTTCATTTAAAATATACGAAAAAACAATACCATGAAGATGGGCATTTATGACATGCCCCTCGAAAATCCACCGGGATGACTATGCGGATAGGTGTGGGCAGGTATAACGCCACTTCTTTTCCCGGTATCATCTATAGCCAGGCGTTATAAATCAGGCTATGGAATTAACAACGAATTTTTGTATTTTTATTCAGCGCTGCACACTCACGGGATAGCAGCCGTGCTGCAGGCAAAAGGAGTTATCGGAAAATCCTATTAATAAAAGAGTACGAGGCGAACCTTGAAAAGCCAAACGAGTAAAGTGTTAATCTTATGCTGTTGCTAGCAATTATACTGCCTGGAGTATCAATGCTCTTAAATGGTCGAATCATTTCCGGAATCATCGCTATCATTTTGCAGGTTGTAGCATGCCTGACATTTGTTTTTTTCGGCATCGGTTTTATTCTCTGGCTGATATTAGCGTTATGGGCTATTAATGTCAGAAATAAAGTCCGGACAGACAAAAAATTATCCGAGCTTGAAAAAAAAGTGAATTCATCAAAAACGCTCTAAAAATGTAGAAGCAAAACAGCCTCCCGTTCTCCGCAACATCCCTTCTGCCACCACAGGGCATGACACAAGAAGACACAGCGGGGAGCCCTCAATTATCCCTACCTCAACGTTCTGATATACGCCAGCAGGTCAGCTACCTGCTCATCTGTGTACTGATCTATTAATCCTTTGGGCATAAAGGAACGTCCCCCCAGGGGGTGAGCTGCTTTGATCTCAGCTTCCGGGATGAATATCTTGTTGCCACCCATTACCGCGACCGTGATACCGTTATCCCCTTTCTGGTATAGATACCCTTCTATGGTGCTGTTATCTTTTTTTATCACCCTGAACACTTCATAACCTCCTTCCACCGCTGCATCGGGATTAAGGATCGCTGTCAGCAGGGCTTCGTTATCGCGGTTGGCGGAGCCATCCAGCGCCGGTGCAATATCCTGACCATCGTTTCCTACTTTGTGGCACACCAGGCACGTGCTTTGAAAGATCATTTTTCCTTTTTCCGGATCACCGGCTTTCTTTTCTGCAATGGCCACGTATGTATGCAGCCTGTCTTTAAACGCTTTTTCTTCTTCGGCTTTCTTTTGGTAAACCGCTTCCAGGATGGCTATTCCTGTTTGATCTTTTTCATCTGCGTTCCGTATCCGCTCCGCAGCAGAAATGCTGAAGGACATCACACCGACCTGCTGTTCTTTATACAGGACTTTCAACAGTTGGGTGCCCGGCACAGAACCGGATAAGGTTGTTACCAGGTTTTTCTTTTCTTCCTCATTAGCCCCAGACAGCAACTCTTTTACGACAGCGGTCGCCGAAACCCGGTCTGTATTCAACACGCTCCTTGCAGCCGATATGCGGCTGCTGAAGTGGATATCCGGGTTCTTTGCCGCCTGCATGAGCAGCTCCTTATTTCCTGCTACGTCCTGCTCCAGCACCTTCAAAGCCAGGTTGACGGTATGATCGGAGGACTGACTACCGATCAGCGTTGCCACATCTTTTGAAGGTATCTTTATTTTCAATTTGGTGCCCGCCTCCAACGCCAGGTTTTTATCGGCAGCATCATGGCTCTGCAGCAGGCTCAACGCCACCGGTTGTAATAAGGCCGGGATTTTAGCCGACTGCATGGCTTCAACATTTTGTAATGCGGCCATGATATATTGTCTGCTATAGGCTGTATTCTCTAACACGGGTTTGACTACAGAAACGATACCCGGATGATCGAGCATGCCGGCAACCAGCAACAGCTCCGTTTCTTTAAGGTCTGCCGGCGGCGCCTGCTGCCAGGCTTTCAAAAACCAGGTTTCCCTTGGCCCTTTCGGTAATGCCATAGCGGCCCACCGCAGGTTTTCTGCCGGGAAATTTTGATGATCCTGCAGATAGCTCAGCAATGCCGCCTGGTTCTTTTCCAATGCATTCAAAGCAAGATACCGTTCAAATTTTCTTTCGTAGCTGCCGCCCATCTGGTTCCCGGCAAGTTCGGGCTTACAGGCTTTCAGGAGCGCGGCTATTGTTGCAGTATCAGCATGTCCCGCTTCTCCCAGCGTACGCAGGGCCTGTGACCTCACCATCGCATTTCCATCCTCCACCAAAGGAGATAAGGCTTCGGCGAGCGCACCGGCGGAAAGCGGAAAGCTCACCAGGCTACGGGCCGCTTCCCTTCTTACTTCGTCTGCGCCTGACTGTGAGAGCAGGTTTTTCATTAATTCCGCGTCATAGTAGGCCAACCCTTCCAGCGCCCAGAGCGCATGTATGCGAACGGATTCGCTTTGGGAGCTATCTCCGGCAATTGCTTTCAGCGCCGGAACAAGGCTTTGTGTTTCTGCTTTCGGGCGCTCCAGCACCTGGTTTAGCGCAGCCCGGCGGGCCCATAAGGATGGAGATTTAATATGCGCAGCCAACTGGCCGGCGGGCAGCATATAATAATCTGTTATGGCTTTCGGCTGTTGCGATTTGTGGCGAATACGCCAGATGCGCCCCCTGGTTTTATCCCGCTCAGGATGCGAAGTCGGCACTTCATTGTGAGAGATGATCTTATTATACCAGTCGGCAATGTATAAGCTGCCGTCCGGGCCAAACTCCATGTTTACCGGGCGGAAGAACTTATCCTTCGAGGTCAGAAAGTCGGGCAGATGTTCGCCGGTTACCGAACCATCAGCATGCCGCTTTACCCTCACCGCGTTGATAGTGCTGGTAATCGGGTTGGCAAGAAAAGCCACATCCTTCCACTCATCCGGGAAAGACCCGGCAGCATCTTCGGCAAATGCCAGCCCGGAAATACCGGTGCCGCCTACTCGAAACTGGAACAGCTCAGGCATCCAGGGTTGATAGGATTTGAACCTTTCATTGCCAATACCCCTGAGCGCCGCACCGGGTTCCATTGGTACAACCGAAAACCCGAGGTCATTGGCTTCCGTCATGTACCATTGCCCATTAGCCCTCAGCTGGAAACCCCAGATATTATTGAGCCCGGCCGCTACTATTTCCATTTGTTTCCCATCGCCTGTAAAACGCCCGATCTTACTATAGTCCATCCTTACCCGCAGCGCATCATTTATATACGACCTTACTTCTCCTTTGTTCAGCGCCCCATGGCTGAAATAGATCCAGCCGCCAGGACCTCTTACCAACGAATGTGCCATGGTATGAGTATCCGTAAATCCGAAGCCGGTAAAGAGGCTGTCCCTTTTTTCCGCTTTTCCGTCATGATCATCATCATGTAAATAAAACATCTCGGAACCCTGTGCCACATAGGCCCCGTTTTTATACGGTAATATGCTCATGGGAATGGTCAGCCCGTCTGCCCATACCGAAACCTGTGCGCCCGGCTTTTTGTAATCATACAGATCGGAGAGTATCAATATTTTATCTTCCCCCCTGGTAACGCCTTTGTACAGGTCAAGCGCCTTTTTAAAATTAGGATGTGCTTTTTGCTTTTCCGCATCATTCATCAGCTCCAGCAGGTCGTTCCATTGTATGTCGGCAACCGGATCCAGCGGATACATAATGGCCGTTTGTGTCCATAGGCGTCCTGCATCATCAAATGTCAGGTCAATCGGGTTGATGACACCGTCTTTCTCGCTGGCTACCAGCTCTATTACAAACCCCTCGGGAACGGTAAAGCCGGAGAGCTCTTCCTCCGGCGTACGGTTTACTTCAACATCCCAGTTTATATTTTCCGGTATCAAGGGGTTACAGGAAACAGCAGCCAATGCCATTGCGACAATGAGCATAGAATATTTCATATATTGATGGGATTAGTAGGTTGTAATAGTAATATCGCTGATCTCAATTTTTGCCGCCCCACCGGAATGCACCTGCACGCCAATGACGCCTTTTGACGGAATCTTATTATCGGTTTCTGTATAGTCAGCAGTTTTGATACCGTTGATGTATAATTCATGCCGGTTGCCGATCACCCGCACGATATAGCTGTTCCACCCGTCTTCCTTCAACAGCTTTTTCAGCACGGTCAAATCACCGCGGACCAGCAACCCCCTCCTGTGCTCATCATAAATATCGCCCCAGTAGCCATTCCCGATATCGGCCTGGTAGCCGTATACCACGCCGTCTTTTATCACGGTCCGGTATTGCACACCACTGTTGATCAATCCCGTGGAAGAGTCGCCCGACAAACGAAACAAAAACCGCAGCTCAAAATTTTCATATTCTTTTTCAGTGACCAGAAAAGAGTTGGCCACAATTTTGTCCTTTCCGTTCCCTCCCACCATTTTTCCATCCTCCACCTTCCATAATTCATTGTCTTTGGGAACAACGCCCTTCCATCCGGAAAGCGTTTTGCCATCAAACAGGGATACTACCTGTCCTGTACGCTGGGCTTGTATGTTCATTCCGCCAAAACATATTAGCAGCATACAGACAAATGATCTCAGTAATTGTTGTTTCTCTTGCATGTTCTGAATATTCAGGATTAAAGAACGGAAACTCTTTTAGCCGCATTCCCTTCAGACCGCAAAAAGTTATGTGTCCGGAAGGTTTCATCGGAATAGCAGCATCGGATAAATTTACTCATTTGCACGCACAAAAATCGTCAGTTTATCAATATTTCATCTATCAGCAACATCGCAGGATTGCCTTTCCCCGAAGACCACTCCGGTAGCTCCATCACCGGTTTGGCAACGATCTTCAAGCAGGTTATCTCTTCCTGCTTACACTGAATGCTGATGAGCTTTGCTTCCCTTTCGTCTTCCTTCTTTAGCCGGACTGGCTTTGTAGAAGAGAGAGGCTTGAGGTTATCTTTATCCGTCCCGCCCCATATCTCAAACAGTTCCGGGGGGAACGCCTGTTCTCCGCCGGAGAGGTAAACATGCAGGCTCACCGATTGAACATTCACCGGCTTTTCATACAGGCACATCAATTCAAGATTACTTCCTTTGAATGCGATCCACTTGTTTTTCGTGTAGCGGTGTATGTTAAGCCCTCCTAATTCGCCATCAAAAAAAGTATATACACCATCACCCCTGTAGTTCTCAAAAGGTTCTGCCATATAATACATGCTGTCCGGCCTGAAAGCGTTTTTGTAAAATGTAAACGTTGACAGCTCGCTGCTGATCCAGCCTTCTTTATATGCTTTTGCCTTCACTGTTGTATTCTCTGTTATAAATATATCTTTTTGCATCAAAGGCGAACGAATGCTGTCAGGATCCGTACCATCCGTGGTATACCGGATATCCACACCATAGATCGGATGGTCCAGTGGCAGGGCAAGCGTGTCTTTAAATACAACTGAATTATTTGACAGTCGCGGCGCAATAAGCCTGGAAGGAACACCATCGTCCCGGTAACCGGTAATGAAATGTATTGCCGGGCTCGCTTTTTTCAACTGATCAATTTCTTCCGGGCTTAGAGGGTTATTCCATATGGCCACCTGCTGCAGCTTTTCCATGGGTTGTAGCACGGTCAGGCTCTTATAGTCTGTCTTTGTACCGGACAGGTACAGGTTCCTCAGGTGTGGCAGGCTGACAAGATCCTGTAATCCGGAGCCTGTGATATCAGTAAAGTTCAGGTTCAGGCGCCGCAGGTTTTGAAACTGCGCGACGACTTTGAGATCTTCATCTCTTACCGGGAGCTTATTCAGGTCCAATGAAACGATCTGTGTTTTTACCGGCAGCAATTCTTCCAGCTTTTTTACAGACCAGGTGGCGCCATTATATAACTTTGCCGCCAGCGCAGGAGACTCTCTTGCCAGGGTATTCACCAGCCGGTCGTTATTATTCAGCTGCTCTACCAGCTCTTTTTTAGCGGGTGTAAAATCGAAAGATTCCTGCGTGTCCAGGAAACCCGTTGCGAGCTCTCTCAAAGAATCGCCGGGGGTAAGGGATACAAGCTTAGTAGAGAAATCAGCGCCGTTTTGTATCCACATCTCCAGCAATGCAGCTTCTTCAGCGGTTAGCTGCGGTTTACCCGGCGGTGGCATGCGCTTTTCATCATCTTCCGGCAAATGGATCCGTTCCAGCAACAGGCTGATCTCCGGCTGACCGGCCACAAACAAGGCGCCCGTTTTACCGCCTTTCATAAACGAAACGGAATCCCGCAATACCAGGCTCCCTTTCGCTTTGCCCGGATTGTGGCAGGAAGCGCATTTTTCCTGCACAATGGGCATAATGATATGATCAAAAACAACAGCTTCTTCCAGCGCTACCATTTCCTTTTTCTCCTCTGCGGCAGGAAAAAGAAATCCTTCTCCGTGAGTAAGTGTTGCGCCATAGTGGCCCGCGGCAGCCACCAGGAAAATAGACAGGATAGATATGACCTTATAGATCCGGACATTTCTCCACAACGTGTTGCGAAACCAGTAGATCATAGAGGAAACAAATACAATTGCAATGCCGGTCCACATGTGCAGGCTCAATGTTTCTCCTTCGTAACCATCCTCCTTTGACAAAAACAAACCGGTGATGACAGTGATGGCAGAAAAAAGTGCGGCCAGCAAAAGCAAATGTCCTGTCAGCTGGTGCTGTAACTGTCTTTGCGGCTCGTTTTTGAATGTGAAAAAAACCGAGATCAAAGTAAGCACCAGCAACACAATGGGAAAATGTAATATCACCGGGTGCAGCCTGCCAAAAGGCAGTAGCCAGGTTGGCACATAAAGACTATTGTTGAATACCGCGATAAAAGCAATATAAATATTGAGGGCAAACAGTATGTTTTCTGCCAGCTTTTTCAGGTTCACGGGAAATCTTGTTTTTGTGAATCGTTTTGTAAAAGGAAGCTTATGCAATCAGGTCTTTTACAACGGTACCAGCCACATCTGTTAAACGATAGCGACGTCCCAGATGCTTATACGTCAGCCTTTCATGATCCAGTCCCAGCAGGTGGAGCATAGTGGCATGGAAATCGTGCACATGTACGGGGTTTTTGATAATGTTGTATCCGAACTCATCCGTTTCTCCGTACACCATGCCGGTTTTGATCCCGCCACCGGTCATCCAGATGGAAAAGCAACGGGGGTGATGATCCCTTCCATAATTATCATGCTGCAAACGTCCCTGCGAGTAGTTGGTACGACCGAATTCCCCACCCCAGATCACCAGGGTTTCATCGAGCAGCCCTCTTTGTTTCAGGTCTGTGATCAACGCGGCAGAAGCCTGGTCCGTATCCATGGCCTGACCGGCCATTTCATTCGGCAGGTTACTATGCTGGTCCCATCCCTGGTGATAGAGCTGTACAAACCGCACGCCACTTTCCGACAGCTTCCTGGCCAGCAGGCAGTTAGCTGCATAGGTGCCCGGTATCAGGCAATCGGCTCCATATAGCTTAATAATGGAATCCGGTTCTTTTGACAGGTCCATGATCTCGGGTACGGCTGTTTGCATACGATAGGCCATTTCGTACTGTTGCACCTTGGTGGTTATTTCAGGATCACCGAACTCCTTATAGGTAATATCGTTGAGCTGACCCAGGTGATCCAGGATCTTACGCCGGTTCTCCCGGTTCATTCCGTTGGGGTCTTTCAGATACAGCACAGGATCGTCGCTGTCACTGAATTGTATTCCCTGGTGAATGGAATCCAGGAAGCCATTGCTCCATAACTTACTGTAAACACCCTGTGCATCGCCTTTACCCCTTGACAACAATACTGTAAAAGCAGGCAGGTTATTGTTTTCGCTGCCCAGTCCATAGCTCAGCCAGGCGCCCATGCTCGGCAGGTTACCCTGTTGTGCCCCGGTTTGAAAAAAAGTAAGCGCTGGATCATGATTGATGGCCTCTGTATACATGGAACGGATGATACAGATGTCATCTACTATTTTAGAGGTATGGGGAAACAAATCGCTTACCCATGCCTGTGACTCTCCATATTGCCTGAAATCATAATAGGACCCCACCAGCGGAAAAGACGATTGCCCGGATGTCATCCCGGTCAGCCGCTGGCCTCTCCTGATAGACTCCGGTAATTCCTTTCCCATCATTTCACGCAACCTGGGCTTGTAATCAAAAGATTCCAGCTGAGAAGGTGCTCCGTTCTGCGACAGATAAATTACTCTCTTTGCCCTGGGAGCAAAATGCGGTATACCCGGCACAAAGGCTTCCGTTTCATCACTACTCCTGCGGAAAAGGTCAGGGATCATCAGTGAACCCAGGGCCATGCTTCCTAATCCCAGGCTGAGCCTGGATAAAAATCTCCGCCGGTTCAGATTGAGATTATATTCCATCAGGTTCTTGTTCATATGCGCCGTTTTTTGAGTATTACCAGTTTACGATCTTGAAATAGCTTCTTCCATATTATATATAGCAGAGATCACCTGCATTAATGAGGCTGTTTGTTTCTTGTCAATACTTTGAGCCAGAGGGCATTCTCCCACAGCCAGCATTTCATTTGCTTTTTGCAAATCAATTTCCTTTACCTGTTCCTCGTAAAGGTTCGTCAGGATCTTTACCTCTTTTTCACCCGCATTTCTGCACACGATCAGGCGGAATGCTTTTTTGATCTTTTCCTCTGCAGCCGAAGATTCCTGCTGTAAGGTAGAAGCCAACACCCTTGCCGCTTCCAGCACCGTTGGATCATTCATCATCACCAGCGCCTGCAATGGTGTATTGGTGGTCAATCGTCCGGTTTCGCATACTTCTCTTTTGCTGGCATCAAAAATGCTCATCTGCGGAGGTAATACCGTCCTTTTCACAAGCGTGTACAAACCCCTTCTGTAGAGGCTTTCACCCCGGTCCTGGATATAGGTTGCCAGGATGCCCCTGCCGGATGTTGCGGTTTCCCATAACCCTTTGGGCTGGTAGTGCTTTACACTGGGACCACCGATTTTTTTCACCAGCAGCCCACTGCTGGACAACACGATATCTCGTACCAGCTCCGCTTTCACCCTGTGCCGGGAGGCTCTTGCCATCAGGTTGTTACCGGGGTCGCGCTCCAGCTTTTCTTTGGATATCACAGAAGATTGGCGGTAAGTAGCAGACATTACCAGTTGCTTCACCAGCCGCTTAACATCCCACTCATGCTCCATAAAATCTACGGCTAACCAGTCCAGTAACTCCGGATGTGTAGGCAGGGTTCCCTGCATGCCGAAATCAGCCGTTGTACTGACAATGCCTTTTCCGAAAAATTCCTGCCACATCTGGTTGATAAATATTCTTGCTGTCAGCGGGTTTTTCTTATCAAATAACCATTGGCTCAATCCCATGCGGTTGGAAGGATATTCCGGCCCAAAAGTCATGATAGACTCCGGGGTGCCGGGCGTAACTTCTTCTTTGGGTGAATCATAGGATCCACGGTCCAGCACATACGCTTTTCTCACGGAATCTTTAAGCTCACCCATGATGGATATTTTCAGGGTATTGGTATCCGTCTTTTGAACAAAGTTCAGAATACCCTTTACATCCTCATTAGTGATCTCCATTTGAGGATTTTTGGCAAAAGACTGGACATTATGGGTGCCGCCTTCTATCCCGTTCTCTTCAATATTGTTGAAAAAGGAAAACATCCGGAAATATTCTTTCTGCGAAAGCGGATCGTATTTGTGATCGTGGCAACGGGCACACTCAAACGAAATGCCCAGGAATGCTTTACCGAAAGTGTTGGTACGGTCTGCCACATATTCTACCCTGTATTCTTCCTGTATGATCCCCCCTTCTTCTGTTATTTTATGATTCCGGTTGAAGCTGGTAGCTAATAACTGCTCTTTATTCGCATCCGGCATCAGATCTCCTGCCAGCTGCCAGGTCACAAACTGGTTGTAAGGCATGTTTTTGTTGAAAGCATGTATCACCCAGTCTCTCCATGGCCATTGACTCCGGTAGTTGTCATCCTGGTAACCATGCGAATCAGCATAACGCGCCAGGTCCAGCCAGTAAATAGCCATTTTTTCGCCATATGCAGGCTGCTTCAGCAATTCATCCACCATTTTTTCATAAGCAGCTTCACTGTTATCGGATAAAAAACGATCCATCATTTCCAGCGTTGGTAGCAGGCCTGTAATATCCAGGCTGATCCGCTTTAACAGCCGTTCCTTATCAGCCTCCTCATTGGGCTTCATTTTGGCTTTTTCTATTTTCTGCAATACAAAAAAGTCTATTTCGTTCCTGGGCCACTCCGCATCTTTCACATCCGGAAGCTCCTTTTTTTCAGGAGATGTAAACGCCCAGTGCCGCTCATAACGGGCGCCCTGCTCAATCCATTTTTTTATAAGGCCGATCTCCTGTTCCGTTAAAGTAAGATTAGATGATAGCGGGGGCATGATCAAAGTAGGATCCTTTGTTACCAGACGGGTATAGGCAACAGACAGCTCCGGCTTTCCTGGAACAATAGCATGCATCCCCGGGTTATCCCTGAGTGCCTCGTATGCATTTTCGGCTATATCCAGCCGTAACCCTCCTTCCTGTTTGTTAGCGTCGGGGCCATGACAAGCAAAACATTTATCAGATAGTATGGGACGAATATCAAAATTATAGCTGATGAGACCAGCGCTTGTGGGGGAGTCGCCTGAAGCGGCTGTGTTGCAGGATTGTATAATGGCTGCGGACAGGGCGATGGTTAGGGAAATGAATAACAATATCTTTCTCATGACATACTTTCGGAGCGGATTTCACCGGCGGCCCGGCTCTCTGACAAGTTACTACAATATCTGTTAACCGGTTGCCCTGATGCTAAAATGCTTAACAAAATAGGTAATTTTGATAATCAATCACAGTAATATGATTGGCCATTCTTTAAGGGTCAACAGTTCTTCTGTTCATTTGACAGCACTTGCTTCGCCTATACCTCCCGGAAAGGGAGCCTAACCATCCTATACGCAACAAAAAACCATACATATTTTGTAACACCCCAACGACTGAAATACCGTATCATCGGATACCGGCAATAACATATCACGGAGGATGCTATCCAATTTATATGTTACGATCTATTCCTAACCAAAAGCGCCCATTATCAAGACTGCTTCACTGAAATGACTAGTTTATGGCCATTTGCTGAATAACCGTATTACAGCTACATTCATATTGTACCGCCTGCCGAAATATGGGGTCCGTCATCGTTCATCTGATACTTGCACTCTCTTTGCACAGCAACCTGCTTTAAATTTTCCCGCCGGGGGTAATACGGCCGATAACGAACCCATTCACCGGAAAAAAATAAAATATTGCAAACTTTGGTGAAGTATTTGATGGGTTTTACAACGGACAACCTTACATTACTTAATTGAATTTAAGCTTACTATGTAAGGTGAATTGCATTACTTTTGCGCAAAATTTACGAACTATGAAAAGGATTACATGGAACGCACTGGTACTCTTTACTTTATTGATTGCAACGTCTGTTTCCGCTCAGGACGAAACGATCAAAAACTTACAAAACGAAGCGGGCAGAGCCGTGACCAAAGATCCCAACGACACCATTCCCAAAACCTGGAAAACAGGCGGCTTATTCAATATTAACGTCAACCAGGGTTCATTGACCAACTGGGCTGCGGGTGGAGACCGGTATTCTTTCTCCCTGGCAACTATGGTGAACCTGTATGCTTTCTACAAAAAGGATAAGCACATCTGGGATAATACCCTCGACCTGGCGTATGGTATTGTAAGCACAACCAGCCTGGGTAGCAGAAAAGCAGATGACCGGGTTGACCTGTTGTCCAAATATGGCTACCAGATCAGCCCCAAAGGATGGTACATAGGTGGGTTGGTTAACTTCAGGACCCAGTTTGCAAAAGGGTATTCTTATCCCGAAGATGCTGCTAAAATCATGATTTCCAACTCCTTTGCTCCTGCTTATGTGCTGGTTTCCCCTACTATAACCTATCAGCCCAACGATAACTTTTCTGCGTCTCTTTCTCCGGCAACAGCCAGGTGGACGATCGTAACAGATGAAGTTCTTTCAAATGCAGGCGCTTTTGGTGTGGATCCCGGTAAAAAAGCCAGAACAGAGTTTGGTGCTTTTGCTACCGTTGGGTACAAAACCAATCTCGCTGAAAATATTTCTTATGCCGGAAGACTCGATCTTTTCTCCAACTACCTGAAAGACCCACAGAACATAGATGTATATATGACAAATATGTTGCTTATGAAAGTTACCCGGCTGATCACGGTAAGCCTGTCACTGGATATGATATATGACAATGATATTGCATCTATTGACAAAAATGGTAACGCAAGAGGTCCGAGAACACAGTTAAAGCAAATGTTGGGTGTCGGTCTGGCTTACAGCATTTCCAACAGATAATCAGTAGCCTTTCCGGGTCCCTTTGCTTGGCAAAATCAGTGGTACCCGGTTAGCATCTGTTACTTATATTTGCATTATGCGTCCCGTTTTGGTTGTTTAGTTTAACCGGGCGGGACGCATTGCATTTAAATATACTGCCGTGAATACAGAATCATACCAGATCAGGCTTCCCCAGTTTGAAGGTCCATTCGACCTTCTGCTCTTTTTTATTGAGCGGGACGAACTGGACATCTATGATATACAGATCACAAAGATCATAAACGACTTCCTGGCGTATATACATAATGCGGAAGAGCTGAATATAGAGCTCAGCAGTGAGTTCATCCTGTTTGTATCTACCCTGATGCGTATCAAAGCAAAAATGCTGCTGCCCCGTAAAGAGCTGGACGCCCAGGGTAATGAGATAGATCCGAGGCAGGAGCTGGTAGACAAGATCCTGGAATACAAACGCTTCAAAGAAGCTTCCGCAAAAATGGCGGAAATGGAAGCGATCCGGATGCTGATGGTAAAACGCGGTAACCTGCAGAAAGAGCTTAGCCAGATAGGAGAAGAAGCGGGAGAAGGAACGGAAATACAGACCATTACCATGTTCAAGCTGATGAAAGCCTTTGAACGGGTGATGCAGAAAGTTTATGACAGGAACAACAGGCACCAGCACGTAGTGTATCAGTACAACTACACCATGGAGGATAGCCGGGATAACATGCTAAGGCTGCTGGAAGAAGAAAAAACAGTCAGCTTTGAAAAGATCTTCGAACAATGTGAGAACAGGATCCACGCTATTTTCTTTTTTCTCTCCCTGCTGGAATTGGTTCAGCAAAAATATATGACGATCATTTCCGGTGAAGGGCGCAATAACTTTATTGTGGAATGGAATGAAGACAGGGAAGAGGAGCCCGACCTGTAACTACCAACCGTCACTGCTGCTTTTTTGTCTCCCGTTGTCCGGATAATAAGGACATAATACCTAATGCTAGAAACCGACAGACATGGCAAGATTTTTATTTTTTTCCCTTCTTTTTCTTCCCGTTTTTTTGAGTGCACAGGAATTTCCGGTAAAGTGGAATGTCAGCAGCGTTAAAAAAACAGACAATACATTTGCCGTTACGCTGAATGCACAGGTAGAAGCCGGGTGGCATGTATATGCGGAAAAACTGGAGGATATCGGTATTGAGGCATTGCAGCTGGTTTGGGACAATGATCATATTAAAAAAGCAGGCAACACTGCAGCAGATCCGGCTGCCACTATAGTAAAAGATCCTCTTTTTGATAATATAGAGGTAAAAGCCTACACTGGCAATATTTCCATTATACAGGATATCACCATTGAAGGAGAGGTACCGGCTTCTTTGAAGGTAACCTTAAAAGGATTCGCCTCCAACAATGAGGAATTCGTTCCCATAGAAGAATCCGGTACGCTCATTTTTGAAGGAGGCGTTGTAAAAAATACCGCCGGTAAAGTAAAGATCAGCAGCATTGATGTCAACAATCCTGCATTTCCCTGCGGGGATGGTGTAAAAGAAGACAAAGGTCTGCTGACCGTTTTCCTGCTGGGGCTCGGCGGCGGCCTGATCGCATTACTGACTCCCTGTGTATTTCCCATGATCCCTGTGACGGTTTCGTTTTTTACCAACCGGGCATCCAACAGGCAACAGGCGATCAAAAACGGAACGTTGTACGGCTTTTTCATTTTCCTGATATACATAGCTGCCAGCATTCCTTTTCATATTGCAGGCAATGTTCAGCCGGAGATCTTCAATAATATTTCTACCAATGCCTGGCTCAATGTGCTGTTCTTCGTCATTTTTATCATTTTCGCCATTTCATTTTTCGGGTATTTCGATATCACCATTCCTTCCGGTATTGCCGGCAAGGTAGATGCCAAAGGCGGGCTTGGCAGCACTGGTGGTATTTTTTTCATGGCGCTTACCCTGGTGATCGTCTCCTTTTCCTGTACAGGCGTTATATTAGGAACCTTATTGGTTGGCACAGCTTCCGACGGAGCCTGGCCGCTGACAGCGGGTATGGCCGGCTTTGGTACCGCATTGGCCCTGCCGTTTGCATTATTCGCCATATTCCCCAACTGGCTGAAGTCTTTGCCAAAAAGCGGCGGCTGGCTGGATACGGTAAAGAAAGTACTGGCTTTCGTGGAGCTGGCGCTTGCTTTCAAGTTCCTTTCCAATGCCGATCTGGTAGAGCACTGGGGGCTGCTGAAACGGGAGGTTTTTATCGGTCTCTGGATACTGATCGCCGTTGGCCTGGGGCTATACCTGTTTGGCTGGTTGCGGCTTCCACATGATTATAAAGGACAAAAAATATCAACAGGACGGAAAATTCTCGGGGCAATCGCTTTTGCTTTTGCCATATACCTGGTGCCCGGGCTCAGCAACACACCTGCGGCTAACCTCAAGCTGTTGAGCGGGTTTCCTCCGCCATTGAGTTATAGTGTATATGGAGCTTCCAATGCACATGGTAAAGGAGTAGAGCCCGACGTAATAAATGATTATGAAAAGGCGGTGCAACTTGCCAAGGAACAAAACAAACCGATCCTGATAGACTTTACCGGTTGGGCCTGCGTGAACTGCCGCAAAATGGAAGAGCAGGTCTGGACAGATCCCGCCGTTTCAGCTTTGATCAGGGAAAACTATATCCTGGTTTCACTGTACGTAGACGACCGTAAAAAGCTGCCGGCAGAGGACCGGTTTACCTATGCCCTGGCCGATGGTAAAGAAAAGGAGATCAATAAGATAGGTGATTTGTGGGCAACCTTCCAGTCCGAGAACTTCGTTAATTCTGCGCAGCCGCTGTATGCAGTGGTCAGTCCTGAGGGCAGGCTGATGACAAATCCGGTTGGTTATACCCCTAACATCGGCAAATACAGGGAATGGCTGGAGTGTGGCCTGAGACCAATAGAAAAATAAAAATTCTTCCTACATTTAGCCATAAAATACCTGCAACTTATGGCTATACGTATGACCGATGATCAACCCGATCGGCCGGAACAGTTCAATGATAATTCGGGAGGAAGAAGAGGTGGAGGCGGCTCCGGCGGCGGACTATTTGCACTCATTCCACTCCTGATACGGATCTTCGGGTTCAAAGGGATCCTTGTTATTGCAGCATTGGGCTTTGGCGCTTATTTCCTGCTGGGCCGCGAAGGCTGCGGTAATATCATATCGCAGGCAGGCAGCCTGGCCACAGGAGGATTTCTGGATCCGAAGGAATTTCAGAAAGCAAATATTTATGAGTCATTAGACGAAGACGATACCCGCAACCCGTTGCCGGAAGCGGCTAACCTTCAACGTTATGCACCCGCCGTCGGCAACCAGGGGCAGCAGGGCAGCTGTGTGGCCTGGAGCAGCGCATATGCGGCCCGCACCATACTGGAATCTTCCCGCTCCAACACCAACCCGGATCAACTGGTGTTCAGTCCTGCCTTTTTATACAACCAGATCGGGCTGGAGAATTGCCAGGGTTCTTATATTCAGCGGGCAATGGATTACATGACCAAACAGGGGTCCGTTCCATACGACCAGTTTCCTTATACCGACCAGGATTGCAGCAGGCAGCCTTCCGGGGGATTGGTGCAGGCAGCATCCCAATTTAAAATGAGGGGGTTCAACCGCCTGACGAAAGGAAATACGGAAGAGCTGGACATGCGGGCCATTAAAGAAAATCTTGCACAGGGTGCGCCCGTGGTGATCGGCATGATGGTAGGGGAAAGCTTTATGCAGTCCATGCAGGGGCAGGATGTATGGCGCGCCGCGCCGGGCGATCCTTCCATGATGGGTTTTGGCGGGCATGCTATGTGTGTAGTGGGTTATGACGACAGGCAATATGGCGGTTCCTTTTTAATTATGAACAGTTGGGGACCGGAATGGGGCAACAATGGATTTGCCTGGGTACGTTATCCCGATTTTCAGCATTATGTAAGAGAAGCTTACGGTCTGGAGCCGATGGCCAAAACCGGCACAGCAGCCAACGCAACTTTCCAGGCCGAAATCGGCCTGGTGGAAGTGGAGTACGATGGCAATAAAACCGCCCGGAAAGGATACATTCCGCTGAAGCTGGTGAACGGCTACCGTTTTGAAACAACAGCGCCGGTAAAGCAGGGTATCCGTTTTAAAATGGAAGTAAAAAACTCAACGGAGTGTTACACTTATGTTTTTGGTAAGGAAACCGACGGAACAAGCTTCACCTTATTTCCCTATCCTGATCAAAACGATCCCACAAAAACAAAATATTCTCCTTTCTGCGGCATTACAGGTTACCGGCTTTTTCCAAAGGATAAAAGCATGACCCCGGACAGCATCGGCAACCGCGATGTGATCGCCATCGTGGTAAGTAAAAAGGAACTGGACTGGTATAAGCTGAATGCTGCCATCAGCCAGCAGCCCGGCGCAGACTATGCAACGAGGGTGCTAAAAACACTGGGACAAAGTACAGGTATAAGATACAGCCATACCGGCAGCGGTACCATCCAACTGCAGGGTCCGGCAACAGAAAACCAGGTAGCGGCCTGTATTGTGGAGATCAGCAAGTAGTTGTTCATAAATGAGTAAACATTGCCCCGCATAGAAACATATGAAGATTGGGAGCTGATGGCCCGTTTGAAAGAAAACGATACCGGTTGTTTTCTTGAGCTGTATAACCGCTATCATATGGGCGTTTATAACGGGGCTATTTATTTCCTGAAGCATCCGCAGGTGGCGGAAGACGTGGTGCAGGAAACCTTCCTGAAAATATGGGAAATAAGACACCGGTTGCAACCTCATTTATCGTTTGCCGCCTACCTGTACAGGATCAGCCGGAACATCTCGTTCAAGATGTTGAAGAAAATAGCGAACGATCACATCCTCCGGAGCCAGGTATCCATTCTTTATGAAATAGAAACAAACAATCCCGAAAAGAGCTTTCAGTGGCAGGAATACCAGCGCCTGCTGGAAAGCGCCATTAACAAGCTTCCTGACCAGCGCCGGAAAGTATTTCAGCTCTGCAGGCAAAGCAATAAAACATACGAGGAAGTAGCCAGTGAGCTCGGCATATCACGCAATACTGTAAAGGAACATATGGTAAAGGCCATGCAGGATATCCGCAGCTATTTCTTCCGTTTCGGCGACGTTTCCCTGCTGCTTTTCCTTTTTCCGCATCTTCATTAAAAAATCTTTTTTTTAACCCACCCTCTTTCCGCATTCCGGGATTATTAATACCGGCTGTCAATTGGTGTGGATTTTTAATTACCGGTCAAATGAAAGATAATCTCTACTACAAACAACTGTTCAAACGCTACCTTAATAATGAATGTACGCCAGAAGAGCTGGAAGAGCTCTTAGACTATGTCCGGGGGGACGAAGCCAACAAGATGATCGTTGAAGCTTTTCAGGGCGCCGGCAATAAGATCAGGAGTGAAAGAGAAACGGAGAAAACAGCCTGGGCAGAGCGGATACGAAAAGAGTTGCGTAAGATGGGGAAGACAAAAGTGGTCCCGTTTTACCGGAAACGGTTTTTTTCAGCCGCAGCTGCGGTCTGTCTTGTTGTGCTTTGCTGGGCATTCTTTTACTTTTTGAGCCGTCCTCAAAAGGAGACGGTGACGGAAATTGTTGAAATACACCACCCGATCTTGCCGGGAAAGGAAAAAGCGACTTTAACCCTTGCAGACGGATCGGTAATTGAATTGAGCGGGGAAAATAACGGGAACATCGCTACGCAGGGAAACAGCCGGATCAGCAATATAGATGGAGAGCTCAAATATTCCTTATCCGCAACAAAAGAAAAAGCAACCCTGTATAATGTTATCCATACGCCAAGAGGGGGTCAGTATACTGTTGTGCTGGCAGACGGAAGCAAGGTTTGGTTGAATTCTTCTTCTTCCCTGCGATTTCCTGCCACTTTTAATGAGACGGAAAGACGCGTGGAGCTGACAGGGGAAGGATATTTTGAGATTGCACCCTCCCGGCTTCCTTCAGGAAAGAGGATCCCCTTTTTTGTAAACGTAAACAATGTATGGAATCCTGGTCTGGTGGAGGCTTTGGGAACGCATTTTAACATTATGGCTTATGAAGATGAGGAGTCTGTAAATACCACTTTGCTGGAAGGCGCTGTAAAAGTAGATATGAACAACCAAACTGTTGTACTAAAGCCGGGAGAACAGGCCCACGCGGTATCCGACAAAGCAATAGCAGTAAGCTCTTCCGTGGATACGGACAATGTGATAGCCTGGAAAAACGGGATGTTCTTTTTCTACAGCGAAAATATTCAAAGCATCATGCGCCAGATCAGCAGATGGTACGATATAGAAGTATCATATAAAGGAGCCGTCAGCAGGGAGTCTTTTTCCGGGATCGTCAGCAGGGAAAGTAACCTGGAGCAGGTTTTGAAGATCATGGAAGCGGGCGGGGTGAAATTTACAATTGAGGGACGCAAAATAATTGTTATGCAATAAAATAAGTGATTCGTCCAAAAAAGCAGGAAGTGTTGGTACAACCTCCTGCGTATCGTTTGGATCAATCATTATAAACAAACGGCTAAGTATTGTCTATTTTTTAACCAAACAACACAAAAGTATGAATTTAATGACTGCTTGCTTCCTGCCCCCCGGCAGGAAATCAATTGTCAAAGCGCTGCTCGTTATGAAACTAATGTCTGTCTTTTTATTGGCTATTTGCCTGCAGGTAAGCGCCAGAGGGGTTTCCCAAACAATCACGTTATCAGAGAAAAAGATCACCCTACAAAAGGTCTTCAAAAAGATAAACCAGCAATCGGGGTTCCGTTTTTTTTACAAGGATGCATTGCTGGATAAGGCCGGCAAAATTGATATCCATGTAAAGAACGCTCCTCTTCAGCAGGTGCTGGACATCTGCCTGCAGAACCTGCCTGTTACCTATTCTGTTATTGAAAAAACAATAGTCATAAAAGAGAAGGCCGTAACAGCAGAAGAAAAAAAGCCGGCTGTTACGTTTGCCGAGATCAGGGGCGTGGTGAGAGATGAAAAAGGAGAGCCCATAGCAGGTGTTTCTATTGTGATAAAAGGAACGCCGAAAGGCACAAGCACCAACGAAAAAGGAGAGTTTGTGATCGATGCCCGCGAAGGTGATGAGCTGGAATTTTCAATTGTAGGATACAGGAACAAAGCAGTGACTATTGGCAAGACCAGCAGCCTGAATATTATCATGGAAATTGACATAGCGGAGGAAAAAGATATTGTGGTGGTAGGATATGGCGTACAAAGAAAAGTAAGCACCACCAGTGCGGTGTCGCAAATAAAGAACGAAGACCTGGTCAGGCGGCCGGTATCCAATTTGCAACAGGCGCTACAGGGACAGGCCCCGGGGCTGACAGTGCTGGACAGGGGAGGCGAGCCGGGGAAATCTGCTGCTACGATAAGAGTACGCGGCATCACCACATTTTCCGGCAACAACGACAACAGCTCACCGCTGATCATCGTGGACGGGGTAGAGCAGCCCATGTTCAATCTTAACCCGGAGGATGTTGAAAGCATTTCTGTTTTGAAAGACGCCTCGTCCACAGCCATCTACGGGTCAAGAGCTGCCAACGGAGTGGTACTGATCACCACGAAACGGGCAAAAGCAGGTAAAGTCCGGGCAGCCTACAGCGGCTACTACGCGATACAAAAGTCTGCGAACAACCCGGAAAACATGGAGACTGAAAACTATATGCGCTACCAGCAGCTGGCATATACCAACCAGGAGCTTGCCATACCTGCAAGATATTCAGATTCCGCTATCAACGGCTGGGTAAATGCCACCGACAGGTATAGATATCCTCATGCCAATACCTGGTTTCAAACAGTGTTAAAAGCAGCGCCCCAGCATAGCCACAATATATCACTCAGCGGGGGTAACGAGTTCTCCCGCACACGGGTCAGCATGCGGTATATGGACCAGGACGGAATAGCACCGAATTATGGCGCAAATATCCGTGAGTTCCGCATCAGCAACGATATGCAGCTTTTTCCAAAGCTCAGGCTGAGCAGTGATTTTAACTACCGGTATAACCTGTCAAAAAGCCCTTTTGCTACCGATGTCTTCAACCGCTTCCTGCATGGAACGCTCTTTGCCACACCCAAATACCCCGACGGAACATACGGGCTCAGCCAGCAGGGATTCAACCCACTTTTGTTAGCCGAAAAATCAGGTTACAGGCGCCTTGCCACCAATTTCCTCTTTGCAAACGGCAAGCTCGACTACGAAGTATTGGAAGGGTTGACCCTCACAGCCCAGGTTTCGGCGGTTATGGATTTTTCAGGACAAAAAGCATACAGGAATACCGTTGACAACTTTGACAATATCACAGGCAGGCGTTATCAGATCGCCAACAACACATTAACTGAAAACCGTTATCACTACCGTGAAATTACCACCAACTACCTGGCAAATTATACAAAGCAGGTGGGAGATCATGAGATAAAAGGACTCCTGGGGTTTTCGGAGCTGTATAACAGCGGGGATACGCTTACTGCCTACCGGGAAAGATTTTACAACAACGATATTCAATCCATGGGGCAGGGCGCTAACGACCCTACCAAAGACAACGGTGGCCGTGAATACAAATTCGGGCTACGCTCTTATTTCGCAAGGTTGAATTATTCTTTTGATCAGAAATACCTGCTGGAAATAAACGGACGCTACGATGGCTCTTCCCGTTTTACGGGAAACAGGCAGTATAGTTTCTTCCCTTCTTTTTCCGCGGCATGGAGAATTACGGAAGAATCATTCTTTGCAGACCTGAATACGCCTTTTAATGAGTTAAAGATAAGAGGATCATGGGGGCAAACGGGGAACCAGACGGTTCCGCTATATAGCTATTATGCATCCCTGTCCCAGGGTTCCTACAGCTTTGGAGGACAAACCGCAGCTACCCTGTCGCAAACCGTGCTGGCAGATCCTACCATATCATGGGAAACAAATACCCAAACCGATATAGGGCTGGAAGGCGCATTGTTCAACAACAGGCTGTCTTTTTCTGCGGATTATTATAAAAAAAGAACAACAGATATTTTACTGGCGCTGCCATTACCCGTTGTAACAGGTTTTGCTACCTCGTCTCAAAATGCCGGTACGATCGATAATAAAGGATTTGAGTTTTCTGTCGGATACCGCGATAATTCCCATGTTGTAAAATATTCGTTCAGCGCTAATATGGCGATCAACAAAAACGAGGTGATCGACCTTAAAGGCGGCGGACCTTTTATTAACAACTCTTACGACCTGGATCCGCGGTATATAGTAAAAGTAGGTTTACCATTCAATGCGCACTGGGGTTACAAAACAGAGGGCTATTTTCAAAGCCAGCAGGAAATTGATAACTATCCTACCATTGCCCCCAATACCAAGCCCGGCGACGTAAAATATGTTGACCTGAATAAAGACGGGCAAATTAATGCAGACGACTGGACCATGATCGGCAACCCGTTCCCTAAATACACTTTTGGTGCGGTGGCCGACATCAGCTACCGGGGATTCTCGCTGAACCTGCTCTTCCAGGGTGCCGCAGATGTAGATACCCGCCTGTCCGGAGCGCTTTCCGAATACGGCATTTTTGAAGGCTTTACCCATAAGATCATCACGGATAATTACTGGACACCGGAGCGCCGTGACGCCAAGTTCCCGCTGCCCCGCAAAAGTGATCAACGAAACGTAAATACCTCTGACAGGTTAATAATTGACGGCTCTTACCTGCGGCTGAAAAATCTTCAGCTGTCTTATACCGTGCCGGCTGCTATATTGAAGAAAGCTGGCTTGAGCACCGCAAGGGTATACCTGGCAGGCACAAACCTGCTCACTTTCTCCAGGCTGAATGAATGGAATCTTGATCCGGAAGCACAATCCGGAAGAGGTGATTATTTTCCGCAAACAAGGTTATACACGCTCGGCGTAAACCTTAATTTTTAACTTTCTAAATATCGTTGAAACATGAAATCTTCATACAGATATATAACATTGATGACAGCTGTTACTGCCATTGCTTTCAGCGCATGTAAAAAAGGGATCCTGGATACTGTCCCGAATGACAGGGTCTCCTCTGCTATTTTTTGGAAAGCCGAAACCGATGCGGTAAACGCAGTGAACGCAGTATATGCCACCTTAGATGCAGTTAATTTATTTGTGCTGGATGGCATTACAGATATTGGCCACACCAACACTACTTTTACGGTAGAATACAATATTGAGAATGGCACCTACGATGCATCTCACTCCAGGATCCGGAACGAGTGGCAGAACGGTTACCGGTCTGTTTTCCTGGCTAATGAAGTATTGAGCAATATTGATCGTATCCCTACTTCCAATACAGAGCTGATCAATCGCCTTAAAGCAGAAGCAAGGGTGTTACGCGCTTACTTTTACATGAAATTGACCGGGCTGTACGGAGACCTGCCGTTAATTACAACGCCCATCACAGTGCCGGAAGGGCTGGAGATCGGAAGGACCTCCCAGTCCGAGATATGGTCGTTCATCAATAAAGAGCTCACTGAATCTGCAGACGCTTTGCCTGTTTCCTATGGAAATGTGGAAAAGGGACGGATCACAAAGGGCGCAGCCCTGGCGCTCAAAGCACGTGCCAGCCTGTGGGCCGGCAACTATATCACCGCAGCAGAAGCCGCAAAGCAGGTGATGGACCTGAATGTATACGGGTTACTGGAAAGTTATGGAAACCTCTTTACCTATACAGCAGAAAATAACAAGGAAATAATATTAGACAAGCAATTTCTTGCGGGAACCCTTACCCACAACGCATTTACATTTATGGGACCCTACAGCCAGCGGAACAGCAGCAGTTCCTTTGTGCCTACCAAAGCGCTCGCTGATATGTTTACAATGAAAAACGGAAAAGACATCCTGGACCCGGCATCCGGATTTGATCCTCAAAACCCTTACAATAATCGCGATCCCCGCATGAGGTTTACCATGTTCGTGGATGGCGACCCACTTCCAAGCGGCATACTGTTTCAGCCTGTGCCCGGACAGGGAGGCGCTGATGAAGTAGGGAAAACCCAGTATAACACCAGCACCGGATACTCATTGAAAAAATACATTGTTGCCGATGACCTTACCACACCCGAAGCCAGCGGGCTGAATTTCATTTTATTACGGTATGCAGAAGTGCTGCTGACATATGCAGAGGCTAAAATAGAATCAGATGAAATAGATGCTTCCGTATATGATGCGATCAATGCAGTGAGAACGCGCCCGGATGTAGGGTTACCTGCATTAGCGGCCGGCATGACGAAGGAAGAGCTCAGAGAAGCAGTGAGAAGAGAAAGGATCGTGGAACTGGCTTTTGAAGGCTGGCATCTATTTGACATCCGGCGGTGGAAGACGGCACAAACCGTTATGACCGGAAAAGTGTACGGAATTACCTATTATGCAAACGGGCAGCCTATCACCATTGAAGTTCCCAGCGTGAACAGGGTATTTGAACCGGCAAAGCATTATTTATGGCCGGTACCACAAACAGAAAAAGCGCTTAACCCAAACCTGGGGCAAAACCCGGGATGGTAATTTTCCAGTACTTTTAACCGTAATACAATGTATATGAAACAATATTTTATAAACAGGGCAAAGGATCTCTGTCTCGCCTGTCTTTTCATATCCCTAGCCTGTACCGGCTTTTCGCAAACGAAGGCTATTGATAAAAAGCCCAATATCATCCTGGTAATGACAGATGACATGGGTTATAGTGATATCGCGTGTTACGGCAACCCTTTGATAAAAACACCCTTCCTGGATGACATGGCCCGGAAGGGTGTGATGGCAACCAGCTTTGTCACGACATCGCCTACCTGTACGCCATCAAGGGTTTCTTTGCTTACGGGACGTTATTGCAGCCGCACCGAGCTGTTGTGGCCCATCGGGCCGGGAGATAAAAGGGCCCTGGCGGATGAAGAGGTAACCCTTGCAGAAATGCTGAAGACATCCGGGTACACGACCGGCATGGTTGGAAAATGGCACCTGGGCGATTATGGAACAGCCTTACCTAACAAACAGGGATTTGATGATTTTTACGGCATGTTGTATAGTCACGATTACCGGAGCCCCTATGTAAAGACCGATACTGTGATCAAAATTTTCCGGAATACAACACCCGAGGTTTTTGCCCCGCACGATAGTACACTCAATGATCTGTATACAAAGGAATCCGTTAAGTTCATCAAAAAGGCAACAAAGCAACAGGCACCTTTTTTTCTTTACCTGGCACATAATATGCCTCATTTACCAATTGCTTTTGCCGTGCAAAAAAAGCAGGCCGGGTATTCTGCAGGCGGCGAATTCGGAGACATTATTGAAGACCTGGACAGGGGGCTTCAGGAGATATGGAATGCAGTGGTAGCAGCAGGGCAGGCAGACAATACCATTTTTATTTTTACCAGTGATAATGGTCCCTGGCTGAATGCGCCCAAGCGCATGTACGACGACGGGTTTACTAAACCCTATCATATTGGTGCGGCCGGCATTTTCAGCGGATCAAAAGGCACTTCACTGGAGGGCGGTCACAGGGTACCTTTTATCATTTACTGGAAAGGGCACACACTGTCAAATGCTGTGCTGACAAAACCGTTCGCCAATATTGATGTACTGCCTACATTGGCCGAATGGACAAAAACAAAATTGCCTGCCAGGGTTATAGACGGTCAATCTGTTACAGGTCTGTTATCGGACAAAAATTATAACAAAGCGCATAAGCCGATCTATTATCATAATTATACACTGGAAGGTGTGCGGGACGGGGACTGGAAGCTGAGGGTTACCAAAAAGGATGATAAGGAAACGTTTGAATTATTTAACCTTTCCTGGGATCCTTCAGAAAGAGTGAACCTGTTTGATGACTCGAAGTTCGTTAAGCAAAAGGAGCATCTGACAGCGCTGTTCCATGCATATCCCGCCAAATAGCTGACCGGGATTATAATTATTTGTCCAAACAATAATTGATTCATGAAAAAAGTCATTTTATTTTCCGCAGGTATTATCCTGTCTGTTTTCCTGTCTGCCCAAACAACGCAACAGAAAACAAAGCAAAAGCCCAATTTGATTTACATTTATGCTGATGATATGGGGTATGGCGAGCTGGGATGTTACGGACAGCAAAAGATCAAAACCCCTCATTTAGATAAGATCGCCAGGGAAGGCATACGATTTACGCAGCATTATACCAGTACGCCCGTATGTGCCCCGGCAAGAGCCATGCTGATGACCGGCAGGCATGGGGGACATTCTTACATCCGGGGTAACTATGAGCTGGGTGGCTTTGCAGACAGTACCGAAGGCGGCCAGATGCCCCTGCCCGAAGGAACATTTACCATAGCCCACCTGATGAAAAAGGCGGGTTATACCACCGGGTTGATCGGGAAATGGGGATTGGGAATGAATAATACTACCGGCGCACCAGACAAGCAGGGGTTCGATTATTATTACGGATACCTTTGTCAGAAGCAGGCGCATAATCATTATCCCACTCACCTGTGGGAGAACGGCAAATGGGATACGTTGCGTAACACGCCTTTTTATGTGCATCAGCCTATTCCGGAGGACGCACCTGATTCCGTATTTAACCGGTATAAAGGAGAAGATTACGCCATAACAAAAATGGCGGAGAAGACCCTGGCTTTTATCAGGAGCAATAAGGACAAGCCGTTTTTCCTGTACCTGCCTTATACGGTGCCGCATGTGTCCCTGCAGGCGCCTGATGAAGCGGTAAATGAATATGTAGGTCAGTTTAAGGAGTCGCCCTATTATGGAGATAAAGGATATGCGCCTACGAAATATCCTTTGTCTACCTATGCCGCGATGATCACGTATATGGACAAGCAGATAGGAAAAATCATGGCCTTGCTGAAAGAATTAAAGCTGGATGATAATACCATTGTAATGTTCAGCAGCGATAACGGCAGCACATTTGATGTGGGTGGCGCAGACGTTGAATTTTTTAATCTTACCGGCGGATTGCGTGGGCGCAAGCAGGACCTTTATGAAGGAGGTATTCGCGAGCCTTTTATCGCCCGCTGGCCGGGGAAGATTCCTTCCGGAAAAGTTACCAGCCACGTTTCTGTACAGTTTGATATGATGGCAACCCTGTCTGAGCTGACCGGAATTGCTGTACCGAAAAATGACGGCATTTCATTTCTGCCGGTATTAACTGGAAGGGATGAACAGCAAAAGCAGCACGGATTTCTATATTTTGAGTTCCCTGAAAAAAGCGGGCAGGTAGCGGTCCGTATCGGCGACTGGAAAGGGGTAAAAAGTAATATGAAAACCGATAAAAATGCGCCCTGGGAAATATACAATCTCAAAACAGATGAGAAAGAAGCCAATAATGTGGCAGCACAGCATCCGGAACTGGCGAAAAAATTTGAACAGATATTACAGGAGCAACACCAGCCTTCCCACATCAGGGATTGGGAATTCATCAACCCAAAATTCACTGTGAACCGGTAGTTTTATTATACCTATAAGGTCATGCCACAATATGGGACCTTATAGGTTTTTTAACTTCACCTGGTTTTAATTTTTCGGACTATTCATAAAAGTTTAGTTTTATGAATATATGATCTCCGGTTTAAAAATATTACCTGTAACACTGCTCGAAAGCTATTATAAAGCTGTTCCGACGAATTTGCAGGAACATTTTGACTTATTGCACGATGCAGAATTGAGCACTGCTACCTTTAATTTCTATGCCTCTGTGTCATCCGTATTCAGCAGTAAAATTGAAGGTGAAAATATAGAGCTGGACAGCTACGTAAAGCATAAGCGTTTTGGTATCCCGTTCCAGCCCGATTATACAAAGAAAATAGATGATCTTTATAATGCCTATACATTTGCCCAGGCCAATGAATTAAACAAAAAGAATACTTCATTTGCTCATGCTATTCTCTCGAAGCATATAGTAGATAAGCGCTGGCAGGGAAAATTTCGCCATCAAAATATGTACGTTACCACACCCGATGGACGTATTGAATATGTAGCTGCTGTACCTGGAGTTGTAGAGGAAGAAATGGAGAGACTATATGAGGACATAGATTTTCTGCACAATACCATATTAAGCATAGGTGAAATTTTCTTTTTTGCAGCGATGATACACCTCGTATTTGTAAAAATCCATCCTTTTAATGATGGCAACGGCAGGACCGCAAGGTTATTGGAAAAATGGTTTATCTCGCAACACGCAGGTTCCAAAGCCTGGTTTATGGAAAGTGAAAAATACTACTACCAAAACCACCAAACCTATTATCACAACATCAGGGCATTGGGAGTAGAGTATGAGCAGCTCGATTATAGCAAAGCAATGCCGTTTCTCCTGATGCTTCCGCAGTGCCTGCAACAAAGCGGGTGAGTGGTCACTTTTCTCCAAGACTAAAGATTACCAGAAATATAAGTTATAATATTTTTATTTAATATATTTTTTCTGGCTGATACTCCCCCGTGTGATGCCAGATTACTAATGATCCATTTATTAAAATGGCATGACCATGATCGATAAATACCCGAAGGGATACTTAAAAACAATTTCACTTCTTTTTAGAGAAGTGGGATGGGAACAAAGTCTCGAAAATATAAGGGATAACGAAGTCGGAGACATTCGTATAGCAGCACACTACCTGTAATATCCTGTGTTTTCAATTTCTTGCTGAACAATATCCGGCACCAGGTACCGGATAGATTTTCCTGCCCGGATCATGTTGCGGATCTCCGTTGCAGATATCTGCAACAACGGTGCATTCAATTGTATAACGGAATCTCCCGGATCTTTAATTTCAAATCCCGGACGCCTGTACACGAACAGGGGATAATTTCTCATGATCACATCCGCATTCTTCCAGCGCGGCAGGTTCTGATAGCTGTCACTTCCCATGATCACGGAGAACTGGTGCTGCGGATATTTTTCACCTAAGTAGGCCAATGTATCTACGGTATAAGAGGGACGGGGCAGGTGAAACTCAATATCCGAAGCTTTCAGGTCATCTTCTCCGTCTATTGCCAGCCGGACCAGGTGAAGCCGTTGGTATTCATTCAGTAAAGCGGCTGATTCCTTAAAGGGGTTCTGAGGAGATACGATAAACCATACCTGGTCAAGATTGGTGTGCTGGGATATATACTTTGCTATGATAAGATGCCCGATATGGACAGGATTAAAGGAACCAAAATAAAGACCAATATTCATTAAAACCTTTTGTAGTGTTTATCTCATTCTACCCAGATATGCTCTGCTTCATTCAATCGCAAACTTAACTGATATCCGGCTACAGACACAGCTATAGGATCACCCATTGGTGCTTTTTTCTCAACGGTCACCAATTCGCCGGGAATAAATCCCATTTCCATCAATTTTAATAAATAATCGCTTTCTGCTACTTCCTTCACAAGTACAGTGGTTCCGGTTGATATTTCAGAGAGTTTTTTCATATTTATGT
>CAKSVK010000007.1 GCA_934502905.1 uncultured Chitinophagaceae bacterium
TTTGCGAAATCAGCGGGAAATATTAGCCGTCGTTTTATCGTTGACATGACACTAGTGTCACATCAAACATGAATTTTCATTTGAGGTCTCCCGCAGATTCCGCTGAATTCCGCAGATAATCAAAGCCTTCTGCACTTATTTGCGAAATCAGTGGGAAATGATTATACGTCGTTTTATCACTGACATGACACTAGTCAGCGGGACGAAGTTGTGCCTGATCATTACTTTTCGATTGGTTTAAACGCAACTGTGGGATTCTCCAATCTGTGGTACAGGAGTAATTGATGGACATGGGTTCTACCCCTTTCTGCTGACAAAACATAGCATTTATATTATATTTTTAGTATGAATTGCATTAAATTTGGAGATATGAAAGTAGTCACCTTACATATTCCAGATAATGTAGATGTTGATGACCGGCAGCTTGCCATGCTGGTGGCAAGCCGGTTGTATGAGCTGGGTAAGCTTTCCCTGGGACAGGCTGCGGAAGTGGCAGGCTTAACCAAAAGGGCTTTTGCAGAATTATTGGGGGGCTATGATGTTTCTATATTTAATTTTCCTGCTTCAGATTTATCAGGAGATGTAATGAATGCATAAAACTATTATTTCTGACACGAGTTGCCTGATTATTCTCACAAATATTGGTGAGCTTGATATTCTTCAAAGACTTTATGGGCAAATAACCACCACTATTGATATTGCTACAGAATACGGTGAGACATTACCCGGATGGGTAGAAATTGTCAGTGTTGCAGACAGCCATAAACAATTACTCCTTGAAATGCAGGTTGACAAAGGAGAAGCAAGCGCTATTGCCCTGGCTCTTGAAACACCCGATAGTACGCTGATCCTGGACGATTATAAAGCCAGGAAAATAGCCCGGCAGCTCAACCTGAATTTCACAGGAACCATTGGTGTTATTATCAAAGCCAGGTTGCAAGGTATTATAGGGTCTATAAAGCCGGTTTTAGCTAAAATGAGGAATGCTGGTTTTCGATTATCAGCCGAAGTTGAATTACAGGCATTAAAAGAGGCAGGAGAATAAATGTTGGGGCCAAGTCTCTTTGACAAGCCTTATGGGCTTAGCAATATTAATTATAGGTTAGCAAGTCTTGTGGCTGCTGCATAGTGGGATGCCAGACTTTTTGTCGCATTCCGCATAATCATAATCAACTGTAAGTAATCCGTTTGGAAAGTCGCGTGCGGACACGCGACCGGGCGGTCCGCTATAGTGGCTGCAGATCCTAAACCTTATAGGTTTTACACCATACTTCTCAACACATCGCAGGTGTACATTATCATATCATCACTGATATCCAGGTGGGTGACCAGTCGTACCTGCGAAGGTGAAATGGCATAGCCCAGGATGCTTTTTTCTTCCAGTTGTGCTACAAACTGCCTGGCTGCTCCGGCCTTTGCCAGCTCAAATATGATGATATTGGTTTCCACCGGTAACACGTTTTTGACATAGGGCGCTTTTTCCAGTACGGCGGCGATTGCTGCCGCATGCCGGTGATCTTCCGGAAGACGGCTGACATGATGCTGCAATGCATACAACCCTGCTGCGGCAATATAACCTGCCTGCCGCATACCACCGCCGAAAACTTTCCTTATCCGGCGGGCACTATGAATAAAAGTCCGGGAGCCTAACAGAACACTCCCTGCCGGCGCGCCGAGTCCTTTGCTCAGGCATATGGAAATGCTGTCAAACAGCTTTCCGTATAACAGCGAGTTTTCACCTTTGGCTACGATAGCGTTGAAGAGCCGGGCGCCATCGAGGTGATAAGCCAGGCCATGCTGACGGCAAACCTGCTGTATCCGCTCCAGCTCTTCCATATGATAACAGCTGCCGCCACCACGGTTGGCCGTATTTTCAATGCATACCAGGCTGGTACGTGCTTTGTGCACATCATCGCCATTAACGGCTTCCGCTACCTGGTCGGCCCGTATCCTGCCCCGGTCTCCGGCCAGGGTCCTTACCTGGCAGCCGGCATTAAAAGCAATACCGCCACCTTCATACTGGTACACATGCGCCAGGAAATCGCAGATGACCTCATCGCCGGGCCGGGTATGGCATTTGATAGCGATCTGGTTGGTCATGGTGCCGCTGGGGCAAAACATGGCGGACTCCATCCCAAACATCTCCGCTGCAAACGCTTCCAGTTCATTTACCGTGGGGTCTTCTCCAAACACATCATCGCCCACGGGGGCGGAAAACATGGCCGCCAGCATTTCTTTTGTGGGGCGGGTGACAGTATCTGACCGGAAATCAACGCTCATATAATGATAAGAAGGATTCTGTTCCGCTAAAGATATTGATTTATAGTATATTACGAAAATGACAGGAGAAGGCGGCTCATTCCCGGCATCCTTTACGTTAATAAAGGTTATTATTTTAAAAAAATGATGGTAGAAATTTTAAGAAATGTTATGAGATGAAATAAATGCGTATTAATTTTGCAAATCGCTTCATACACAGTTAGCGGGAATATAAATAACATATCGTTTGCACTTGGATTGCAACACATTTGCCCTCAGTTACTGTCTTACAGGCGTAGTTAGCTACAAATTCAGTTCCGTCAGGATTTTCGCCTTGGACAAACAATTTATAATATGAGACAACTTAAGATAGCAACGCAAATTACCAACCGTGATTCACAGGCGGTTGAGAAATATCTACAGGAAATTTCTAAGATTTCTATGATCACCCCCGAGGAAGAGACTGTGCTGGCACAGCGGATCAAGATGGGTGACCAGAGAGCACTGGATAAACTGGTTCAGGCCAACCTTCGTTTCGTGGTATCTGTTGCAAAGCAATACCAGCACCAGGGTTTGTCGCTGAGCGACCTTATCAATGAAGGAAACCTGGGTCTGATCAAAGCCGCGCAGCGCTTTGATGAAACCAAGGGCTTTAAATTCATTTCATACGCGGTATGGTGGATCCGCCAGTCCATTCTGCAGGCTTTGGCCGAGCAGGGACGCCTGGTGCGGTTACCGCAAAACAAGATCGGTACTTACAATAAAGCCAACAAGGCCTATATGGCTTTTGAGCAGGAGCACGAGCGTGAGCCGAGCACCGAAGAGCTGGCTGAATTGCTGGAAATGAGCGAAACCGAGATCAACAATATCTTCCAGAGCAATACCCGTCATACTTCACTGGATGCACCCGTGCACGAAGCCGAAGACGTGGCCATGGGAGACCTGCTGGAAGGTGGCGCTGAAACCGATGATGACGTGATGAAAGATTCTTTGCGCAACGAGATCCGTCGTGTATTGAAATCACTGAGCCCCCGCGAGGCAGAGATCGTGAACGCTTACTTCGGACTGGACGGCGAGAACGGTGTGACCATTGAGCAGATCGGTCAGAAATACGATCTTACCAAAGAGCGTATCCGCCAGATCAAGGAAAGGGCGATCAAGCGCCTGCAAAAAGCACGTTACAGCAGCTCGCTGAAAGCGTACCTGGGATAATTTGCAAAAACAAAATAAGTAAGTGTAAGGCTGCCGGAAGGCAGCCTTTTTTATTGCCTGCGTTATAAATCCCGGGACCGGAGTCCCGGGAGAACGTAGGCTAATACGAAGTCTGAGACGTTCGAGCAATATTTGCATAGCGGAACAATAAAGTTTCCGGGAAAACGTAAGAATAGGGAGGTACAGCCTTTCAAAAAACCTTCGATAAGGTCCGGTCATCGATGGATTATGACCCAAAAACGAAATAAGCCTTATTGAAATAACATGAAAACACTTAGTACGTTTTATATGTAAATCTGAAGTCGTGAAAAATTTAGTTGTAACCATAGCAGTGTTAGCCATCGCATTCGGGGCAAAAGCCCAGACAGGGATTCAGTTTCTTTCCCTGCAACATCAGCAAGTGAAGTTTGATACCACTTTCAATGCATACTTTATTGAAAATGAGGTAAATGCTGTTTCCATGATCGATGTGCAGGACAATATTATCTATTTTAGCTCCAATGCAGATGAAAAAGCGGCTAAAGTAGTGTTGTCTAAAGATAAAATACAGTATATCAATAAGAAAGAGAGCTTTAACGTGGTGGCTGAAAACGAAGAAGGACTTATGGTAAAAGTAGCCTTCTGGTTTATTGACGGGGAACTGGAAGAAGTAAGTTATACCGATGCTGCCAAAATGACCACCTCTTTTAAAAATATTACCCTGAACCCCAATGATGTTTCTCTAAAAGCAACCCGTCCCAAAAAGAACCGTTTTTAATACAGACGATATTGTTACAACAAAAAAGCTCCTGTAAACAGGGGCTTTTTTGTTGCCCGGACGATTGATTTGCATTGAGTTAATTTTGTATATGTTGACACCTTTTTTAATAAGTTAAAAAAAGTGAATATGTTTAAAAATTAATTGCTGGTATCTCTTTATTATTTACCTTTGCACTCCTTAAATTGGGCCTAATACAATTTGACTTTTCAATTGAATTTACAAGTGACTGATATCTAATAGGTTTTGTTTTGAATTTAAAACGAAACTTATAGGGTATTTTGTCATTTAAACAATAAAAGCGCTTTTAAAACTATGTCTTCAACAAAAGTTGCTACAAACGGCAGGATTGATTTTGGAAAAATCAAGCATTTAGCTGAAACGCCTGATCTGTTAGAAATTCAGATCCAGTCTTTCAGAGAATTCTTTCAACTTGAAACCACACCCGATAAACGGAATATCGAGGGGCTCTTCAAGGTGTTTAAAGAAAATTTCCCGATCACGGATACCAGGAACATATTTGTGCTGGAATTCCTAGATTACTTTATTGATCCGCCGCGATACAGCATAGAAGAGTGTATGGAACGTGGATTGACATATGCGGTTCCCTTAAAGGCAAAGCTGCGTCTCAGTTGTAACGACGAGGAGCACGTGGACTTTCAGACCATTGTACAGGATGTGTTCCTGGGTAATATTCCGTATATGACACCCAGGGGTACTTTCGTAATAAATGGTGCTGAGCGTGTGGTGGTTTCCCAGTTACACCGTTCCCCCGGTGTATTCTTCGGCCAGTCGCTGCACCCCAACGGTACAAAGATCTATTCCGCCAGGGTGATCCCTTTCAAAGGCGCCTGGATGGAGTTTGCTACCGATATCAATAACGTGATGTATGCTTACATCGATCGTAAGAAAAAATTCCCGGTAACGACTTTATTGCGTTCCATCGGCTACGAAACAGATAAGGATATCCTGGAACTGTTCGGTATGGCGGATGAAGTACCCGGTAATAAAAAAGCATTGACACCGTATATCGGCAAAAAGCTGGCTGCGCGTGTATTAAGAACATGGGTAGAAGATTTTGTGGATGAGGATACCGGTGAAGTGGTTTCCATTGAAAGAAACGAGGTGGTGCTGGAGCGTGATACCATCCTGGATGAAGAGGCGGTAGACCTGATCGTGGATATGGATGTGAAAAGCGTGTTTATTCAGAAAGAAGAAGTGAGCGGGGATTTTGCCATTATATATAATACATTAAATAAAGACAGCGCCAACTCCGAATTGGAAGCGGTGCAGCATATCTACCGCCAGCTGCGCGGGGCAGATGCGCCGGATAACGAAACCGCCCGTGGCATTATTGATAAATTATTCTTCTCTGACAAGCGTTATGACTTAGGTGAAGTAGGTCGTTACAAGATCAACCGCAAGCTGAACCTCAGCCATCCGATAGAGCAGAAAACACTGACCAAGCAGGATATCATTGAGATCATTAAATACCTAGTGCGTTTAACCAACGCCAAAGCGGAGATCGACGATATTGATCACCTGAGTAACCGCCGTGTACGTACCGTAGGCGAGCAGTTGTTTGCCCAGTTTGGTGTAGGGCTGGCACGTATGGCCAGAACCATCCGCGAGAGAATGAACGTGCGTGATAACGAGGTATTTACCCCGGTAGACCTGATCAATGCCAGGACGTTGTCCTCTGTGATCAACTCTTTCTTCGGTACTTCTCAGTTGTCCCAGTTCCTGGATCAGACCAATCCTTTGAGCGAGATCACGCATAAGCGTCGTATTTCTGCACTCGGGCCTGGTGGTTTGAGCCGTGAGCGTGCAGGATTTGAGGTGCGTGACGTACACTATTCCCACTACGGTCGTTTGTGTACCATTGAAACACCGGAAGGTCCGAACATTGGTTTGATCTCTACCTTGTGCGTACATGCGAAGATCAATGAAATGGGCTTTATTGAAACGCCTTACCGCTCTGTAGCAGAGGGTAAAGTAAATATGGATGTGCTGACCTACCTGAGCGCAGAAGAAGAAGACGAAGCGAAAATTGCCCAGGCAAACGTGCCATTGGATCAGGATGGTAACTTTAAAGAAGAGCTAATTCCTTCCCGTCAAACCGGTGACTTCCCGATACTGGAAAAAACAGAAGTGGAGTTCATGGATGTGGCGCCCAACCAGATCGTGGGACTGAGCGCTTCGCTGATCCCCTTCCTGGAGCATGATGATGCCAACCGTGCGCTGATGGGATCGAACATGCAACGCCAGGCTGTACCGCTGATCCGCCCGCAGGCACCGTTTGTAGGTACCGGTCTGGAAGGAAAAGCTGCCCGTGATGCAAGGATCCAGATCCATGCAGACGGAAACGGTGTGGTGGAATTTGTGGATGCCAATGAAATACATGTACGTTATAATAGAGACGAAGCACAGAAGCTCGTAAGCTTTGAGGACGATCTGAAAGTGTACAGGCTCACCAAGTTCATGAAGACCAACCAGGAGACCTGTATCAACCTGCGTCCTGCTGTTAAAAAAGGACAGGTGGTTGCTAAAGGAGACTTCCTCACAGAAGGGTATGCCACCAAAGATGGTGAGCTGGCATTGGGCCGCAACCTGAAAGTGGCCTTCATGCCATGGAAAGGATACAACTTCGAGGATGCGATCGTGATCAGTGAAAAAGTTGCTAAAGAAGACCTGTTCACTTCTATTCACATCTCCGAATATGAGCTGGAAGTACGGGATACAAAACTGGGTGAAGAAGAGCTGACACCGGATATTCCCAACGTATCGGAAGAAGCTACCAAAGACCTGGATCAGAACGGTATCATCAGGATCGGTGCGCATGTAAAAGAAGGTGACATCATCATCGGAAAGATCACGCCGAAAGGAGAGAGCGATCCGACCCCGGAAGAAAAGCTGCTGCGTGCCATTTTTGGTGATAAAGCAGGCGACGCGAAGGATGCTTCATTGAAAGCGCCCAGCGGAACAGAAGGTGTGGTGATCGATAAAAAATTATTCCAGCGGGCTAAAAAAGATAAGAACGCAAAGGTGCGGGAGAAAGCAGCGATCGACAAGCTGGAGAAAGTGCACGAGCAGAACGAAAAAGAGCTGCTGGATGTATTGATCAGCAAGCTGCAGGTGCTGCTGAAAGATAAAGCATCTACCGGCGTTACCAACAATTTCGGTGAAATGCAGATTGGCCGCGGTGCTAAATTCAACGCGAAGAACCTGGCTACGCTCGATTACCAGAACATTAACCCGCTGGGCTGGACCGGTGACGAGCAAATTGACAGCCAGATCAACATCCTGCTGCATAACTATAATATCAAGTTCAACGAAGAGCTGGGAAGGTACAAGAGAGAAAAGTTCAATATTTCCATCGGTGATGAATTACCGGCGGGGGTATTAAAGCTGGCAAAAGTGTACCTGGCGGTAAAACGTAAGCTGAAAGTGGGAGATAAGATGGCGGGTCGCCATGGTAACAAAGGTATCGTTGCCAAAATCGTACGCGCAGAAGATATGCCGTTCCTGGAAGACGGAACACCGGTGGATATCGTATTGAATCCGCTGGGGGTACCCAGCCGTATGAACCTGGGGCAGATCTACGAAACAGTATTGGGCTGGGCTGCTGAGAAGCTGGGTATAAAATTCGCTACCCCGATCTTCGACGGGGCTTCTACGGAAGAAATCGCCGATTATATTACCAAAGCGGGATTGCCGTCTTTCGGTCATACCTACCTGTATGATGGGGAGACCGGGGAACGCTTCGACCAGAAAGCAACAGTCGGTATTATTTATATGATCAAGCTGCACCATATGGTGGATGATAAGATGCACGCACGTTCTATCGGGCCGTACAGTCTGATCACACAGCAGCCGTTGGGTGGTAAGGCACAGTTCGGTGGTCAGCGTTTTGGTGAAATGGAAGTGTGGGCGCTGGAAGCATACGGTGCATCCAATATCCTGCAGGAGCTGTTGACGCTTAAATCTGATGATATCATCGGTCGTGCCAAGACGTATGAGTCTATCGTGAAAGGTGACAATATCCCCAGGGCCGGATTACCGGAATCGTTCAACGTGCTGGTGCATGAACTGAGAGGGTTAGGTTTAGAGTTGAAATTTGAATAAAGGAACAGGACAACAGTTTGTCCTGCCCGGGTTCAGAGATCAACTAAATTCAAACTACAAATTACAAACGCTATATGGCTATCAAAAAAGACAACCGTCCAAAATCAAATTTTTCCAGGATTACGATAAGCCTGGCATCTCCGGATGCTATACTGGAAAGGTCTTACGGTGAGGTGTTAAAGCCGGAGACCATTAACTACCGCACTTACAAACCGGAAAGAGACGGTTTGTTCTGTGAGCGGATATTCGGTCCGGTAAAGGACTATGAGTGTGCATGCGGTAAGTATAAGCGTATTCGCTATAAAGGAATTGTGTGCGACCGTTGCGGAGTGGAAGTAACGGAGAAGAAAGTACGGCGTGAGCGCATGGGACATATAAAGCTGGTAGTGCCGGTAGTACATATCTGGTACTTTAAAAGCTTACCTAACAAGATCGGTTACTTGCTGGGCATCAGCTCCAAGAAAATGGAGAGCATTGTATACTACGAAAGGTACGTGGTAATACAGCCGGGCGTACGCGAAGACCGTAACCTGAAGCCGGGAGACCTGATCACGGAGGAGGAATACCTGGAAATACTGGAAAACCTTCCGAAAGACAACCAGTATCTGCCTGATGAAGATCCGCAGAAGTTTATCGCAAAAATGGGTGCCGAAGCTATACAGGCCATGCTGGCAAGGGTAGACCTGGATCAGCTGAGCTATGACCTGCGTAATGCCGCCGCTACAGAAACTTCCCAGCAACGTAAGGCAGATGCGTTGAAGCGTTTGAGCGTAGTGGAATCTTTCCGCGATGCCAACCACAGGATTGAAAACCGTCCCGAGTGGATGGTAATGCAATATATTCCCGTAATACCGCCGGAACTGCGCCCGTTAGTGCCGTTGGATGGTGGTCGTTTTGCCTCTTCGGACCTGAACGACCTGTATCGCCGTGTGATTATCCGCAACAACCGTTTGAAGCGGTTGCTGGAGATCAAAGCGCCTGAAGTGATCCTGCGTAACGAAAAACGTATGCTGCAGGAAGCGATCGATTCATTGTTCGACAACTCGCGTAAATCCAACGCTGTGAAAGCAGAAGGCGGACGTGCGTTAAAATCCCTGAGTGATGTGCTGAAAGGTAAGCAGGGACGTTTCCGTCAGAACCTGTTGGGTAAGCGTGTAGACTACTCCGGTCGTTCCGTGATCGTGGTAGGTCCCGAATTGAAATTACATGAATGTGGTTTGCCGAAAGATATGGCGGCGGAATTGTTCAAGCCGTTCATCATCCGTAAACTGATTGAAAGAGGTATCGTAAAAACGGTAAAGAGCGCCAGGAAGCTGGTAGATCGTAAAGAATCCGTTGTTTGGGATATCCTCGAAAATATATTGAAGGGACACCCGGTGATGTTGAACCGTGCCCCGACGCTGCACCGTTTATCCATCCAGGCATTTCAGCCCCGGTTGGTAGAAGGTAAAGCGATCCAGCTGCACCCCCTCGTTTGTTCTGCGTTCAACGCCGACTTCGATGGTGACCAGATGGCAGTACACGTTCCTTTGAGCAGTGCAGCCATCCTGGAAGCGCAATTGCTGATGTTGTCTTCACACAACATCCTTAACCCGCAGAATGGTACGCCCATCACCCTGCCTTCTCAGGACATGGTATTGGGGTTGTATTATATTTCCAAGGGTAAAAAATCTACTGAAACTGAAAAAGTAAAAGGCGAGGGTAAGGCATTCTATAATGCGGAAGAGGTGATCATTGCCTACAACGAAGGAAAAGTAGATTTGCACGCACCTATAAAAGTGAAAGTGAATGTTCGCAATAGCGACGGCACGTTGGAAAAGAAGTTGATTGAAACAACGGTGGGACGTGTTATATTCAACCAGTTTGTTCCTGAAGAAGTAGGTTTTGTAAATGCATTGCTTACTAAAAAATCACTTCGTGAAATAATCGGTGAGATCATTAAGATCACTAACGTTCCCAAAACGGCAAAATTCCTGGATGATATCAAGCAGCTTGGATTCAGAACTGCCTTCAGAGGCGGTCTGTCATTCAATATTAATGACCTGGTGATTCCCGAGATTAAGCAGGAACTGGTGGACTCCGCTTCTGACGAGGTGAAAGAGGTATGGGAAAACTACAACATGGGACTGATCACCAACAACGAGCGTTATAACCAGATCATCGATATCTGGAGCCGTGTGGATACCCGTGTAACGGAAACCCTTATCCGTGAGATGGCAACAGACAAGCAGGGCTTCAATTCTGTGTACATGATGCTGGATTCAGGTGCCCGTGGTAGCAAGCAGCAGGTAAAACAGCTGGCAGGTATCAGGGGGTTGATGGCCAAGCCGAGGAAGAGCGGTTCTACAGGATCTGAGATCATTGAGAACCCGATCCTTTCTAACTTTAAGGATGGTCTGAACGTATTGGAGTACTTTATTTCTACCCACGGTGCCCGTAAGGGTCTGGCGGATACAGCATTGAAGACCGCGGATGCAGGTTACCTGACCCGTCGTCTGGTGGATGTGGCGCAGGATGTTGTTATCAACGAGGAAGATTGCGGAACATTACGTGGTATCGCTATCAGCGCATTAAAAGATAACGAGGATATAGTAGAGCCATTGTACGACAGGATACTGGGGCGTACTTCATTGCACGATGTGTACGACCCGATAACAGATAAGCTGCTGGTAGCTGCAGGAGGACATATTGATGAGGATATTGCCAGAAGAATAGAGGATAGCGGTATTGAAGCGGTTGATATCCGTTCTGTGCTGACTTGCGAAAGCAAGCGTGGTGTGTGCGTGAGATGTTACGGGTTGAACCTTGCTACAGGCTATATTGCGCAGCGTGGTGATGCTGTAGGTATCATCGCCGCTCAATCCATCGGTGAGCCGGGTACTCAGCTGACACTTCGTACCTTCCACGTGGGTGGTGTGGCTGGTTCTGCAACAGTAGACTCCCAGCTGGTAGCTAAATTTGATGGTACTGTTCAGTTCGACGGGTTGCGCTCTGTAACGGCAGAAAACAATGCCGGTGAAAAACACCAGATCGTAATCGGACGTACCGGTGAGCTGCGTATCATTGATGTAAAAAATGACAGGCTGCTTATTACGAATAATATACCCTACGGTGCAACATTGCTGGTGAAAGACGGGCAGTCCGTAAGCAAAGGGGATGTGATCTGCACATGGGATCCCTTCAACAATGTGGTGATCTCTGAGCAGGCGGGTGCTGTTAAGTTTGAAAGTGTGATAGAAGGTGTAACCTTCCGTGAAGAAGCAGATGAGCAAACAGGACACCGTGAGAAAGTAGTAATAGAAACAAAAGATAAGACCAAGATACCGATGCTGCAGGTAGAAGGAAAGGATATCAAATCCTACAACCTGCCCGTAGGGTCGCATATAGTAGTAGACGAAGGAGATGAAGTGAGAGCCGGACAGGTGTTGGTGAAGATCCCGCGTGTGTTAGGCAAGCTTCGTGATATTACGGGTGGTCTGCCCCGCGTAACAGAGTTGTTTGAAGCACGTAACCCGGGCAACCCGGCTATCGTATCGGAAATAGACGGTGTGGTGACATTTGGTTCTGTAAAACGCGGTAACCGCGAGATCATTATCGAAGCCAAAGACGGCGTGGTGAAAAAGTACCTTGTGCCGCTTACCCGCCAGATACTTGTGCAGGATGGTGACTTTGTGAGAGCCGGAACTTCTTTATCAGACGGACAAACGGCACCTGCGGATATCCTCAATATCAAGGGACCTTACGCTGTGCAGGAGTATGTGGTGAATGAGATCCAGGAAGTGTACCGCTTGCAGGGTGTGCGTATCAACGATAAGCACATCGAAGTGATCGTAAGGCAGATGATGAAGAAAGTAGAAATACTGGAGCCGGGCGATACCAAATTCCTGGAGGAAGATCTGGAAGACAGGGTAGACTTTATCGAAGAGAATGACTGGATCTTTGATAAGAAAGTAATTACGGATCCGGGAGAATCAACCAAACTTCGTGCAGGGCAGATCGTTAGCCTGAGAGAGGTGCGGGAGGAAAACTCTGTGCTGAGACGTGCCGATAAAAAGCTGGCTGAATTCCGTGATGCCAATCCGGCAACTTCAAAACCGGTGCTGCTCGGTATTACAAAAGCTTCTTTGGGAACCCGCAGTTGGATTTCAGCGGCATCGTTCCAGGAAACTACCAAAGTACTCAGCTCTGCTGCCATTCAGGGTAAATCTGATGACATGCTCGGCTTGAAAGAGAATGTAATTACAGGTCATCCGATTCCGGCAGGTACAGGCTTGCGTGAGTTTGAGAATATGGTGGTTGGAAGCAAGGAAGAATATGAACTGCTGCAGACGACACGTGAAGCAATGAGTTTTGATGACGAAGAATAATGTTTAAGATAAATGAAAGGAGTAGTATGTTTTTTGCATCTACTCCTTTTTGTTTGTACCAATGTTTAAAGCCCTGTGTTAACTGAAGCCTAAAAGTACAGCCAGGGTATTTATATTTCCATAATTTGCAAATAAAAAAGGCATGAAATATCTCTCCATAATACTTAGTACGGTAGCGCTTCTTCTTTCCGGCATCCTGCTGTACCAGCAAAATGCAGGTAAAAAAACAGCTGGCGGAACAAGCGACTCTTTAACTATCAACGATAGTTCAGAAGCGAAGCCTGTAAAGATTGCGTATGTAGATCTTGACTCAATGGACGCACGCTTTGATTACTATAAAGTGAAAATGGAAGGGTTTGAAAAAAAGAAGGAAGGGCTGGACAGGCAACTGAATAATTCTTATCAAAACCTGGATAACAAGAGAATAGATTTTTTAAAGAAGGGAGATGCTATCACACAGGCTGAAGCAGATGCTTTCAAGAGGGAGTATGAGCAGCAATTACAGTACCTGGAGAACCAGCGCCGCAAAACAGAGCAGGATGTGCAGCAGGAAGCTATGGTGATGAGAGACGATATCTTTAACAAGATCTACGATTACCTGAAAGAATACAGTAAAGAAAGAGGATACACCTATATATTTTCTTACTCGCGTAATGCGAATGTATTCCTGTACCAGGATGAAAAAAATGATATCACAGATGAGGTAATAAAAGGCCTGAATGAAAGATATCCCAAGCCGGAAGAAAAGAAAAAATAGGTTGGAAAAAAGTAGTTGAACAAAAAGCCCCGCCTTTATCAGAGCGGGGCTTTTTGTTGCTGATACCAGCTATATTACCGGATTAGTAATTGTATTTTTCTACAGATTTGATCTTGTTATCACCTTCGGTAAATACCAGGGTAGGTTGATAGTTTTCAGCTTCTTCCGGCGTCATGGTAATAAATGAAAGGATATGCACAGTGTCACCTACTTTTGCATGTAGCGCAGCTCCGCCATTCATACATACTTCTCCGCTACCTCTTTTGCCTGGAATAACGTAAGTCATGATCCTGCTGCCGCTCACCGCATTGTTGATGTAAACCTGCTCATATTTCTTGATCCCTGCGGCATCCAGTATGTCAGCGTCAATGGTAATGGATCCATTATAGGTAACGTTGGCTTCAGTAACCTTAACGGTGTGGATCTTTGCTTTTAAAATAGTTAGTTGCATATTTCTGCGTTTAATAATTGATTGGATTGGTTTTTGAGGTCAGCTTTTTCTGTGTCCGGATCTGCGGATGTAAGTATGCATACCCTGCCATCCTGGAAAATTGAATACTTCTTATATATAAAATGGAATGTGAATGCATAAGGCAGGTCAAGGTCCAGCTTGTGCGAAGAGCTGACCTTTACATGGTACTCTTCCTGTCCCATGCAGTTGAATTTATAAATTTTATAGAGGGTGGCTTCTGCTTCTGCGACATGAAACCAGGCGCCTTCTCCAATCCCTCCCAGCCATTGTGCCTTTTCCGGTACCATTGCCGGTTTGGGAGGCGCTTCCATCAGTCCCGGTTTGCTGTCGCAGCCCATTTTTTTTGACCCTTCTTTGGTGAAGTTATCTTTCAGGAGGCTTAGCTGAAATCTTAATGATCGCATCCTGCTCATTACCTGCGAGCTAAGCTGGTGATCGTGATAACAATACACATGGTTATCAGGAGTTGCATTAACAACATTGCTGGTAGGACTGGCTTTAAGACACTCAGGGTAAAACAGCTTCCGGATCCTGGTATCTTTCCGGTCCATGGCTGCAGCCATTACCTGTGCTACAAATCGTGAACAGCTATTATTGTTCCTTGCCAGCGCTCCATATAAAACAGGTCCCTGGTTTACAAGCTGATCTGCATATTTAACGCCTGCCGGGAAGGAGATGTTCCTGCATATTGAAAAAAGAAGCCGTCCGCCGCCATGTGTGGCAGGCTCTTTTCGATACAGCTCTTCCAGCAGCTCCTCCATATTTGTCAATTCATCCCGATGGTTAAAAATGGCAGTAGTGGTTATGGCAAGTCGCGGATCAAATTCTACGGAACGGGTTCTGCCATAACCTCTCGGGCACAGGTACCTGCCGAAATCATAATACAGGATCCTGCCGGAGCTCCGCTCTATTAAAAGGATGGCAGCATGGCCGACTTTAAAATTCAGGTTACTCACAATCCCGGCTTTTTTTAGCAGCGCCATCCATTTTTCATCCCCCAAAGCGGTTTGATCCGGCCAGGAAATAGGGATCGCTATATCATTAAATATTTGCTCCATTTATGCGGTAAGGGTTGACTTATTCGGTGTATATAATTTGCTCAGGTAACGGCTGCCGTGGTCAGGAAATAGCAATACCAGGGTATGAAGGTAATTAAGATTCATCGTGCTGATATGCCTGTCCATAGCAGCGAGTACAGCCGCGCTGGAGAAGCCCGGCAGAAAACCCGTTTTGCCCGTGTATTCATGAGCCGTGGCTCTTGTTCCTTCCAGATCCACCTGGAAGATATTATCCACGAACCGGGGGTCAAAAGAGCCGGGAATGAAGTTTCTTCCGATGCCATCGATGCAGTCGAAGGATACTTTTCCACCCGGTAATTTTCCCGTCTCAAGAAATCCTGCTAGAACCGATCCCCTGGGTTCTACACCCCATACAGAAACGGTACTGTTCTTTTCCTTAAGATATTTTCCCACGCCGGAAATTGTTCCTCCTGTACCGATACCGGCAACAAAGTGTGTCACCTGCCCACCTGTTTGTTCCCATATTTCAGGGCCGGTGGTTTGATAATGCGCATGCAGGTTTTGCGGGTTATAATATTGATTGGTGAAATATGCATCCGGATTTTCATCTACAAAAGCCTGTGCCCGTGATTGGGTGGAATGTGGATCCTCCAGGCCATTTGAGTTCTCGCAGATTTCCACACAGGCGCCTATGCTTTTTAGTAGATCTGTTTTTTCAACAGAAGTTTTTCCGGAAATAAAAATTTTAGAGCGGTATCCCAGTCGTTTTGCCAACAGGGCAATAGATACACCTGTATTGCCGCTGCTTGCTTCTACAAAAATACCATCCTTCTTTATCTTCTTACCCCTGATGGCATCTTCCAGCATAAACAATGCCGGGCGATCTTTGGAAGACATGCCGGGATTGTTGTGAAATTCCTCTTTGACAAACACATTGGTATGGTAACGCAAGGACAGAAAGCTGCATTTTCTGAGCGGAGTATTACCTACCATGGTTTTTAAATGACTGATGCTTTCCAGGTCAGTTTGCATGTAAAATTTTTTGGTCATAGAGTTTGTCATTTTGGGTTTTTGAGGACCAATGACGAAGGCGGATACAAAAGGATAAATAGATACTAACAAGAGTAAGAAAAAAGTATGCCCTGCAGCGTTAATAATTGTTAAAATTTATAACAATAGTTTATGATGTTTGTCCCTGAAAGCGGATCCTTAATATGATGAGTGCCGTGTGTTGGATAATGATGGGCGGAAAGCGTTGTAAAACAGGTTATGTTATAAGCGTCAGTTGTCAAAAGGTTATTGAGGTTTGCGGAACCGGTGGTTGACCTTCCGGTACCCGGGATTAAAATATTTTTGATTGGGCAAAACTTTCTACATTAGCTGTATGACTGCAGAGCAACTTTTTGATTCTTTCACTAAAATGAAAGTGGGCATCGTGGGGGACGTGATGCTGGATACATACTTATGGGGAAAGGTAGACCGGATTTCACCCGAGGCCCCGGTGCCCGTTGTTGCGATAGAAAGGAAAGAGCAGCGAATGGGGGGCGCCGCGAATGTAGCGCTGAATATTACATCCCTTGGTGCAAAGGCTGCTGTTATTTCTGTCACCGGCAACGATGAAGATGGATTGGCGCTCAAAAAATTGTTTGAAGAAAAAAATATAGACACCAGCTTCTTTTTGCACAGCGCCAAACGGATCACCACCAATAAGATCCGGGTGATCAGCCGTAACCAGCAAATGATGCGGCTTGATAACGAGGTAAGTGCAGACCTTGGGTACGAAGATGAGAACAGGATGATACTGGCGGTGCAACACTACATCGCACAGGAAAAACCGGATGTCATTATCCTGGAAGATTATAACAAGGGTGTTTTAACTGAGTTGGTCATACATAAGGTGGTAGAGCTCTGTAAGAAGAACGGGATTATTACCGCAGTGGACCCCAAACGGAAAAACTTCTTCAGCTACACAGGCGTAGATATTTTTAAGCCCAACCTGAAAGAGGTGACCGAAGGATTAAATATGATATATTCAGGTGTAAGCCTGGACCTGCTCCGGGAAATACACCGGGAACTATCGGAAAGGCTGCATCACCAAATTTCATTTATAACGCTTTCGGAAAAGGGCGTTTTTTACCAGTATGAGCAGGCTGCGGATATCATTCCGTCTCATATCCGGAATATTGCCGATGTCAGCGGAGCGGGAGATACGGTGATCGCCGTCGCTGCCCTGGTGTATGCCGCTACCCGGAATGTCAGCCTCATGGCGGAAACGGCCAATATTGCCGGGGGGCTGGTCTGCGAAATAGTAGGGACAGCCGCCATCAATAAAGAGCTGTTGCTGAAAGAATGTAACCGCCTGCTTGAGCTTTGACACTAAAATTGCATTTAAATTACATAGTAAGTCTGGCTTTGTAGCTTACTAATAGTAGCTTTGCGCAGTTGATTTTTTCACTTTTTTGAATTACAGATGATGGATATCAGTAAAAGCCGGGAATTGTTTGCACGTGCGCAGCATGTTATACCCGGTGGCGTGAATTCCCCGGTCCGCGCATTCAGAAGCGTAGGGGGAACTCCCTTATTTATAGAGAAAGCCGGCGGGGCCTGGTTATATGATGCAGACGGCAATGCATATATCGACTTTATCAACTCCTGGGGACCGATGGTACTGGGCCATGCTTATCCGCCTGTAATAGATGCTATTCAGAAAAAAGCCGCATTTTCCACGTCTTTTGGGGCGCCTACGGAGTTGGAAATAGAAATTGCCGAACTGATCAAAACAATGTCGCCGAACATTGATATGATCCGGATGGTAAACAGTGGTACCGAAGCCTGCATGAGCGCTATCAGGCTGGCAAGAGGATTTACCGGCAGGAATAAATTCATAAAATTTGAAGGTTGTTATCACGGTCATGCAGACTGCTTCCTGGTAAAAGCAGGAAGCGGCCTGGCTACATTGAATATACAGGCAGTGCCGGGTGTAACTGCAGGTGCTGCATCGGATACGCTTACCTGCGGCTACAATGACCTGGAAGCACTGGAGGAGCTGGTCCGCAAAAACAAAAATGAAATTGCAGCTATCATTATAGAGCCTGTCGCTGGTAATATGGGCTGTATTCCGCCTGCTCCCGGGTACCTGGAGGGTATAAGAGCGATCTGTGACCGGGAAGATATATTGCTGATATTTGATGAAGTGATGACGGGTTTCAGGCTGGCAGCAGGTGGCGCACAGGAATATTTGGGCATTCATGCGGATATAGTAACGTATGGAAAAATAATTGGCGCCGGCATGCCGGTAGGCGCATTTGCTGCCCGTAAGGAGATCATGGACCACGTAGCGCCTGTGGGCAGCGTTTACCAGGCAGGGACTTTGAGCGGGAACCCCCTGGCGATGATAGCAGGATATACACTTTTGCGTGAGCTGAAGGATAACCCGGGTATATATGCGCAGCTGGAAGAAAAATCGGGATACCTGGAGAATGGGTTACGGGAGGTTTTCAGTGCCGCGCATATACCGGTTGTGATCAACCGTGCGGGCAGCATGATCAGCCTGCATTTTGGCAGTCATGATATTGTTGACTTTCATACTGCTTCCCGGGCCGACATATCTATGTTTAGCAGGTTTTTTCATCATATGCTGCAATCGGGAGTTTACCTGCCTCCATCGGCCTTTGAAACCTGGTTTGTAAGCAATGCGCTTAGCTATGACGACATAGATGCTACGATAAAAGCCGCTTCGGAGTTTAATGGTTAACTAACGAATTAACAGCAATAACAGAATTTGTATGGATAGTGCCCAGCCTAAAAGAGGAATAATATTGATGAACCTTGGTTCCCCGGACTCCACCGCGCATAAAGATGTGCGGCGATACCTTATGGAGTTCCTGATGGATAAAAGAGTGATTGATAAGCCATATCTGTCCCGCCTGTTATTGGTGGGAGGAATTATTGTTCCGTTCAGAACAGCCAAATCTGCCGAGGCCTATCGTACCATATGGACGGACAAAGGATCACCGCTGATCATTTTGACGGAAGACTTACAGAAAGCTTTACAGAAGCAGGTAACCGAGCCTGTAGAGATCGCCATGCGTTACGGAAACCCTTCCGTAAAGCAGGCGTTTGACGCTTTGCTGAAAAAGGACCCCGCTATTGAAGAAATAATAGCAGTGCCGCTGTATCCGCATTATGCCGAATCATCCTATGAAACAGCGGTGGTGCATGCAAAAGATGTTTACAAAAAAGGTCGCTATCCATTCAGCCTGAAGTTCATCAAGCCGTTTTTCAACGAGACGAATTATATAAAAGCGCTTGCGGAATCCATCAGACCTTTCCTGCAGCAGGACTACGATCATATATTGTTCAGCTACCATGGTATACCGGCAAGGCACCTGCACAGGGATAACAGGCAGGTATTGGCTAAATGTATAACAACGGCTGCATACCAGGATAAAGATGTTGCGGAGCATAAAAACTGCTACCGGTACGAATGTTTTGAAACGACAAAGCTGGTTATGCGGCAACTGGGTATACCGGAAGACAGGTTCAGCATATCCTTTCAGTCCCGGCTGGGAAAAGGATGGCTTGAGCCTTTCAGCGACATACGGCTGGAGCAGATGCCCGCGGAAGGGATCAAAAAGCTGCTGATACTTTGTCCTGCATTTATAAGCGATTGCCTGGAAACACTGGAAGAAATAGATATGAGAGGCAGGGAATCTTTTATGGGCGCCGGCGGTGAATCCTATACTTTTATCCCCTGTCTGAATACGAGCCCTTTATGGGTGGATACCTTAAGCGGGTGGATCAGGGATTACAATGCAGGGGATGAGCGGATGATCCTAAGAGACTGATATGAAAGCGCTGGTATATAAGTCTACGGGAAGCTGGTATGTTATCAGAGCAGAGGATGGATCGGTCTTTAATGCCCGCATTAAGGGAAAATTCAAAATAGATGCAGATATCAGCTCTACCAACCCGGTAACCGTAGGTGATGAGGTAGCGTTTGAACGGGAGGATGGAGCGGATAATTCAGCTATTATAACAGCTATAGGTAAACGAAAAAACTATATCAACCGTCAATCCCCTTCCAACAGGCATCACCACCATATTATTGCCGCCAATATCGATCAGACCTTGCTGGTATGCACATTAAAAGAGCCACGGACATCGCGTGGATTCATAGACCGATTCCTGGTGACTGCTGAAGCATACCATGTGCCTGCAGTGCTCATTTTCAACAAATCGGATCTGTACCGGGAGAAAGAAAGAAAGATATTTGAAGAGTGGAGGGATGTTTACAGGGAGATCGGGTATGAAGTGCTGCTGATCAGCGTGGAAAAAAATGAAAATACAGATGTGGTGCTTCATCTCTTAAAAGATAAAACTTCGCTGATCAGTGGGCATTCAGGCGTGGGTAAATCCTCGCTGATCAATGCTGTTATACCCTCCTTTGACCTGAAAACCCGAGAGGTAAGCGGGTGGAGCGGAAAAGGAATGCATACGACGACTTTTGCAGAGATGTTTGACCTGCCTTTTGGAGGCAGGATCATTGATACGCCGGGTATACGGGAGTTTGGGCTGGTGGATATTTCACGGCAGGAACTCTCTCACTTTTTTCCTGAAATGCGGGACCTTATCAACGATTGCCAGTTCAACAACTGCCTGCATATCAACGAGCCGGGTTGTGCTGTAAAAGAAGCAGTGGCGGAAGGCAGGATCCACGAAGAACGGTATATCAGCTATTTCAATATCCTGGAATCTATCGAAGAAAAAAAATATTAGCTCTTTAGTCCGAAAAGAGGTCGCAGCCATTTCACCCGTCGTATCACAAATTCATAAAGAATCAGGCATCCGACAAAGGTACCGGTGAATAAAATGAGATATTTTCCGGCAAACCCCATATTCCAGTCTTTCATATAAACACCGATAAGGACAATCACCGTTTGGTGCAGTATATAAAAAGGGTAAACCGCCTGGTTGGCATAAGACAGCAGCCTGCTGGATTTACTCAGATAGGCTTTTGCGAAGCCGAAAAATACCAGCAGCCAGCACCATGTATTCAGTACTTTCAGGAAGGGCTCCAGGTAATAGGCAATATCTGTATTTTCATACCGGAGCTTGAATGCCAGGTAAATCACGGTAATGATAAGGCTCGCTACCAGGTAAGGGTTCCGGTAGCGCAGCGCCGTGCTGAAAAAGGATTCACCGGCGGACACCAATACAAATCCGTAAAAGAAATACAGGAAAAAATAGCTCAGTGCCCACCAGTCACCGATCAACAGCAGGCTGTGCGGGTAAGACGGGTAAAGAAACGTCTGTGGAAAATACATCGGGATCATCAACAGGAATATGCTGAGGGGACCGCTACTGAGCTTTTGTGCCATCTTTACCAGGTTGTTGCCGGGGTGCTTCCTCATATACAGAAATGCAGGCAGGGCAACTATGCAGAAAATAAACAGGTAGGGCAAAAACCAGAGATGGTGCCAGAACATATTCCCTTCCGGGTAGAACCCGTTAAATGCATGTGCCGGCCAAAAATCGAAATAACTGCCGGTAAATAATCCATGTTCGTGACGATCAATATAACATTGAGGCGGTGTAATGAATACCATGGCAAACAGCAGGGGAATGATCAGTCTTTTGAAGCGTTCCTTCAGAAAAGCGCCGCCGGTTTTTTTTGAGAGCGCATAATAGGTACCCATACCCGATATCATAAACAGCAGGGGAAGACGCCATTGACTCATGAATTGCATCGGGATGATCATCCATGTGTATACTATATTGTTTTTTACTACCCAATCCCAGGGGCAAAAGAAAAAGTTGACATGATGTACGATCAATAAGCTGAAAGCCAATACTCTTAGCCAGTCAAGGTCATATCTGCGCATTAAGGCGTTTTTTAAGTGTTGGTGATCCCGGAGCTATTGGAATTTGAGATGCAGAATAGGGACAAACATAATAAACCTTTTTTAACTATGGATAAATCAGAAAAAAATTGACGTATGTAAATCCTGTCAATATTCCCCTTCGCATACAAGTAAATATTTATTAGCTTTAACAGCTCAACTACTAACACTTCTAATTATTGCCATTGTGAACAACTCATTTCCCCATTTTTTGAAAGGTATTATCCTGGGTCCCGTTTTTTTGCTCGTTATCTCATCCTGCGGAACAGGAGATGCGCCTCATAATAATAATGACTCCCTGACAGAGGAGCAACGGCACCTGCCCGAAAATGCCCTGAAGGGCATTGTTATGGCAGAGGGACTGGAGATATTGCCTTTTGCAACAGAGCCGATGCTGGTGAACCCTACCAATATTGATGTGGATGAAAAAGGGCGTGTATGGGTAACAGAAGCTTATAACTACAGGATATGGAACGGTTATCCTGCCAATCCCAACGGGGACAGGATCATCATACTGGAAGATACGAACGGAGATGGAAAGGCGGATACCACCAGGGTATTTTACCAGGGACCCGAGATCAATGCCCCGCTGGGCATAAGTGTGCTGGGCAACCGGGTGATTGTATCCCAAAGCCCTTATGTGTGGGCTTTATATGATGATGACGGCGATGATAAAGCAGATCGCAAAGAAATATTGTTCCAGGGGATAGGTGGCGAGCAGCATGACCATGGCATGCATGCTTTTGTATTTGGCCCGGACGGCAAGCTGTACTTTAATTTCGGGAATGAAGGGAAAACATTGATGGATAAGGACAGCGTAGTGGTAAAAGACCAGGATGGCGATGATATCGGCCCGGGGAAATATAAGCAGGGGATGGTTTTCCGGTGCAATCCGGATGGCTCAGCGGTAGAATGCCTGGGGCACAACTTCAGGAATAACTATGAGCTGGCAGTGGATAGTTATGGCGGCATGTGGCAGAGTGATAATGATGACGATGGTAATAAAGGGGTACGCATCAACTATGTAATGGATTACGGCAATTATGGTTATACCGATGAAATGACAGGCGCCGGCTGGCCGTCCAGCCGTATTAATATGGAGGACTCAATACCCTTTCGTCACTGGCATTTGAATGATCCCGGTGTTGTTCCGAACCTGTTGCAAACAGGCTCCGGGTCGCCCACAGGTATCGTATTGTATGAAGGCAACCTGTTACCGGAAGTTTTCCGTAACCAGATGATCCACTGCGAGCCTGGGCATAATGTAGTAAGGTCTTATCCCGTAAAAAAAGCGGGTGCCGGCTACACTGCCGAGATCGTCAATGTAGCCAAGCAGGAAAAGGACCAATGGTTCCGGCCTTCTGATATATGTGTGGCACCGGATGGCTCCCTTTTTGTAGCAGACTGGTACGATCCCGGTGTGGGTGGCCACCAGATGGGTGATAACCAGCGCGGACGCATTTATCGGATTGCTCCCAAAGGAAAAAAGTATACTGTTCCCGAACAGGATTATACCACCGCAGATGGTGCTATAGCAGCTCTCCAAAATCCAAACCTGTCTGTAAGACGAAAAGCCTGGTATGCCTTGCAGGAAATGGGTAGCACGGCAACACCGGCATTGGAAACACTATGGAACAATGAAAAAGCCGATCCGGGTATGCGCGCCAGGGCGTTTTGGGTATTGGTGAAGCAACCGGGAGGAGAAAAATATATTACCCGGGCCGCCGGTGCAGATAACCCGGATTTCCGGGTGATGGCATTAAGAGCTGCCCGTCAGTCTGAAACGGATATCATTCCGTTGGTAGCACAATTAGCGGGTGATAAAGATCCACAGGTAAGAAGGGAATGTGCTTTGTCATTAAGGCATCAGAAATTGCCGGAAGCCCCTGCTGTATGGAGCAGGCTCGCCGGGCAATATGACGGCAAAGACAGGTGGTATCTCGAAGCTCTGGGCATTGGTGCAGATGGTCAGTGGGACAGCTTTTTTGCGGCGTATCTCCAACAGGTGCCGGATCCGCTTCAATCGGAGCAGGGGAAAGACCTGGTATGGCGTGCACGGAGCAAAACAACTTTACCGTACCTGGCAAAGCTGGCGACCGATAACAGTACAGACTGGAAAGAACGCCAGCGTTATTTCAGGGCCTTTGATTTTAATACAGATCCTTTGAAAAAAACACTGTTGTTGCAAATGCTGGCCGATAATACGGAAAGGGATACCCGAATGGACCTGATAGTGCTGAACCTGCTTACGCCCGAACAGCTAAAGCAATCTCCCCTGGCAGGAAAAGTATTGAAGCAGGTAGTGAATGCATCCTACGGCACCAAGGAGTATATAGATCTGGTGAGCAGGTTCAGGCTGGAGGACGAGAAACCAAGGTTGCTGCAGCTGGTGCAGGAAAAGCCCGGCGAGAGCGTAGCAAAGAATGCGGTGCGGCTTTATATCAGTTTTGGTGGTGAAAAGCAGCTTATGAATATCATTGCAGGCAACGATACAACGAAAGCAAATAATATCATCCGGAGCACGGCCGGTGTGGGAGGGGCTACGGTAGAAATGCAAAAGAAGATCGTCACCGGCAAATACGGCGAAGCGCAGCAACTGGCGGCGGCAGGAGTGCTGGGCAAAAGTTATGTAGGAATGATGCATGGTGTGGAGATGCTGAAAGATGGCAAGATCCCCGAAAAGCTGATCCCTGCCTTTGTGGGCAGCTTATCCAAAGACGGAACGCCTGCTAATATCCTCGAGGAGGCTGAGTCATTTTTACCTGGCGGCAGCAGTAAGCCCAAAGTAACGGTGCCGTTCAACCGCGATTCTGTACTGGCATTAAAGGGTGACCCTGTGAAAGGAAAGGAAGTATATGCATTACACTGCATACGTTGTCACCAGATGAACGGGGAAGGAATTGATTTTGGACCAAAGTTGTCTGAGATAGGTACCAAGCTGCCAAAGGAAGCATTGATGGATGCTATCCAGCATCCGTCTGCGGGGATCAGCTTCGGCTTTGAAGCATATGAGATCACGCTGGATGATGGGGCTGTCGTAATGGGGCTTGTCACCAGCAAATCGGAGTCTGAAATACAGGTGAAATACCCGGACGGAAATGCTGAAAAGATAGATATCAAAAGGATCAGATCACAGAAACAATTAAAGGAATCCATTATGCCTGCCCTGCACCAGGCTATGGCCCCCCAGGAACTGGCTGACCTGCTGGCCTACCTGGGTACGCTGAAGAAAAAATAGTGTTTGGGATTTTCTCTTCATCCTTTTTCAGGAAAATCGTCTTTTTGAAAGCGGGTCTGCAATGAAAAAAAGTATTGCCTTCATGGGATTTGCACCAGCGTTGGCTCAAAGGTCTGTATTATCCCGCTATACGGATGTCTCTGACTCTGGATTTCTTATATTCTTCCGGGATTCCTGTCCCGGAAAAGCAAGCCGGTGTAAAGCAAGCACGGATCCGTAGTAATTGTATGGATATAACTTCCCCCGCACGCTGTGGGAAGTCTGGCCGCACACGGTGCCCCTAAGTATTTGAAACTGTTTCTCCGCCGCAACCGGGCGGCTGCTCCTGCACCCTCACTACAACTCAAATGTAGCTTGGATCAATCAGTGACACCCCTCTTCATACCTGTCCGACGGCGTCATTCGGGCAGGCGAACGATATTCAGTCGGGTGGGGGTTCTATATGTCAAGACCCAATCATTGATGCCGGAGTACGCATTTCCTCATTTGTCATATTTTCCACATTTCCACATTTCCACATTCTATATCTTTGTTGGTATGAACATTGATTTTGCCAAATACAGTGATGGACTGGTGCCTGCCATTATACAGGATGCAGACACCCGCAGGGTATTGATGCTGGGCTTTATGAATGAGGAGGCCTGGAATATGACACAGGAGATCGGGAAAGTTACTTTTTTCAGCAGGAGTAAACAACGTTTGTGGACCAAGGGTGAAGAAAGCGGGAACTTCCTGGAATTCCGTTCTGCTGCAGTAGATTGCGATCATGACACGCTGCTGGTAAAGGCCCATCCTGTCGGACCGGTTTGTCATACCGGCGCAGATACCTGCTGGAATGAAACCAATGATCCTGAAAACTTTTTGTATTACCTGGAACACATCATTGAACAGCGAAAAAATGCTTCTCCGGAGGAATCCTATGTTGCCAGGTTGTTTAAAAAGGGGATCAATAAAATAGCCCAGAAAGTAGGGGAAGAAGCGGTAGAAACCGTGATAGAAGCAAAAGATAATGATGACAGCCTGTTTTTAAGTGAGGCTGCAGACCTGATGTTCCATTTTCTCATCCTGCTGAACGCAAAGGGGCATACGCTGAAAGAAATAGAAGAGGTGTTGAAGCAACGGCATAAGAAATAGAAGGCTACTTCTTTTTCCTGCCACTCCGCCAGATCCTTATGCCTGATAACATCAGGCAGAACAGGAAGCCGAAAAGATAGCTGAACGGAAAGCCGACATCGGCACGGAGTACAAATTTTGCGATCAGGAAGGTAAAGGAGGCTACAAGGGCTACCTGCCACAGGTAGAAAAGAATGCCGGTGATGAGGAACTTGCTTTTTTCCTGCCTGACCACGTAAACGACCGGTCTCAATATCAGCGGTATCAAAAAAGAGAGCCCTAAAAGGTAGTAGTCCTGCATAGGCTCAAAGCTAGCTATTTTAGATGGTTTCGGGATTCCGCTTCCTGCTATGGAATTTTACATTATTTTTGTTGCCTATGACACAGGAGCAATTAAAAGATATGAGATCCAGGCTTTCCGGATTGGGGAGGTTTCTTTGACGTCGCTAACAGACGCGATAAAATAACAAACGACAAGCAGCTTACGCTTTCTCCCGGGTTTTGGGATGATAACGCCCGTGCCACCCAGATACTGAAGGATATCAAGTTGAATGAATATTGGGTATCGTTGTATGATAAAGTGCATACCTCGGTAGAGGATTTTGCTGTATTGTTTGAATTCTGGAAGGAAGGAGAAGGAACGGAAGAGGAGGTAAAGACAGCCTTCAACTATGCCCTGGAGCAGATCGAAGAGGCGGAGTTCAAGAGCACGCTCAATCAGCCGGAAGACGAATTGCCGGCGGTATTGCAGATCAATAGTGGCGCCGGTGGTACGGAAAGCCAGGATTGGGCGGAAATGCTGGCACGTATGTATCGCATGTACGGTGAAAAGCAGGACTGGTCGGTAACGGAGCTGGATTGGCAGGAAGGCGACGGAGCGGGTATCAAATCCGCTACCCTGCAGTTTGACGGCCCGTTTGCCTATGGGTTCCTTAAATCGGAAAGCGGTGTACACCGCCTGGTACGCATTTCACCGTTTGACAGCAATGCAAGAAGGCATACGTCTTTTGCTTCCATTTATGTATATCCCCTGGTAGATGATTCTATTGAAATAGAGGTAAGCCCTGCCGACCTGGAATGGGAGTTTTACCGCAGTGGGGGCAAGGGAGGACAGAACGTAAACAAGGTAGAAACGGCAGTCCGTTTAAAGCATATTCCTTCGGGTATTATCGTAGAATGTCAGCAATCCCGCACGCAGGGTGAAAACCGGGAAAAGGCGCTGAAGATGCTGAAGAGCCGGTTGTATGAGGAAGAGCTGCGGAAAAGGGAAGCGCTGAAAAATGCCAACAATGCCAATAAGAAAAAGATAGAATGGGGCAGCCAGATACGATCTTACGTTTTCCATCCCTATAAAATGATCAAAGACCACCGTACCGAATACGAGGTCGGAAATGTGCAGCCAGTAATGGATGGGGAGCTGGACGGGTTTATCAAGGCATTCCTGATGATGGAAAAAGAGGCGGAAGCCGGGGCATAATAAAAAGGATTGGTAACAACCTGCCCATGAATATCCGCCTGACCGGGTTATTTGCTACGGCGAAGAAAAGTATTACAGGTGTCGGCTATAATCTGGCGCGGGGTAGCTTATAGATGGCGATCGGATGTATCTGGTCGTAATAAAAAAGGCTGCCCTGCAGACAGCCTCTTCAAAAGAGATCGGGAATTTATATCGCTATTCCTTCAATTTTAAATTGGAGTATGCCTGCGGGCGCCTGCACTTCTGCTACTTCGCCTACCTGCTTGCCCAGTATGCCCTGGCCAATGGGAGAAGTTACCGAGATCTTACCGGACTTGAGATCCGCTTCTTTTTCGGATACCACCTGGTAGGTAACCTGTTTCTTGGTTTTAAGGTTGGTAAGTGTTACTTTGGTCAGGATGCTCACCTTACTGGTATCAATAGTATCAATTTCTATAATCCGCGCATTGGACAGGTCAGATTCCAGCTTCGCGATCCGTGCCTCTAGCAGTCCCTGTGCTTCCTTTGCAGCGTCGTATTCAGCATTTTCCTTCAAATCGCCTTTTTCCCGTGCCTCTGCAATAGCCCTTGAAGCAGCGGGTCTGTCTATAGCCCTCATCTTCTGTAGCTCGGCTTTCAATTGTTCCATTGTTTCCTGAGTAACATACATTACTTCACTCATGGCTGACTTCGTTTTTGGTTATAAAAAATAAAAAATAACAACGCCCCGGGTTTGCCCGAAGCGTTGCATTATTAGGTATACCGAAAATACAAATTTTATTCCAAACCTGAAAGAATATCTGTTAATATTTTCATTTTAATCCCAGCTTATCCAGCGTCACTTTCGGCATCTTAATATAAGATTCATGGGTATATCCTGCAATATGAGGAGTTACCACTACATTTGGCTGATCCATCAGCCAGTTCAGCTGGTCTTTTTCCCCGGGCGTATAACTTCCTGGCTTTTCATTTTCAAACACATCCAGCCCGGCGCCTGCTATTTTACCCTCTTTCAGTGCGTTGATCACTGCAGCCGTATCATGTACTTTACCGCGGGATGCATTTATAAAGAATGGTTTTTTGTGCAGTGCGTTGAAAAAAGTTTCATTGGCATAATGAAAAGTTTCATCCGTCAGCGGAAGGTGGAGGGTCACCACGTCCGCGTACTTTGCAATTTCTTCCGGGCTGGCTTCGTGGATGTTACCCCGGGCAAAACCAAACCGGTATTTATCATGTGCTAAAACCTGCACATCGAAACCCGACATTGCTTTTGCTACCGCATTACCGGTGTTGCCGAACCCTATAATGCCAACGGTCTTTCCGGTCAGCTCTATACCCCTGTTTCCGTCACGGATCCATTCCCAGTTTTTCATCTGCCTGCCGGAAAGCGAGATGCGGTGCAGCAGGTTCAGCACCATTCCCAGCACCTGTTCACCCACGGCATTACAATTGCCTTCCGGGCTGCTTTCGCATTGAATACCCCTGCTGCGGGCATAGGCAATATCAATCAGCTCCAGTCCGCTTCCAAGTCTTCCGATCCATTTCAGTTGGGGCGCCTTATCTATCATGTTCCGGTCGATCTTTAACCGGGTGGTGATGATCAGCCCTTCCATATCTGTTATTTTTTCTTCCAGCTCGGCATAGGTTATTTCCGGGAGATAGGAAACATGGTAACCGTTGGCTTCCAGCCGCTCGATGAGGTAAGGATGCACTTTTGCCGTTACAATTGCTTTTTTCATTTTTGTTATCATTAATGCCTCAGTTCCTGAGGTTGTTATTTACTTCATTTGGGTGTGCAGTATCACAAAATCCGCCACTGTCAGTTGTTCTGCCCTTTTGTTAAAGATATCGTCTTTTAATACGGTTTCATCAAAAAGACCTCTTACCGCGTTGCGCAGTGTCTTACGCCTTTGATTAAACGCTGTTTTTACCAGTGTAAAGAATTTTTTCTCATTGCCGATCGTCAATGGTGTTTGCCGCAGGGTTAGCTGGATGACCGCGCTTTTTACTTTGGGTGGAGGGTTAAAACATTGTTCATGGACCTCAAACAGGTATTTCACATCGTAAAATGCCTGTACCAGCACACTGAGGATGCCATAGGTCTTGTTGCCGTGCTGCGCAACAATCCGCTGTGCTACTTCTTTCTGAAACATCCCCACCATAATATCTGCCTTGTCCCGCCAATCCAGTATTTTAAAGAGGATCTGTGAAGAAATGTTATAAGGAAAGTTGCCGGCTAACAGGAACCTGTCATCAAAAGGGGCGTCTATATCCAGTATGCTCGCATGGATGATTTTTCCTCTGATGGATGGATAGGTCCGTTCCAGGTAATCTACCTTTTCTGTATCCAGCTCCACGGCTTTAAACTCAATTCCAGGTATCTCCAGCAGGTGCCTGGTAAGGGCGCCGCCACCAGGGCCTACCTCCAGCAAACGTTCAAAAGAATGGCTGCGGATAGCAGCCACAATCCGTAATACCATGTTCTCGTCCCGCAGAAAATGTTGTCCTAAGGATTTCTTTAAAGTATACATTAAGGGGGCAAAATTACAAAAACCAAGGTCAAACCCGTAAATTCGCAACCTAACAATAAATTACCATGCTGAACCGGCAAAATAAACCAGTGATCGGGATATCCTGCGGCGATCTGAACGGTATCGGAATTGAACTGATCATCAAAACTTTTTCAGACAGCAGGATGCTGGAGTTCTGTACCCCGGTGGTCTTCGCTTCCAATAAGGTCATTAACTTTTATAAAAAAATGCTGCCCGAGGTAAACCTGAGCTTCCAGGTGCTGACGGAGCTTGCCAGTCATTTTCCCAAGCAGGTGAACATCTATAACTGCTGGGAAGAAGAGGTGAATGTAACGCCCGGCCAGCAGACAGAAGTGGGAGGCAGGTATGCCGTTAAATCGTTAACGGCGGCTGTTGAAGCCTTCAAGGCGGGTCATATCCACGGGCTGGTAACAGCGCCTTTTCATAAAAATAATGTACAGTCTGCAGACTTTGCATATTCCGGTCATACCCCGTACCTGAAAGATGCATTCGGCGCAGGCGATGTTGCTATGCTGATGTGTGCTGACAACATGCGGGTGGGGTTGCTGACAGAGCATATTCCTGTGAAGGATGTGGCGGCTCATATCACCCGGCAGGCTATTCTGAAAAAGTTGCAGGTGATGCGGGAAAGCCTTCAGTTAGATTTTGGAATAGATAAGCCGCGTATTGCGGTACTGGGATTAAATCCCCATGCAGGCGATGACGGGCTGGTGGGTAAGGAGGAAGAAGAGCAGATAAAACCGGCTATCAAAGAAGCCAAACAAAATAATATTTTAGCCTTTGGTCCTTATAGTGCCGATGCTTTTTTCGCGAGAGGTAACCATGAGAAATTTGATGCGGTGCTGGCGATGTACCACGACCAGGGACTGATCCCTTTTAAATCCCTGGCAAAAGGAGAAGGTGTGAACTATACGGCTGGTCTGCCCCTGGTAAGAACTTCTCCTGATCATGGAACTGCTTTTGATATAGCCGGTAAAAACAGGGCGGATGAAGCCTCCTTCCGTCAATCGGTGTTTTTTTCTGCTGAAGTATTAGAGCAGCGGGCGGAATATGCCTTTAATCGTTCCAACCCGCTGAAACGCGTTTCAGGCTCCATGCTTACCAACGTGGAAGACGAAAAAATAGAGGAAAACTAATCCGCCAGGATGGATACCATCTCTTCCCGGTACTGCCGGTTATCCGTGATACCATTGTGTCCCTGTCCATTAAGTGTAACCAGGCGATCGCCATTTTTGAATTCGTTTTCCAGCTTCAGGGAGGAGCCATAATAGATCACTTCGTCCTTGTTGCCGTGAAAGATAACCACCGGCATACTACACCGTTCCAGGTATTTGTTGGTCGTGAACTTATATTTCAGGATATATTCCGGAACAAAACGCATCTTATGTTTTACCAGGTCACTCATGCTGTAATAGGGCGCCTGTAGTATCAAAAGCCGGGGATGGTGCTGTGATGCGAGCCAGGCTGCCGGGCCGGAACCAATGGAATAACCCAGTATGATGATCCTGTCTTCGTTGTAACGTGTTTTCATTACGGCATATGCAGTCTGAACATCATTATATACCTGTTCCTGGCTGTTAATGCTACCGGTACTTTTGCCATAACCTCTGTAGTCGGGAATGAATACATCATATCCCTGTGAAAGATATAACGGTGCGACATACCCCCAGGAGCTGACAGAGCCGGCATTTCCGTGCAGGTAAAATATCAATCCTTTAGGTTGCGCTGTTTTAAAAAGCACTCCATGCAGGGTTCCGTTGTCGGCAGTTGGTATCCATACCTCTTCAAAGTTATTATCAAAACTGAAGGTATACGTATCTGCCAGTCTTTCCGGGTGAAACAGCAGCTTCTCCTGAAACAGGTACAGCAGGATGCAAACCGCAATATAGATAACCGATAAGGTGATCAGTATGTTCAGCATTTTCTTTTTCATCAACAGGTGCTGAAGTTACTTTTAGTTTTTAAATCCGGAATGTCCTGCATTCATTTCCGTATGGCAGGAATAAAAAATAATCCCGCATACATTGTATGCGGGAGGAAAATAGCATGTGATTTTCTGCCTATTCTACAGGAGCCAGGTATTGTGCATAAGCATACCCTTCCTCACCGTCATCTGTTCTCACCAGCCACCACTGATCATTTGCCTTGCTTACCAGGGTAATGATCTCCTTGTGTGCCGCTTTCCCGACAATGGGCTGATCGGTACCGGGGCCTTTCCGGATGTTCAGGTTTGATTTCTCAGTTACAACTTTAACTTTGGAACCAGCAACTGCGGTTGCCACATTAATATTCATCACCACATCTCCGGAAAGAAAATTGGGGTCGATGGCGCCATAAATATCCCAAAGATTATCTTTTACTGCGCCGGAGGGCGCCACGCCGTCTATGTATAGTACGCCATCCTGCTCTCTTACCTGTAAATCGCTTACCCCGGAGGCTGTTGCGGTATCAATAAGTTGTTTGTATTTTTCCTGTAATGCCATAAAATAATTCGTTTTCAGATTAATTTTTTATTGTTAAACCACTGGCGTCTACTTTTTTAGGCTTCAGTCCGTCCAATGCTATTTTGATTTTTTTCCAGTTGGCGGCGGTAGCTTCTCCCGTTACGGAAATTACCCCATCGGCCACGGTAGCTTTTACGGTAGGGTGATCTTTCAGCGCGTCCGTAACACCTTTGGTCAGCGGATCGTCAGCAGCAATTTCAACTGCAGGCTGTGGTGGCGGTGCAACGGTTGCATTATTCATCACACTTTTTACGCCGGGTATCTGCTTTACTGCATTTTCGCACATATCTTTTTCATTGGCGTCTTTACATTCACCGGAAAGCGTTACTACCCCATCTTTTACAGTAGCGGTTAAGTGAGATAATGCGGGATTGTTCTGTATCTGGGTCTGGATATTCGAATCTTTGATCTTGGCTTTGCAGGCAAAGAGCGCCATGCCGGCTATGGCTAATAAAAAAAGCGTTTTTTTCATATAACTTTTGTTTGGTTTAAATATGAAATAGACAAATATGATGCCTTAATGGTTGCTTGCACTGCAGGGACATTCTTTTCCCGTCTAACCGGACTATATATTTGTTTTCTTTTCCGCCAGCCGGTTTACCGTATCTATATCCCTGAATGTAAAAGGAGCCAATGCCAGGAGCGCCTTGTCTATCCGGTATTCATCTTCACGGAAATGTTCAAAGATGACTTTTATGAACGGGAATTCTTTAAAGAAAGATGTTGCCCCCGCGATGGCTTCACATTCCATTCCTTCCACATCGAGCTTCAGGATAATGCGGTCCTCCTTTTTCAGGTTCCACTCCGGATACAGATCGTCCAGCCGTTCAATATTTGCATTCGGCTCCCCATCGGCCTTTCTGTTTGCATAGCTGGAACTTGTTACCCCCGAAACCTTTTCAAAATAGACCTGCTCTTTTTTGCTGCCGAGCCCGCATTCTACCAGCTTCATTTTGTCTTCCACGTGGTTTAATGTTGCATTTTGCTGCAGGGCGGCAAAGTTCACAGGTTCTATTGCCATTGTGCGCTTACCCATTCTTGCCAGCCATATCCCATATTCGCCTATGCAGGCACCTGCATCAATAAACACATCAAATTCATCGATGTTATTTTTCAGGTAATCCTTTATTGATTTCTCATAGGCATGGTTGATGAACTGGAAGTCGGTAGAGTTTTGCCTTATATGATATTTTCCCATTTCTGACGTGGCAAAAAAAGAACGGGTGGGAAGCTTGTGGGTCAGAACGTACCGCAGGGAAGCCCATAAGGATTTAAAATCACCATAACGGATGTACTGCCAGAAGTAATTTATATAAATCGAATACTTGGCAGTATTTTTCCAGCTTGGCCTGTAAATATTTTTCCCCATAACGAATAATTTTTAAGACAAAATCAAGAGGATTGTCTGGTGAGAAGATCAATGTTGTACAGGAATATTGAATAAAGCCAGGTTTAGGGAATACCAGTTGCTAAGGTGGGACTGTCTTCTTGCTCAATGGTCAACAGGCTATACAAGCCGGGATACGGGAAGAAATGTCTTACGCTACATAAAAATCCTGTCTGTTACAACACAATGTCAATACCGGAGAAAAAGGAACAGGTAGTTGATCCGCCGGATTGGCCATGCTGTTTTTCCTTAAGGCCTATGTAATTAAAAATACAAAAAAAACCTATTTCCAAAATCAATCGGCGGAAATATTATAAAAAATTACTGCCGGACCATAGGTCCGGCAGCGATAAGTTTTATTCCATGTGGGTGTCTACTTCCTGCGAAATAGCAGCGAAAATATCGTCTATGCCGCCTTCACCCCTGATATTGCGGACTTTTTCAAACCGGGCATAATAATCGGCCACGGGTGAAGTTTTGTTCTGATATTCTGTAATGCGGGAACGGATAATATTTTCGTTCACGTCATCACTTCTGCCGGAGGTTTTCCCTCTTTCCAGCAGGCGTTTCACCAGTTCCTCTTCACTTACTTCCAGGGCAAGAAAAAGGTGGATACCTGTTTTTTTCAGCTTCAGCAGCTTATCCAGCGCCTCTGCCTGTGCCTCTGTGCGTGGAAAGCCATCAAAAAGAAATCCTTTTGCGTCCGGGTTGTTGTCCAGGGCGCTGCTGATCATGCCGATCACTACTTCATCCGGTACCAACTGCCCTTTATCCATAAAGTTTTTGGCTTCCAGGCCCAGCGGTGTTTGGTTGGCGATTTCACTCCTTAGCAGATCGCCTGTTGACAGGTGCTTTAAGCCATACTTGTCGATCAGCTTTTGAGACTGTGTTCCTTTTCCACTTCCGGGAGGACCAAATAAAATAAGATTAAACATGAATAAAAATTCCTTGGTGAGGAGCAAATATAAAGGATGCGCATTAAAAATCCTTTAACATTTTGCGTTATACGGCCTCCTCACGGTTTGCTTTCTGTTTCGTAACTTAGTGTATGGCTTTTTTTAAAGGAAAATACCTGAAAATCATAATAATAGCTTTATTGCCGGCACTGTTTGTCCAATGCAGCTTTTCACAGGCTTCAAAAAAAGAGGCAAAAATCACCAATATGACAACCGATAACATGGAAAATTCAGATAAAAAACATAAAACATATTCCAGGACAGATACCGCCAAAGTGAATCTGTCGGAAGAAGAGTGGAAAGAAATATTACCGCACGACATATATTATATCGCCCGTATGAAAGGTACGGAACGTCCCTGGAGCAGCAAGTTTGAAGAGTTTTATGAAGCGGGCACCTACTATTGCGCTGCCTGTGGTAACCCGTTATTTAAAAGTGATACCAAATTTGACAGCGGCTGTGGCTGGCCCAGTTTTTATCAGCCTATCAGCAGAAGCAGCATTATATATACGCCGGATCATACCCATGGCATGGAAAGAACCGAAGTGCAATGCGGCAGGTGCAAGGCACACCTGGGTCATGTGTTTGAAGATGGCCCCAAGCCTACAGGATTACGTTATTGCATCAACGGCGTGATCCTTGATTTTGCAAAAGCAGAAGAGGCAGAGAAGAAGTATAATGAGGGAAAAAAGGAATAAGATTCAATATCATTGCTGCGAGATTTAACCAGCTGTTTTTCTTACATACATGTATTTAGTCCGGAAGGTTGATGTATTTGGCGTAATGGCAGTCCGTCTTTGACTCTAATCCAGTTAAGGATCTTCAACCCGGAGATAGTATTAAAAAATCTGAGCTTTCCCCGGGAAAATAACTTTTCGCCCCTGACAGTAGACGCACTTTATGTAGCCATGCAATTGCTCATTTTAAGTATATTTGGTTACAATGAAATCCGTGTATGCCACAGTTAAGCGATGATAAATATGCTGGTTACCTTGATGAGGTGTTGGCGAAGTTTCGAAGATATATAGAAGAAACCCTGATAAAACTTCATGCGCTGAATTTGACCGTTGACCTTGAGATAAGTTTTGCAGAACTTACTCTCAGCGGAAAGGAAAAAAAGGGAGGAATTAGCGACAAGATAACAAAGAAGTGGGATACCCTTAAAGAAAAGACTTTAGTCCCCGATGGACAATCCGCTTCCAATAGACATAGCGAGAAAGTGCCGAGACCTACTATGGAAGCTGCTTTTGAGTTTCTCTACTATTATGCAGATTCAAAATTAGATGCAGGTTTAAAATTGGAAAAGTTCAAATTCGAAAAGTTCGATGCAACTGCCGAGGCAACTGCCATACAGGGCTGTTTATTAAAGCCGCTTAGGGGAACTTCAATAGATAAGTTGATCGGACGCAATAAAAAAGAGAGGGACGTAGAAGTCTACAATAGTGGTAATATTCTGCTTTTGCTTGAACTCGTGCCGTTACTGAATAAAAACGTAGGTCCAAAAACAGAAAAAGAAACAAAAGAACAGCGCGAAGAAAGAGACAAGCTATGCGAAGAAATAAAGAAGCTATACGGAGAAATAAAGAAATATCAGGACAAATATGAATACCTGGAGAAAAAGTGGGACGCCTACTACGAAAAAATAAGGCAGGAATGCGAAAGAGACAGCAACAACACGCAAAGAAAAGCGCTGTCCAACGCAGGTAAAGAATTTGTACCGGTAAGAATTTACGTAAAAAAGCTTAGAAACTGGACAAGAGGAGCTGATGTATTCATACATAAGTATATAGGAGAAGAGCTTGAAGAGAAACTCAAGAAAAGTTGCGAGCGCTTTGAGTTTAAAGTGGATGTTCAGGAAGAAAATGAGAGCAAGGAACCTTATGATATAGTCATAGACGGTACTGAAAATTCAGTAGCAGATGGCGATTTCCATTTTAAGTTCCATCCTCATACAAATGAATCGCAAATAATTGAGGCGCCGAAAGATCCAAAACGATATGCAGGTACAAGTGCCCTGATCAGTGAATCTGTATTATTTGAAGTATTATACCTTACAAGGTTCATCCTGGTTGTCCGCTATTTTGAACTGCAGCAATGGGAGAAAGCAAATTACCATATAAACTGCCTGAACGAGCAGTTTAACAAAAATTCACGCAAAGAGTTAAACGACTTGATTAGTAGTTTAAAAATAGAGTTGGGCTTTTGGAGCGCCCTGATACAATATGAAATGTCTGCCAACAGCAAGGGCTTGCAGGATGTGCTCGATGCATTTAACCAGGTGCAAACGCTGTCGGAAGAAACGAAATTCTACAGCCCATACTACTATAAGGCCGTGGGCAATGCTGCCCTGTTATACCAGGTGAATGGTGATAGCAAAGCGGCCTGCATTATTTTGAAAAAAGCCTGCGATCTTTTGAAAGAACAATCAGATGATACGCAGTTGAAGGAAGCCTGTTTATACCTGCGGCTACTGCACATACAAAACCTTAACTATAACGGACAATCGGTAGAAGCCAAAGCTTTGTACGAGAACGTTTTTTCCGAAACGATAGCAATTGACAACGAAACACTTGCCTGGCATTTTTATACAACGCACTATGATTGCGGGCGGTTTTTTGAAGTGGCTGAGCTTGATGAAAACAGGATAAATGTAAAAGGGGTGAGGCAGGAAGCAATCAAAGAAATTGAGCAGCGGTATAGCAAAATCCGGGAACGCAGTAACCATAGACCTAATAAAAAGAAGAATGACAGAACAAGATGAGGCGCTTGCCTATGCGTATGATTTTCATCACAGCTATGCCGTGTTGGTCGGAATCGAGAAGTATCAACATATGGAGGATCTGGATGCACCCCTCAGGGATGTAGAGCGGATCAGGGGGGATTTAGAGGCGCATGGATATAAAATTCTGGGAGACGTTATCAAAGACGCAGAAAAGGAAACGCTTTTGAAGGAGTTGGAAGACGCACTCAGGCAGGCTAAGACCGAAGGAAAAAGAAGCCGGCTCCTGTTTTATTTTGCCGGACATGGGCACTACATAGAAAAGGAAGATAGAACACGCCTGGTACCGGCGGATGGCGATACATCCCGACCGGACAGTTTAATAAGTTTTGAGGAACTGGGAAAGATGTTTGAAGGACTTGCCGTGGAACATTGTATCTGGCTGCTGGATTGCTGCCATGCAGGAGGCTTTGTGCCAGAAGGCCCCCCCCAACTCCGCTCAGCCGAAAGCCGGATGATTGAAACCCGTAATGAATTGGATAACTATCTCAAAGATCCCGCATGGCAGGTGATTACTTCCAGCGGCCGTGATGAAAAAGCGTGGGATAGTGGAGGTGAAGGTAAAAGCTCCCCTTTTTGCGAAGCGTTCAGTGATTTTTTGAGGGGTGACAGAGAATATAAAGACTATGCGTACACCGCTGCCCGTTTGTGTTCGTATATCCGGAAAAAGCTGGCAGAGCATTCACGAGCAGACCAAACAGCTGAAATAGACAAAATTAAACGGAAGCACAATGACAACGCCGTGCGAGGCGAATATCTGTTTCTGAATAAATCTAAAACAGAAGCAACGACCCTTTCCGGCATTATTCAGCACTATAAAAAATATGATGGTTTTCCATGGGCGGGTTTTTCAGCTTATGAAGACCAAACATTATTTTACGGCAGAGAGGGGCAGTCCGCAGAAGCCATCAAATTACTCAATGATTACGGGCTGGTGATTGTTGGTGGAGATCCGGTAAGCGGCAAAACATCCTTTGTACAGGCAGGGCTGATACCCTTGTGGCGAAACCAACATAAGCATGGAAGCGTTACCGTGCTCGATGAATTCAGTAAGGTGGAAGAACTTACGGATAACCTGGAATCGTTTGATGTGGATAATGGCTTGTTGGTAGTGGATAATATAAGCCATTTGTTCAGCAACGGGGATACGATTGAATTAATAGAATGCCTGCGGAATTTCACCAAAAGAAACGGTCGTCTTATCATCGTTGTTGAAAAAACGATCAGCCTGGGCTTTGAAGGCTCCGACCTGGAACCCATGGTCTATCATTTACGTGATTTAGCGCCGGAAAATATCCGGGAAATTCTGAACTATCCCGCAAGAAAATGCAGTTTCCAGTTTAAAAACAAGCAATTCCCGGAGCCGCTATTCGCCTTTATTCAACGCCAAAAGGCGCCTTTGGCCATACTTTCGGTACTGCTGCAGGAGGAGCACCGGGACGCCCTGATGCAGTATGACGGTAATGATGAACTGTTATCGGGTTTACTTAACGAACACCTGAACAGGGTGGTGGCGTTGCTGAGCCCGGAAGAGCAACAATTACTGAGAAATATTATTATACGCAGTGTTCAGGATCTTTCCGAAAATGAAGGATTCGAATTTCGTAAACTATACATAAGCAAGCTGCTGGAATGGAAGCAGCACTACGCTGCTTTGCCGGTACTTATTGAGAAGCTGATAAAACAAAGAATTTTTAAGGCGGGCACAGATACAACAGGAACTTATCTCGTGCATGTAGTAGAAAAACCAGACCAGGTTTTCAGGTTCTTTCGTAACGCCTTAACCAGGTTTGAAATAGCCATAGATGACTCTTTAGAAGCAGAGGGCGATAGCGCTTTCAGGGGAAAAAAAGCCATTGCCCTGTTAAAAGATATAGAAAGGGAAGCGGAAAGGTGGCTTGAGTCTGGAAAACTCACCGGCCATGAACTGATTTTGACACTGGAGGAATTGAGGAGTTTGACGAATTTCAAGGGGGTTTTACCATTCTGGAACGATGAAAAAAATTACATTCAACAACTTTTTCAGAAGAAGCTTGCCGTAGAAGTTGATGAAGAACTGGCATCTGCTGCCAGCTATCTTCGAAGCGGAGAAGATTCATACAAAGCATATGCGTCTGCTGTAGAAGCCTGGAATAAATCACTGATAGGTAATAAGAGGGCATTGGATATGATGAAGCAACTGTCTTCCACTGGATTGGTGAAATTCCTGACAGTACCTGCGGCATTTGAAATATCGCATGCCTTGTTTTTGGAAACTAACACCATCCTGCTGATGAGTAAATATATGGGCGGGATGGCGATATGGAATACGGAAACCCAGGAAATAAAAGTGGTGGAAAAGGCGGGAGCCAATCACTCAAAAGTGATCAGGTTGACAATCAGCCCCGGTGGACAGTATATTATGGTGAATGTACTGCACAAATTTCCGAGTGACTATAGTCCGGCGTCAGTTGAAGAACAGAGTAATGCAGATAAGGCTGAATTTTACTTATATGATGTTGCCGGTGACAGCAAAATCCGTATCCCGATGATCTACCCGGCTATCTATGAGAGCCCTGTAGCGTTTTCCGCAGAAGGAGACCGGCTGCTTTTTGACGATGACATATACGCAATAGAAACCGGTGTGCTGAAACGTTTGGAAAGAGATGAAAGGCTCAGTACACCAGGTATTAGATTCAGTGAGTCCGGCGGACCCAGGATATTCAATCAATACGGACAATTACTGGAAAGTTATATCAAACGGGTCAGGTATCGAAAAATTGAAGGATTTTCTTTTTTCTATTTCTACAGTTGCAGCCATTACAAATTGGACCTAACCGTTTATTTTTTGGATAAGAATGGAAAATGCATCGGCAATATTATATTTCCTCGTAAGACAATGAGTGCTATCGATTTCATGGTTTTCAATGATGATTTGTTCATACTCATCGCAAACGCAGACGGGCTGGTTTTTGTAAGCAATCTGTCCGGCAAAAAGAAGCTGGCATTGAATATCGGAAGCGTAGAGGATGAGGACCGGAAGATATTTGCTTTCTGGAGCCTGGAAAATACCATCCTGACATTTGACAACCATACCGGTCTGCTGCGTTACTTTCATTTCCAGGATAAATCGAATCGTTTTGGTCCAAAGCTCTCATTGAAGGAAATACCCGAATGGGAATATTCGGCCAATCCCTATTTTACAGAAGTGCTTACTTCGCCCGGTTATAGATTTTATGTACTGGTTTATATCAATGAAGTGGTGGTATTGTATGTACATGCCAACAGACGGGTGGCACACCGGGTGTCCATTCCCATGGAAGGAACCACATCTGTCCGGCTTTCCGGCAAATACCTGATGGTGTACTCGCTGGATGGCGGATTGAAGCTGTTTGATCTGATTAGTTTTAAGGATAAGGCTGCTTACGAAGAAGAAGTGAAGGCTGTTTCCAAACGGATGGCTTTTGATGCTTTTGCAGATACAGTTAAACCGATATATAATCTTCCCAACCACCTGATAAATAAAGCTAAGCAATCGAAAGGGCCTATTTTCGATTACAAGCCGACAAGGAATATTGTTTACCGTTTCCCTGTGGTTGACGGGGACATCAGCGCAGATCAAAATTATTTTCTTGGTGCAGCCGGTAATACGGTAAACGTGTACCAAACGGTAGGCCAGGGCTTGTTAAGGTATACGCATGTCGGGTCGGAAAGCGCTTATACTGTAGGCGGCAGGTTATCGCCGAACGGTCAGGTATTTATTCTTCATACCCGTCAAAAAGCCTGGATATACAACCTGGATGGAAAGCTGTTGCGCAATATTTTGTTCAGAAACGAACAGATAACTCCCGGGGAGGTGAAAGCCATGTATCCTGAAATCTTGTGGATTAAAATACCGGATGTAGAACATCACGAAAGCGAAGAAGAGCGAAGGAATAGGCAGGAAGAAGATACCAGGAATATAAACCGGGTTTTGGATAATATTACACACAGGGAGACGATACAATTCAGAGACTACAGTCAACAGTACTGTATCAATACCTGCCGGACGCTTTGGATATACGATGATTACTCCTGCACGGTTCCGTTGAAATTATCGCCACCGGGAAATGATATTATATGCGCCATGGCATTTCTCCCCGGTGAAAGCATTGTAGCGGCAACGATGCGGTCCATCGTTTTCTGGAAGAAGGGAGCAATAGTGAAAGTAGTACCCCTGCCGGCGGCAGCGCTTTGCAAAATAGCAGTTGCGAAAGAAACCGGCGATATATTCGTGGCCACATGGCCCCTTATGGGACTCGATTCCCCGCTCCCTGAAAACCCATGCAGGGGCTACCTCTTTGATAAGGATTTGAATCAAAAGTATAAAGACGGTTTTGTTGCCGCACATCAAAAGTCCTATGACAACATATTATTATCCGCTGCCTTCCTGGAAGGCGGGCGGGAACTGGTGTTGACATACGCACTGACGGCAGAAATATGGAATACAACCACGGCTTCCATTGAAGAAACTCTGGCATCGAAGTTCCACGATCACCCCTACCTGCCACTGCGACCCGAACCGGAAAAAGACAGCTTTCATCTCAATCCGTCTCTCATATTCAAATCCGATATCATTGTCTCATTTATGCTCGATTTTCGCAACAAAATAAACTCCAGGATGAAAAGCTTTGAGATGGTGCTTTCCTGGAGAAAGGAACCACCTTTCCCTATTCCGTGTCACCCCCTGCATCCCTATTCCGTATATCATACCGGCATCATTTTCCAGAATGGCCACCACTATCTGGTTGCCTGTTTTGAGGTCAATCTCACGGACAGGGAACGTGCCTACCCTATGGGACAGATAGGCGTGCATGTGAACGCTGGTGAAACCATCGAGGATAAAGTGAGGGAAACTTTCGATACGCCTCTGTACCATACGGATATCTATCACTATGCATCGGGAGATTTAATAGAACAAATACTGCATGAGAAAAAAGTCATCGCTCTTATCGCAAATGAAAATCACGGGCGCTTTATCCTGCTATTTGAAGATGGCAGCGCCGGGATCGTAAGCACTTTCAAAGAGATGCAGGAGCAGTATCAGCAAATTTTCGCCGATGTATAGATCTTCAAAAATCGGAGATGGCTTTGTGGCTGTACATCCGGTTTTCCCTGAAATCATACTGTTTGAAGAACGGATCTCTCAGGTAGTCCAGCTTCCGCAGTATGCGCAGTCCTTTGCCATATTCATGCGTAATCATTTTATCTGAAGGAAGCTGCAACAACTCTTTCGCAGAAATACCGCCAAAGATATCGGCTATTTCCTTAGCCATCATATAGTTTCTTATCCCGAACGCCATCAGATCGCAGTTGTTTATGATGGTTGTCCAGTCGTCCTTATACAATTGTTTTATTTGCCCAACACTTTGAAAGGCAACCATTAGGCGCATGCCGAAAGACCGCAGCAACGTAATGCCGGTTACCAACTGATCCATATGTCCGAGGTTAGCCGCCTCATCCAGTACCAGCAGGGTGGGTATCTCAGGCTGGCTGGTACGTTCCGTTAATAAGTGGATAAAAGAGCTCACCCAAAGGCGCAAGAGTCCGCCGAATGCAGATAACTTATTTGGCGGAATGACCAGGTAGATCGTTATGGGATCGCCCCGCAGCAAGGCACTTACATCAAAAGAAGATGGCCCCAGCGCGTTCATAACGTGCTTTTCGCCAAAGAGTGCCAGATACTGTTGTACGGTCGATAGCACGCCACCCCTTGTGACATCAGCACTTATTTGCAGGTAAGATGAGATCATATTGTAAGCAAAAGTGTTGGTGACTGCTTTTGAATCCAGGAGAACGGCCAGTGTGTAATTTACATCGCCGTTAAATAACATATTGTATGCGCCCTCCATACTTCTGTCTGTTGTGATCTGGTGCGCCAATACACCGGAGATAAGTTCAATAGCTTTATTGTCCCAAAACGGATCACGGGAGGTCACTTCTCCCACCAATACCCTGGCAAGCATAACAGCAGACTGCTCGGCCGACTTATTTTCCGCCAGGTCCAACGGGTTAAAGCTTCCGGTGTTATTATCTGAAAGTACATGGAACGGATCTATAATAGCAACCTCACCATTTTGGCGCCTTACATCTGCAGTTACCATTGCTGCCTCACCTTTGCAGTCTATAACAATACAACTTCCCGGATAGGATAGTAAGTTCGGAATTATCACACTTCTTCCTTTTCCCGAACCGGTCGGGGCAACCAGAAGCAAGTGTCCCTCACCTGAACTACTAACCATGTTGCTGCCCTTTTGCGGCAACGGCAATCGGTTATTAAAGCCTATCGGGCCATGGGTTTGGCCGGCACTGTATTCAGTTTCATAACCCAGTAATATTGACATATTATGTTAATGTTAATTTAGTTTATGAACAAAAAAATATAGCTCGTGGAAACGAACTATATTGATGTAATTGGTTTTCATGGAATTCGGAAAATCATGGGTTCAGAAGAGTTGGTAAGTGGCGCCGATATTCACCTGACTCCAATTTCCAAGATTATCTTTTTCCTTGATAAAATTTCGAGTGAGCTCTAAAGAAAAAATGAATCGATCGTCATGTATGGGAGGTATTATCATTACCCCCACTGCGCCATCAATATTAAACGCTCTCAACAGTTTTGGGTTGTTTTGGGATAGCAATATAGAGGGTCGTGCATGACCATACAGCGCAAAAGATCGCCCGGGTTGCACGTGTAGCCCAATGACGGTTGAAAAATATGAACCCTTGACGTGGTAGTAGCCCAGCCAGTCTTCGTATTGCGCGGATTTTACCGAGTACGAAAGTCCCCCAACAACGTTGAGCAGGCCATTTTTACTAATCGGATACAGACCATACGCGGCCAGTCTGTAAGATATCCCAGCTTCGCTTTCCTTTAACGTAGAAATACTCAGGTGCGCATCTGCCATGATCTTTAACTTTGAAACGTCGAAAACGGTTTTTGATGTGTCCTGTGCATTTACAAAATTCAAATTGCACAGCACAATGAATACGATTGATAATTTTTTCATTTCTTTGATTTTTAATTTTGTAAATTGTTTATGCACACAAAAAAAGCCATGGTGAATCTGTAAAGGAAATGTTGTCAATTCTATCTTTTGTCACTGACAGAAGCTCGCCAGGGCTACGCTGAAATCACCCAAAAAAATATTTTTCTGAAAACTGTCACTGACAAAAAAAGCCGTTTTGCGGGGATGCAAAACGGCTTTTTCCAACGGCTGTACCCGGTATATATGCTACTATAAATTGAGGATCAGAGACGCTGTGTTCAACACACTCCTGGAAGTATTGGTGAAAGAAGCGATAAAGGAGGCCAGTATCTCAGTGCTGTTTTCCCTGTTCTTTATATTCGCGTAGGCATTTCCGATAGTTTCCATCATTTCCTGACTGGCGTGACAGAATTGGATCCGGACAAAATAATTGGCGTCGGATGGTGATTTCAAAAGCCAGGTGACTGAGTGTCCGTGTTTTTCTTTGCTGAAATGAAGTATTCCGTCGCTGATATCCAGCGGCGCCTGGTGTCCCAGGTAATCTGTGAGGAAGTAATCCTGCATTTTCGGTATCAGGGTTTCCGGCAACGGAAGGCTGTAACTGTCATGCATAAAAAATATTTGGCTGCTGCAGTAGTCCCGAAATGCATTGGTCGGCATGCTGAAGAAGTCCATTTCTTCGCCACGGAGAAAACGAAGCACGGGTTTTAACTCGTCCAGGTTATACATTCCCGAAGCCGCGATTCGAAGCTCCACCGGGTATCCTTTCGGACTTAAAAACCAGGCAGTTGCTTCACCCTCCTCAAGTGTGATTTTTATATTGCTTTCATATTCCCCGGTAACAGACAATAAGCTGGGGTCTTTTTCATTTATTTTTATTTTTCTGTTGGAACAGATAAATGTGTATTTATCAGTTTTGCTCATATCAGCAAATTAGTTTTTTACCTGATAACCTGGCGATATTTTTGGGAAAATTTCCGAACCAAAGAAATATGATCACCCTCCATACCGGTAGTGCCCGATGATCGTATAGCTGAACAGGCAGTCTTCCAGCACCTGTCCGGCGCCGATATTGTGTATGATAAGGTAACGTTTTCCGTCAGGTGATCTTTTATTGGCTACCAGCCCGATATGGGTAAGTCCCCGGCCAAGGTTCCAGCAAACGATGTCGCCGGGTGTATAGTCTGCAGCGTTGTTGGTGACCGGTAGCTTAGCTTGCCGGCGTTCAAAAAACTTCATCAGGTTAGGCACCCGCCGGTGGTCGATATTTCTGTTGGTCGTTTTTAGTCCCCAGCTTTTGGGGTAGGCGGAAAAATTGCTGCGCATATCCTCGTGCACTTCTTTCTGGAGATCGATCCCCATCTTGCGGTAGGCTCTTATGATCACATCGGTGCATACGCCGCGATCCGGTGCCACGTCACCGTTTGGATAATCTATTGTAACATATTGTGGATCATAGACTACTTTTTGCCGCGTTAAGGTGGCTGCGGAGTCGGCAAGGCCCCTGAGGAATCCCGTTTGTGCAGGACTGGTACCAAAAGAAAGAATAAAGGTAATAATGGTCAGCGTTGTTTTAATCATCTGCATGTATCATGGATACGCCGGTTGAGGTTTTCCATATAGACAAGAACAAATCCCGTCGTAATTAACATGGGTTTTACAATTGCTGCCTGCCTACGCTCTGCGAGCTACGGTGGGTGAAGTCGGGCGAAGTCAATAGTAAAGGTCGCCCTGGCCGGACAGTATTTCCCGGTATTTATTGAAGAGTTTTGTTTTGGAGATGAATCCCAGGAATTTTCTGTCGCGGTTGAGTACGGGCAGGTACCAGCTACGGCTGATATCAAATTTCTCCATCACCTTCAGCATATTTTCATCTTCGTATAAAATATCCGGTGGTTTTTTCAGCAGCGAACGGATGGACGTGGATTCGAAAATTTCGGGCTGAAACAGCTTTTGCTTGATATCATTTACTTCTATGATGCCGGAGAAATTGCCTTTTTGGTCTACAACAGCAAATACATTTCTTTCTGTCCGTTTTATTATACTGACCAGGTAAGACAGGTTCTTGTCTATAGGTATTGTTTCTGTCAGGTCCTGTATCATTTGCTTCATATCAATGCTCGTCAGGATATTCTTTTCTTTTTCATGGGTAAAGATTTGTCCTTCTTTAGCCAGTTGTTTGGTTTCCATCGAAAAAGGCTCGTATTGTTTCACCATAAAAAAAGAAATAGAAGAAACGATCATCAGGGGAATGAATAATTCATATCCATTCGTGACTTCGGCGATAAGAAATATGCCGGTAAGCGGACAATACATGATACCGCTTAATATGCCCGCCATGCCTACCAAAGCAAAGTTTCCTTCCGGCAGCTTGACCAGCCCGGTTATGTTCACCAGTTTGGAGAAAAGATAGCCAACGGAGGCGCCCATAAACAGGGATGGGGCAAAGTTTCCTCCGTTCCCGCCTCCGCCGATGGTGATGCCCGCGGCAACGGGCTTTAATGCGATCACAAATGCCGTGAACAGGATGATAGACCATTCCGGAGGCAGATAGGATAATATCCGGGAGTTGTCGCTTACCTCTTTCAGGCTGTCATTGCCCATGAGCTTTACGCTTTCATACCCTTCGCCAAACAAAGGAGGAAAAAGAAAATACAGCAGCATCAGGCAAATGCCAGCTACCAGTGCACGGTAATAAGGGTTCATTTTGCGGGAGCTGATATAATGTTCCGTGCGTTTGTAAATACGTGCATAATAAAGAGACATAAGTCCGCATAGAACTCCCAATAAAATATAGAATCCCGTATTATGATAATTGAAGCTTTGGGTAAGCGAAAAATTAAACAAAATGGAGTCATCCAGGAGAATGCGGGAACATAAAACACCACTTACGGAAGCGGTGATCAGCGGAATAAAATAACTTACTACCACGGTTTCAGTCAGCAGCACTTCTATGGCAAAGATGACACCTGCAATGGGGGCATTAAAAACCGCGGCGATTCCTGCAGCAGCGCCGCATGCTATCAGTAAGGTCCGTTCCCTGTAATTGAGCTCATGGATGCGGGCAATATTGGAACCCACTGCCGAACCTGTCGCAACGATTGGTGCTTCCAGCCCCACTGAACCGCCAAGTCCTACTGTCAAAGAGCTGGTGAATATATGTGCATAGGTATGACGTGTTGGTATAAAGGAAGACTTCCTGGCAATGGCTTTCAATACCATTGCTATACCTCTTTCCAGGGTACCACCCAGGAACTTCCGGATTAAAAAAACGGTGAGTGTCAGTCCGATGGCGGGGAATAAGAGATAGGAAAAAGGTAATACGCTCAATGTTTCTATCCATCGCTGCACATAGTGTACGGATAACTTCATTACTACTGCCGCCAGACCGGATGCGAAGCCAACGATCACAGATACCACCATCATGTACTGAACGTTGCTCAGCCGCTCGCGTAGTATTTGCGAAAAATACCGATAAACTTTTTTCAACTGACCGTTTATAACCTGCCGCATTGCCGCAAAAGTAAAAGGATAGAATAAATATTCGGCAATATCCAGGGGAATTATGCCCGGAACAGCATTTGTTTCTCGTGAAAATGCGGACTTCCTGGATGGAGAGTCCCGGGAGAACACAAATAATACGAAGTCGGAGACATTCGTATAGCAGTTGAACCTGCGCCAGTGGGTTCCTGAAGCACATAAGTGATATGAAGCCAGAGACGTTAGTATAACAATCCAAATAAATGAAACCCTTTACGGCATAAAATCTTCGTCGTCTTTGGGAGCGTATTTGGTGAACAGCTTTTCGATGGCGCCTGAAAACAGCGGAAATTTTTCTTTTGCGA
>CAKSVK010000008.1 GCA_934502905.1 uncultured Chitinophagaceae bacterium
GGCTTATTAACCACAGGTTTCATTTTCCTGTTTTTTATTGCTTTCGCCCAGGAAGGACACGAGATAAAAGTTACCTTGAAACCTTTTACCCAGGGTTATCTTTACCTGGGGCACCATTTTGGTGGCAAACAGTACATTATAGATTCTGCGTCCATCAACAGTAAAAGTGAAGCGGCTTTTACCGGTAAGGAAAAGCTGATGGGGGGCGTATACATGGTCATTTTTCCGAAAAAGAACGGCTGGTTCGAGATGCTGGTAGACAAGCAGCAGCATTTTTCAGTCACTTCCGACACTACGGACATTATTACCCGGACAAAGTTTGAAGGATCTCCTGACAACACTTTGTTCCAGCAGTACCAGCATCTGGCACAGGAAAAAGGAAAAGCTATACAGGCTTTGCAGAAGCAGCTGGCCGATGCTCCGTCAAATCCGAATGCCACGAAGCAAAAGGAAGAGATGATCCGTCTGAACAACGAAATGCAGGAATATCGCGAAACATTTGTGAAGCAGCACCCGGGTCATTTGCTGACAGCTATATTCAATGTTTTGAGAGAGCCTAAAATACCGGATGCATCGCAGCATCCCGGCGGCAAATATGACTCTGTTTTTGCATACCAGTATTATAAGCAACATTTCTGGGACGGCGTTTCATTTGCAGATGAACGGCTGGCACGGACACCGGTATTCGAACCAAAGCTTAAAAGATATTTCAGCACCGTTTTACCGCAACATCCCGATTCTTTAAGCAGGGAAGCAACCAGGATCGTGAATGCATCCGAATCCAATAAAGAGATGTTCAAAGTGATCCTGTCAATACTCACCGAACGGTATATCAATCCTGAGTACATGGGGCAGGATGCTGTTTTTGTGAGCCTCTTTGAAAGATATTATGCCCCCGGGAAAGCAGACTACTGGCTGAATGAAAAATATAAGAAAGCGGTATTCGACAGGGCTTATAGCCTGATGGCCAACCAGATCGGAGCAAAAGCAGCCGACATGAACATGGTAGATACGCTGGGTAAGCAACGGAATCTCTATAGTGTAAACGCTCCTTATACCGTTGTTTGTTTCTGGGACCCCACCTGCGGTCATTGCCAGAAGGAAGTGCCGTTGCTGGATTCCATTTTTCATGCCGAATGGAAGAGCCGCGGCGTGCAGGTTTACGGTGTGATGACAGACGGTGGCAAACCCGCCTGGCTGAAGTTTATCAGGGAACATAATATCAAGGACTGGATACACGTGCACCAGCTTCCGGAAGTAACGCAGGCGGATTATGATGCCGGCCGGGCCGGTTACAAGCAATTGTTTGACGTGTACCAGACGCCTGTGCTGTACCTGCTGGATAAAGATAAGAACATCATTGCCAAGAAGCTGAACCCGGCACAAATGAACGACCTGTTGCAACTGAAGTTCAAGGCAAAATAATATGATCACATCAGACTGAAACGGAAAATAAAAATGAACTGATGAAAAAGACACTGGTTTCAATGGTTGTCCTTTTACTGGGATATACCCTGCCCGCCCAAACGTTGTTCACGTACGGCAGGCATGCTGTTGATAAGAATGAGTTTTTAGCTGCATTCAATAAAAATAACCCTGAAGACAAAAGCTCACGGGCCAAAAGGGAATACCTGGAGCAGTTTTACATTCCTTTTAAGCTGAAAGTGCAGGCTGCCAGGGATATGCATATGGATACGCTTTTGTTTTTACAGCAGGAGCTGGAGAATTACAAACGGCAGATAACGGAAGATCACCTGGTGGCAGACAGCGCGGTGCAGGCGCTTTGCCGGGAAGCGTATATACGGAGCCTGAAAGATATCCGGCTTTCTCATATTTTTATTTCATTCGATGAGGGGTTTAATGGTAATCCCGGCTACCAGGCAACACCCGAAGCAACAGACACAACGGCTGCCTACCAAAAGATAATGACCGTATACCGTGCGCTGCAAGGGGGTGCTGATTTTTCAGAGCAGGCGTTGCTGTTTTCAATGGATCCTTCTGTAAAGCAGAACAAAGGTGATATTGGTTTTATCACCGTATTTTCTTTGCCATACAATATCGAGTCGATAGCATATGATCTTCAAAAAGGCCAATTTTCTGAGCCCCATAAAAGCAATGGCGGGTACCATATATTCCTGAAAACGGATGAGCGTCCCGCTTACGGAACCATGAAAGGGGCACAGATACTGCTGGCTTTTCCTCCCGGTATTACGCAGGGAGAAAAGCAGGTATTGCATGCCCGGGCAGATTCCTTATATCGGGTTCTATCTGCCGGTGCTGATTTCGACCAGTTAGCCCGCCGGTTCAGCTCGGATTATAATGCGGCAACCACAGGCGGCGTATTGACACCCGATTTTAAGATCGGCAGGTACGAACGGAATTTTGAAAATGCCGTAACTGCGCTTACCCGTGATGGTGAGTTTACAAAACCGTTTGAAACCGGCTACGGTATGCACATTGTAAAAAGAAGCAGCCACATACCGGTCAATACGGACAGCAGCCAGGCGATTACCCTGTTCAAGCCGCTGGTAATGGCCGACGAACGGATACGGATCTCCAACGACCGGGAAGCCCGGAGGATATTGAATGTGGTAGGGTATAAAAAGCTGTTTGAGGATGAGGAACGTTTATGGCAGATTACCGAGGGGTTGGTAAAGGACGAATCCTACAAACTACCACAGGGTATCACAGAGGCTACGCCCGTATTTCAGATCGGAGAGGAGCACAGGACCCTGCAAGACTGGGTTGACTATATCCATACGATAAAGAATAATTACCGTTCCGGAACCGCTATACCCTATGCTACTTTAATGCAGCATTATGCCACCGTGACTGCCAAAAAATATTACCGCGATCACCTGGAGCGGTATAACCCTGCTTTCAAAAAACAATTGCAGGAATTTGAGGACGGAAACCTGTTTTTTGAAGTCATGGGGCGGCAGGTGTGGAACAAAGGTGCTGATAATGAAGAAAAGCTGCTGAAATTCTACAGGCAGCATCAGTCTCTTTATACCTGGGGCGAAAGCATTAATGCCATACTGTTTACCGCCCTGGATGCAACCGCCACACAGGATATCCGGTCCAACCCGCAGGTATACGCGAATGACTGGAAACGTTTTGCCAAAAATCCGGAGGGGAATATCATAGCAGACTCTTCCCGTTTTGAAACCGCTTTTTTACCGGGCTATAAAAATGAGATGCCTGCAGGCGCCTTGTCTACATTATCGGACTACAGCGAAGATGGTCCGGCAAGCCTTCTTTATATCATTTCAAAGCAGCCGGGAGGATCGCCCAAAACCTTTGAAGAAGCAAGAGGTTTTGTAATTAACGACTACCAGGCCGGGCTGGATAAAAAATGGCAGAAATCCCTGCGGAAAAAATACAGGGTAAAAATCAACGAAACGGTATTCAATACCCTGGAATAGCCGGGGCTTACGGCTTCTTCTGGGAAAACAGCCAGGGAAAAAGTTCAGGTTCTGCAAAAGCATTTATCCAGCTGTCGTGCTTAACGCCGGGATATTCGGTATACTTCACTTTGGCACCCGCTTTTTTCAGCGCTTCTACCATTATGCGGGAGTTCTCAGGTGGAACAGCCTCATCTTTCTCGCCATGGAAGACCCACATGGGAAAGTTTTTTCCGTAGATCTTTGCCGTTTGCGGGTTGCCTCCGCCACAGATGGGGAATGCCGCCGCAAACAGCTCCGGCCTGCGCCACAGGATCTCGAAGGTACCGAATCCCCCCATGGACAAACCACCGATATAGATCCTTTTGGTATCTACCATGCCGGTGCTGATAAGGGTATCAATAAAGTTCATGACCAGTTGCAGCGGACGGGTTGGCGGCAGGTCGGTAGGGAACAGGAACTGACCTGTTGTATCTTTTCTCCTGGTACGAACGCTCCAGGAAGAGTCTTTCGGGCATTGAGGAAAAACAATGATAGCGGGATAATCCTCCCGTTTGGCGGAGTCCAGGAAAACATCTCCACCCCATTTGAGCTGCGCTTCATTATCATCTCCTCTTTCGCCGGAGCCATGCAGGAATACTATAAGGGGATACTTCTTTTCCGGTGAAAAATGGATCGGCGACAAGATCCGGCAGGCCAGCGTGTCATTGCCCTGCAAAAACAACTGGCGCTCATACAATTCCATGTCTGTTTCCTGCGCCTGCACTGTTCCGAACAGCATTGCGGCAAGGAAGGTGATCATCCCAAAGGGTAAAATTCTGAAACTATTGTGAAGGTTTTTCATGACAGAAAGATACGAAGTTGTTTTTAGAGTTTTAAGTTACTTTTGCGTGGCGGTCAACAACTGGCAAAATGCATGAAAAAAATAGACTGGTACATCCTTAAAAACTTCATTCTCACCTTTTTTTTCTGCATTATCCTGTTTACAGCCATCTCGGTGGTGGTAGACATAAGTGAAAAAACCGACGATTTTGCCCGTGCAAAGTTATCGGCTGATTTTGTGATGCGAAATTACTATGTTGGATTCGTTCCTTTCATTGTTTCGTTTCTTTTTCCGCTTTTTACGTTCATAGCCGTTATTTTTTTTACTTCCCGGCTTGCCAACCGTTCCGAGATCATAGCGATCCTGGCCAGCGGCACCAGCTTCAACCGGATGTTAAGGCCCTTTTTAATAGGAGGGCTCCTGCTGGGGGCGTTATTATGGTATGGCAACCGAAGCATTGTTCCCCGGGCGAATGAAATAAGGACCAGCTTCGAGCTGAAATATACCAAGTCTGACAGGGGCAGCGGCAGTTACCGTTCTGCTATTTATATGCGTATTGACTCTTTTTCTTATTGTGGTATCCGTTATTATGACACGGTCGGCAGAAGCGGATCAGGCTTTTTCATGGACCGGCTGGAAGACAACAAGGTAGTTTATAACCTGCGGGCAGACAATATTTCCTGGGATACCGCCACCAAAAAATGGAGGCTGAGCGGCATCGTTGAGCGAACGCTGAATGGGTTGGAAGAAGAGGTAAAAAAGGATACCATCAGGCGGCTGGACCTGAATTTCACACCCGCCGATCTCAAAAAAGACGAGTATGTCAAAACCCGCCTGACCACGCCTGAGCTGAAACAATTGATAGCATTGGAGAGGATGCGGGGGGCAGAAGATATAAATGACATGGAAGTGGAGCTGTACCGCAGGGATGCTACGCCCGTGACCGTTGTTATATTGACGCTCATAGGCGCTGTACTTGCTTCCCGCAAAATAAGGGGGGGTAGCGGTATGCACCTTGCCGCAGGCTTTGCCATAGCAGCGGTATTTATCCTCTTCGACCGGTTTTCCACTATTTTCAGCGTCAAAGGCGATTTTCCACCCCTTATTGCCGCATGGCTGCCCAACCTCATCTTTGGCGTGCTTACCTACTATTTATACAGAAAGGCTCCCAAGTAAGCTACCGGTAACATAAGAAAAATAATACCTGAAAACCATATTTTTTTAACGGCCCTTAACCCTGTTTTGGTTAACTTTAGCGCATTCTTTAACCGAAAAGGAATTCATAACAATATGGCTAATATCAAGGAACGGTTTAGAGCAAAGGCAGAAGAGTTGGCTTCAGAGATCAAAACAATTCTGCAGGAACATGGCAACAAAGTAATAGGAGAAGTACATCTCTCGCAGATATATCAGGGCATGCGCGGAATGACCGGGCTGGTAACGGAAACGTCTATCCTGGATGCACAGGAAGGCATCCGCTTCAGGGGATATTCCATACCGGAACTGCAGCAGAAATTACCCAAGGCATCCGGCGGGTCGGAACCGTTGCCGGAAGGATTGTTTTACCTGATGCTGATAGGAGAGTTGCCTACGGAAGAAGATGTAGCGGAGATCACTAATTCCTGGCAACGCAGATCACATGTGCCAAATCATGTTTTTGATGCTATAGATGCATTGCCCAGGCATACACACCCGATGACGATGTTCGTAGTAGGTGTAATGGCCCTGCAAACAGAAAGCATCTTCGCTAAAAAATATGCCGAAGGACTGAATAAAAAAGACTATTGGGACGCCGTATTTGACGACACGATGACCCTGATTGCCCGCCTGCCCAGGGTAGCGGCATACATATACAGAAGAAAGTATAAAAATGATACACATGTACAGCCTGACGGGTTGCAGGACTGGGGCGGCAACTTTGCACACATGCTGGGCTTTGAGGACGAGAGCTTTAAAGAATTAATGCGGTTGTACATGACCATACATGCAGATCACGAAGGAGGAAATGTTTCTGCGCATACCACGCACCTGGTAGGCTCTGCGCTGAGCGATCCCTATCTTTCATTTGCTGCCGGCATGAACGGACTGGCAGGCCCCCTGCACGGACTGGCAAACCAGGAGGTGATAAAATGGATCTTTGAAATGCGCGAACAACTGGGAACCGAGCTGCCTTCCAAGGAGCAGATAGAAGGGTATGTAAGAAAGACGTTGAGCGAAGGTAAGGTGGTGCCGGGATACGGGCATGCCGTATTGCGGAAAACAGACCCGAGGTTTGAAGCGCAAATGGAATTCGGTAAAAAGCATATGGCGGACGACCCGCTGGTGAATATCGTGTGGCGTGTATATGAAGTAGTGCCTGAAGTGCTGAAGGGATTGGGAAAGGTAAAAAATCCGTGGCCGAATGTAGATGCCCATAGCGGCGCTTTGCTGGTACACTACGGATTGGTAGAATACGAGTTCTATACTGTATTGTTTGCCGTAAGCCGTTCGCTGGGAGTACTGGCAAGCCTGTGCTGGGACAGGGCGCTGGGATTGCCTATTGAACGTCCCAAATCTGTAACCACGGCTTCTGTAAAAGACTGGCTGGAAGGAAAAGGTGAGATCTGGGGAGATTAATAGGTAAAAAAAAGATTTGTAACTGCAATTGCTACCCGAACGGCAATTGCAGTTTTCGTTTACACAAAACAGTGATATTTTGAAAAACAGATACGACGAGTACAGGGACTATATGCGCAGGATCGCAGATGTAAAGTATGCTGCCGCAGTATTGCAATGGGACCAGGAAACGTACCTGCCGCCGAAAGGTGCCTCTTTTCGCGGGCAGCAACTGGCTACCCTCAGCGAAATAGCCCACGAATTATTTGTCAAACCTTCCTTTGGGGACCTGTTAAAAACGCTGGTAGCGGACCCCTCCCTGGAGGCAGTGCAAAAGCGGAATGTGGCGCTTACGCTGGAAGATTTCGATAAGAACGGAAAGTATCCGTCTGCTTTTGTACGCAGGATGTCCGAAGCCACCAGCACTGCCTACCATGCATGGATAGCTGCCCGGAAGGAAAATGATTTCAGGGTTTTTGAGAAGCCGCTGGCCGACCTGGTAGCGCTGAAAAGAGAAGAGGCACATCTGCTTGGGTTCAAACACCATCCTTATGATGCTTTGCTGAATGAATTTGAAAAAGGAGCTACAGTTGCCTGGCTGGATAACCTGTTTAGGGAGATCAGGCCGGTCCTTAAGAATATTCTTGACGGGATCATGCGCAAGCCGGCTCCTCCCGCTGATTTCCTGCATCAGCATTTTGATAAGGATGCGCAATGGAAATTCGGACTGGACCTTTTGAAGATAATGGGTTTTGATTTTGAAGCCGGCCGGCAGGATATCTCTGAGCATCCTTTTACCACCAATTTCAGCGCCCTGGATGTACGTGTTACAACACGTATAGATGAAAATGATTTTGCTTCCATGGCCTGGAGCTGTTTGCATGAAGGCGGTCATGCCTTATACGAACAGGGGTTGCCTGAAGGTCAATATGGATTGCCGTTAGGAGAGTTCTGCTCGCTCGGCATCCATGAATCTCAAAGCCGGTTATGGGAGAATTGCATCGGGCGCGGGCTGCCTTTTATAAGTTATATCATGCCGCTGGTGAAACGTTATTTTCCCCAGCTGGCCAATGCGGAGGCCCGCCAGCTTTTCGCAGCAGTGAATAAAGTGCAGCCATCCCTCATCCGTACCGAGGCAGATGAACTTACCTATCATTTTCATGTAGTGATAAGATATGAGATAGAGAAAAAGCTTATAGACGGCTCCCTGGAAGTTAAAGATCTGCCCGGATACTGGTCCGCATTATATAAAGAATTACTGGGCGTGACCGTACCTGGCGACAGGCAGGGCTGCCTGCAGGATATTCACTGGAGCCATGGCAGCTTCGGGTACTTTCCAACCTATACGCTGGGCAGCCTGTATGCAGCCCAGTTCTTTGCATATGTTAAAAAACAATTCCTGGACCTGGATCAGCAAACGGCGCAGGGTGATTTTTCAGCGCTGCATAGCTGGCTCCGGAAGAATATCTATCAATATGGCAGGCGCTATACCAGTGAAGAGCTGTGCAATAAAATCACCGGTGAGCCGTTAAATCTTGATCATTTCCGGCAATACATCACCGAAAAATACAGCCTTGTTTATCAAAGCTCTCTATAACAGCAATTTTCTGAAGCGCTTCCTCCCGGCGGTGCTCCTGATCACATTGTGTATGAGCTTCGGATGCAGGAAGGTAAAAGAGGAGCTGGAGCTGCGGTTTTTGATGGATGCCATGACGAATGGCCGCTGGGTAGTAAATATTTACACAAGAGAAGGTGCAGATGAGACATCCGCTTTTAAAGGGTATGAATTCCAGTTCACTTCTGATAATAAAGTATATGCGATTAAGTCCGGTACCGAAATAAAAGGTACCTGGAGTGCCAACCTGACGGCACGGACGATCGAGTCCAACTTCCCGGTAACCACTACACCCCTGGTATGGCTGAACGATAACTTCCTCGTTACCAACAATACACCCAAGCTTGTTGAAGCTCACCCCCTCGATGAAGCAAAAAATATTTACCTGAAACTGGTAAAAAAAGCCAACTGATCTTACAGGCAATACGTACATAAACATTGATCTGTTATCCCTGCCGGTCAAGCACTTTTTGCACTTGCGTAAAAAGCAATATTTTTGGCACCGGAATCCTATTCCCTGGCTATAAAACAGTGTACTTGAAAAAAGGAATATTTTTTTGCCTCATACTGCTTGCGATGGCAGCAGCGTCTATGGGGCAGGCACCTTCAGCTAGCTTTTCCGCCAATGTACTTTCAGGCTGTGCGCCCCTTTCAGTACGCTTTACAGATGAATCTACCGGCAATCCCGTCAGTTGGAACTGGGAATTTGATGATGGTACGCAGCAGCAACTGTCCAACCAGCAAAACCCGAATATATCGTTTACCCGTCCGGGTACCTACTCCGTAACATTGGTAGTACGGAATGCAAATGGTGTAAATGCCACAACCAGGACCGATTATATAACGGTATATCCTTCCCCCAGTGTAAATTTCTCTGCAGACATCACAACGGCCTGTCTGCCGGCGCAGGTGCAGTTTACAGGCACTGCCTCTACCACGGTCGGTTCCATCACTACCTGGGCCTGGGACCTTGGAGACGGTACGCTGTCTTCGGCACAGAACCCGGAGCATACCTACAATGCTGCGGGATGGTATAATGTGGGACTGACCGTTACCAGCAGCACCGGGTGCTCTTCCCGTTCGCAACGTGCCAGGTATATCAGGGTAGTAAGCGGTATAGCATCCAAGTTCAGCTATACACCCTCTGCTAATTGTGACGCACCCTTTACCATTCCTTTTACCAACGAGTCTTCAGGGCCGGGGGCATTAAGATACCTGTGGGATTTCGGCAACGGGCATACAGATACTGCCCGTCATCCCTCGTTCACTTTTCCTGCAAGCGGCAGTCATAATGTGACGCTGACCACCACCAGCAGCTTTGGGTGCACAAACACCATTACGCAAGCGGTATCTGCCAGCACATTCACTACAGCGTTCACGCATCCCGATACGGTATGTATTAACCAGCCGGTCAGCTTTCAAAATAATTCAGATGCGGGTGTTGTTACGTTTAACTGGTTATTTGGCGATGGCAGCAGCTCGGCCACGGAAGAAAACCCGGTAAAAAGATATACCACGCCCGGGGTTTATACAGTAAAGCTGGTCAATCGCTTCGGCACCTGTACAGATTCCACTTCCCGTCAGATAGTGGTAACGGCCCTGCCTGCGGTAGATTTTGTGGTGAACAATAACAACGGCTGCGGCTCTGCTTTTTCTGTAGACTTCCAAAGCAATGCTTCTACGGCAGTAGCCTGGGCCTGGGACTTCGGAGATGGGACTACTTCCACAGAGCAAAATCCCAATCACGTATATGGCAGCACAGGCAATTACCATGTATCCCTGACCATCACCACGGCAGGCGGATGTCAGAACTCCGTTACAAAAAATAATGCGGTAAGGATTGTAGCGCCGGGGGTGCGTATTATGCGTACCCTGGCGTCGGGCTGTATTAATGCTCTGCTCCCGGTAACGCTTTCTGCTGAAACAAATGTGCCGGTGGTATCCTATCTCTGGGATTTAGGTAATGGCACTACCAGCACTGCTGCAACGCCATCGGTTACGTATTCGTCGCCAACGGTCAGGAATTACGATATTACGCTGACTGTTACCACTGCTGCAGGATGCATACTGACAGATGCCATGACATTTACGATCGGCGCACCGCAGAGTGTAGACTTTACCGTCAATGCTTCCGGAAGCTGTGCATCCGACCCGGTGACCTTTCATGCAACAAGCAGTGGCTTTGTTTCAGAATGGACCTGGCTATTCAGCGATGGAGATACATTAACCGTGCAGGAAACGGAAACGACTGTTGAGCATCAATTTAAGGAGTTTGGAAATGTGGGCGCCACGCTGATCGCGTGGCACTGGGGTTGCCCGTCTTCCGTAACTAAGGATAACCTGGTGACCCTGGAGGCACCGGTGGCCAATTTCGGATTTGCACTTGACTGTGATAACCGGCTGGTGGTAAACCTGACCGACAGCTCTAAGATTGAAACAGGTGCAACAGCAGCGCCTACTTCCTATGAATGGGATTTCGGCGATGGCTCTCCTGTTGTTACAACGCCCAACCCCGGCATACATACCTACGCAAATATTGGCGACTATGATATCCGCCTGGCGCTTATCAGTGGTACCTGCAGCAGCACGATTACCCGTAAAGTAGACCTGTCGCCTCTTAATAACACATTTGATGCTTCAAAAAGCATTTTATGTAAACATGACACGGTTACATTTAAGGCAAACGAAGACAGCGTAAATGTAAGGGAATTCAGATGGACATGGGATGGAAAAACGGCGTTCGGCCAGGTACTTGACACTGCCTTTCATGCTGATGGTGATATACCTGTAACCCTGCACGTGCGTGATCACTCCGGCTGTGAAGCGGAAAGTACACAAATCATAAAGGTGACAGGACCTACCGCTGCATTTTCACCGGCGCAGCCGGCTACCTGCAAAGGTGTTCCGGTCAGCTTTAATGATGCATCTACGAGTGATATAGGTATACAAACCTACAGGTGGGATTTTGGCGATGGTGCGGTTCAGTCTTTGACCGGAGGTCCATTCGCCCATTCGTACGTGGATACAGGCACCTATGTGGTTCGTCTATCCGTAACAGATATAGCCGGATGTACAGACGAAAATACAGCCACCAATACCGTCAGGATCAGCGGTCCTGTAGCTTCTTTCTCAACAAATGATACCCGCTATTGCCCGGGCACACCGCTGACATTCAGCAACTCCTCCCAGGGAACTACCCTCACGCATAGCTGGAGCTTTGGAGATGGTCAATCTTCAACTGACATAAATCCTTCCCATTCATTTGATGAAGGACAATATACGGTAAAGCTGAAGGTAACCGATGACGTAGGTTGTACGGACTCCCTTATCCGTACAGATTATATTGAAGTACGGGGACCCGTAGCGGCATTTACTGTAGAAGACAGTACTTCCATCTGCCCGTTGCTGGAAGCAAAGTTTCTCCATACTTCGCAACATTATGAATCCCTGTACTGGGATTTTGGTGACCTGTTCAATTCAACAGAAGACGCTGCTACCGTTCGTCATTTTTACGACGATTTTGGCAGCTACCCGGTGAAATTGCTGGCATACGGTTATGGGGGCAACTGCGTGGATACAGCAGAGTTCCGGGTGAATGTATACAACCCGAACACCTTTACTACGTTTAATTATACGGTGGCTCCTTTTTACTGCAATGAGCATACCGTGAGCTTTGAATTTGAGGTGCCGGCCAATACAAGATACCGTTTCAATTTTGGAGACGGCAATGTGGATTCTTCGGGACAAAAAACACTTCAGCATACCTATGACTATCCCAGGAACTATATCCCTTCTGTGTTTCTGCAGGATGCTATTGGCTGCCAGAGCAATGTTGGTGGTCCTTCCGCTATTAATATCAGGGGAGCAGTGCCGGCATTCAATCTCGATAAAAAAAGCTTCTGTGACTCCGGTACGGTCATGGCTACCAACTACACGGTAAGCAGCGAACCTGTCACCAACTGGTCCTGGGACTTTGGTACCGGCACAACTATAGGTATAAAGGATCCGGCGCCATTTACTTATACAGATGCGGGTTACTACCTGGTATCGCTTACGGCGACCACTGTGAGCGGGTGCGCTAAAACTTTTACTGACACGGTAAGGGTGCCGCGTACGCCGCAGCCGCTGATCACATTGGGGGATCTCACCTGTGCAGAGCGGCTGGTGGATTTTAACGGCGCCGTACAGCATGCCGACACAGCAATACAGTGGAGCTGGAATTTCGGAGACGGCAGAACTTCTTCCGCGCAGAACAATACCATACAATATAATACACCCGGTAACTATAATATCACACTGACCGCAGCCAATTTCCTTGGTTGTTCCGGCAACACATCACATTCACTGGCGGTGGCCCCGTTGCCGGTAATCACGACGCAGCCAACCCAGTTGATAGTCAGTAACGAAGTTGTATTACCCGTAACCTATAGTTCAGGGATCGTGCGTTATGCCTGGGAACCCCCGGATGACCTGAGCTGTACCGATTGTCCGAACCCGGTGGCAAAGCCCAGTTTTACCAGGACCTATACGGTCACTGTTACAGACAGCAACTCCTGCGTTAGTTCCGCAGAGGTATTGGTAGACGTGGTATGCACCAAGGAAAACTATTTTGTACCCAATACTTTTTCACCCAATAATGACGGTATGAATGATGTATTCTATCCCAGGGGAAGGGGGTTGGCGAGGGTGCAATCCATGCGGGTATTCAACCGTTGGGGACAAATAGTGTTTGAGCGGAAGAATTTTATGGCCAACGATCCTTCCGCCGGCTGGAACGGAAGAAGAGGGAGTGAGCCGATGCCATCTGACACCTATGTTTACGTAATTGAATTTGTATGCGATAATGCGATGGTCATCCCGTTCAAGGGGAATATTACATTGATCAGATAACAGGGAAAAACGTATGAATATCCGGAGCCGGTTAATAGTGTTTTGTTGTTTTGCGATGCTGGGAGCCCAGGGTCAGGATATGCATTTTTCCCAGTACTTTGAAACACCGCTCTTGCGGAACCCCGCGCTGGCCGGTCTTTTTGAGGGAGATGTCCGCGTGCAGATGGTCTACCGTAATCAATGGGCAAGTGTTACCACGCCTTACCAGACGGGCTCTTTAAACGGCGAGTATAAATTTCCGGTAGGACAGAGCAATGATTTTGTAACGGCAGGATTACAGATGATGATGGATCGGGCCGGAACCGTATCGCTTACTACCACCCACCTGCTGCCGGTGGTGAACTATCACAAGTCGCTGAGCGATGAAACCAACAGTTATCTTTCTCTTGGCTTTATGGGCGGGCTTGTTGCCCGTACAATCGATCGTTCGAAAGTAACTACGAATAACCAGTATATGGACGGGTTTGGATACAACGGATCGCTGCCGGATGGCGAAACCTTTAGCAATAACTATGCATATTTTGATGCCGGTGTGGGGATGAGCTATAACGCCTCCATCGGGTCGAACAAGAACAACAATTATTATATAGGAATCGCGTATCACCATCTCAATAAGCCATCCAGTGCATTTTACAGGAGCATCCAGCATTTTCCGAAATGGGTGGGTTCTGCAGGATTGAGGACCACTATGGGTGAAATGGCTTATATCACCCTTTCCGCAGATGCCAGCCTGCAGGGCTCCATGACCGGCAGGATATACCAGGTAGTGGGAGGTGCCATGTATTCCCGTAAGCTGGATGATATGGAATCACCCGATTATATCATTCATTTCGGTACTTTTTTGAGATGGGATGACGCAATCATTCCCGTTGTGAAGCTGGATTATAATCGCTTTTCCCTGGGCTTCAGTTATGACATGAACATTTCCCAGCTGAGAACTGCCAGCCAGGCAAGAGGAGGATTTGAATTTTCCCTGACTTACCGGGACTTCCTGAATAACAGCAGATCTACCAAAGATATACCCCGTTGCCCGCGGTTTTAATGGTGAGGGAATGGAACGAGGTAAAGCCTGGTTCCGGTGGGGAATAAAAGAAACCTGCCTGTATCCGTGGGAAAATCCCATGGCGCGCACCACGGACCCAAAAAACTAATTTTGATACCTTTTCATTATAAGAACTATAGAATACCCTTTCACTTCTTCATCATTCAACCCATATTTCATCAATAAAAAACCAGCAGGGATGTCCTACTCCGTAATGCCAGTGCGGACAGGTTTTGATACCTGTTATATCCACTTTAATGTACCGTGCCTTTACCGGCATATCACTTGTATAGCTGATATCTACAAATCTTACCTGGGGGTTCCTGTCTTCCGGATGATCGACGGATTGCAGCATCCTGTAATCCCTGCCATCAGATGAAATGGAATACGTAACATTAGACGGCGCTAAGATCCATGCGCCCAACTGGTGCAGGAAATCTGCATGGATGCCGGTAAATTCCTTTTCACTGCCTAAGTCAAGTACCAACCCTGCGTCTGTACCCAGCCAGCCAACCCACCCCTCTGCAAATGTCATGCCTCCATACAATCCATCTGTAAGCTCCGTTCCCATAGCAGCATACTTTTCACTGGGAGGTGTTGAGAAAGTGATACCCGCAACCGGTATTCCCTGCTTGCCTGAAGGCATATACCGTGTTCTGTATAATGCAGCATAATCAAGAGGACTATTGTTCCTTTCGTTCAGCGTCGGAACGGAAAACAATTTCACCCTTTCTTCAAACAGGTCCAGCTTGCGGCTGATATCACCTACCTGCATATTCTTTTCCGTACGGGCAATGTCCAGTCCGGAATACTGCAGTGGTAAACGCGTACGCCATATTCTTTTCAATACAACCGGGTCTGCAGCAACAGCTGCTTCAGCCTGGTCAAACAGGTCGTTGTACCTGCGCATCAATGATGGCTTCAACATACCTTCTTTATGCGATACCGGTGAATCGTATATCCACAACCGTTTACCGCTACCCAGTAATGCGCCTTCCATCAGCTTAATATACTGATACAAATAAGGAGCTGCATTGCCGTAATAACCGTGCAGGAAGGTTTGTATAAGAGAATCTTCGTTCTGGTTTACATCCCACATCAGTTTGGATACCAGCCAGGTCCTTAACTCAGCAAAATCACCCCCACGGCTGCCGGCTATCTGGGAAAAATGCATGGAAGTATTGTTCTTATGAAACAACCGCATGTTTTCTCCCAGTATATGAAAATTAGGAAACGGTACAAGATAATTGTCGAAGTTGATGCCATAGTCCCAGACAAATATATTTTCTGAGATGGCGCTCCAGCCTTCCAGCGCCGCTGCAAATTCCCTGCCTGAAGCATTTTCCTTTAACGAAACCTCCCTGTCACAATCGATGCTGCACAGCATGATATTTACATTCTTGGCAGGTTTTACATAGCGCGGAGGTTTCATGGAATAGACGTAGGCCAGTGTTGAAATTTCTTTATCGGGAAAACGTTCGGCCAGCTTGTTCATAAAATGTATAAGGCTGCCTGATTGGGCGCCTTCATGATCATCAATTGCTTTACATTTCTCGCACTGGCAAAAAGTGTAATTCCCATCGTTTTGACTTACAGAAATAATGTGTTTATCAGGATTGGCTTTGAATACGGAATCCAGCCTTTGGGTCACAATTTCCAGTACTTCCGGATTAGACAAACACCATTGGCTGGCCTTGCCGGGATGACGTTTACCGTTGAAATAAGAATAGTATTCCGGGTGCGCTTCTCCATATATGGCTGAAGGCAAAAGGAAATCAAAAGTGTGTACCCACAGGTTACCCGCAAATATTTCCGCAGGTGTTTTTAACCGCATCCAGTCTTTGTAAACGGAATCTGTTGCCATGGCATAATGCTGGCTTTGCCTGTACCGGAAGGATGGTATTTCTGTAAAATCAGTTGCCGGTATTTGCAGGGTGGAAGCCGGCTGTAAGCTATATTCCTGCTCTCCCCAGTAGGAAACCCCGCAGTACCGTTCCAGCAGGCTCACAACAGCATATATGGATCCTTTACCACCGCCTGTAACCACCCGCAACGTATGATCGGTGTGCACTACACTAAATCCATCTTCCGGAATATTACCTTTCTGCACATTTTCATTCAACCCGTTGTTACCTATAATGATATCGTTCTTTTTGATTTGATTTGTTTTTTGAATTGCCACTTTTACCCCGGTAATTCTTTCTGCAAAATCCTGCAGCAAACGTGCAGCGCGTGCATCAACGTTATCCTCGGAGGTAAGTACGATTCTTCCGGAAGGCTTTCCATTCCTGACCAGGGTTACCTGTGCAGGCAATACCAAACAAAAGCAGCAGACCAATAACAACAAACTGATAAAATGTTTCATGATGAAAGTAAATATGCGACCGGAATAATAAATGAAGATACGACTCTTGAGCCGGGTGCAAGCATCGCAAAAGGCTGGAGTGTATTCCAGGTTACTTTGGATGAGGCTGCAGGTAGCTTTCCCGCAGATGAGCGCAGGTTTCACAGAAAGAATTGTTGCCCGCTCCGGCATTACCTGCAAAATCAGTGTTATCAGCGAAAATAATCTGGGTAAATTCCATGGAGAAAATGCTCGGAACAGAACTTATTAATTACAGTGCCCCAAGCTATTGCCTACTTTGCTGATGTGGAAAACAGCGAGGAACCTGTTAGCCTGAAAGGACAAACCTGGGCATCCGTAAAGCAGTTGATCCGGCAAAAAGTCAATGATTTTTTTCGTTAACCACCTGCAACAACAGCTGGTATAAAAAACAAAAGCCGTAAAAACGGCTATGTAAATCAGTAAAATATATCAAAAAATTGTTACCCGATCTGGATTCGAACCAGAGCTATCAGAGCCAGAATCTGAGGTACTACCGCTATACTATCGGGCAATAACGGGGCGCAAATTTACATTTTTTATCGATTATTTCAAGGTTCTACCCAGGCATTATTTTCTTTTAGCAAATTGATCAGCTCCTGTACGGCTATTTCGCTGTTCACCGACCGTTTTACCACCTCTTTTCCTTTGTAAAGCGTTATTTTGCCCGGCCCGCTGCCTACATATCCGAAATCGGCATCTGCCATTTCTCCCGGCCCGTTCACAATGCAGCCCATAATAGCAATCTTTACACCTTTCAGGTGATTGGTCACCGCCCTTATCTGGGCCGTGGTTTCCTGCAGGTCAAAAAGCGTTCTTCCACAGGAGGGGCAGGAAATATATTCCGTTTTGGAAATCCTGGTACGTGTTGCCTGCAGAATGGAGAAAGCGGTATTATTGATGAACTGCTCCACTGTTTTGTTCTGCATGTAGTTTCTGCCGCTGGCGTTCAGCCGGGAATAACTCCCCTGGTAGGCTTCCTGTGTCATACCCAGGCAAATACCGTCGCCCATGCCTTCCAGCAGCAGGGCACCGGCTTCTGTTGCAAAATGAATGAGATGCTCATCGGAACTTTGCCAGTTGCTGTCTGTAACAATGACCACCGGGTTTTTAATGCCTCTTTTTTCCAGTTCGATGAACATTGCCCTGACGCATTGCATAGCATTCGGTCTGGTGCTGCTCAGGCACAGTATGGCTGTAGGGTCTTCCCCTATCGCTGTCAGCATGGCGGGGAAATCGCCACAACAATCCACCATTATAAAATTGGCTATCCTGCTTTTTTCAACTTCTTTTGTATAGTCATCCAGCCCGAAAAGCGGAAAATACTTTTCCTTATCCGTACTGTCCCGCCATTTTTCCGCTGGTACCAGTACTTTAAGCGTGCCGGGCAGCGCAAACTCCGGAAGCGAGGCGGTAACGTACATGTAATCTGCTGCAGCATCACCGATATTCCATTTATCCAGTGATGCCTCGTAGGTATAGCCAATGCTTTGCAGGGTTTCCGGGGTGATGGCACCGGCTTTCGACATGTCTGCTATTACCACGGGAACATGGCTGCCGCCTATGTGGTCAACAACAAATGTATCGCGTCTTTTGTACTCAAATGGCGAATAGGGAAGGTGGATGGGGGCTGCTGCTGCAGGCGGTTGCTCCGTTGTCGCTTTTTTGTATCTTTTCACGATATCCCGGCATACCGGTATTTCCAGTTCCGGGTCTTCGGTTAACGATACCCGTATGGTATCGCCCAGGCCATCTTCCAGCAGGGATCCGATACCGATCGCGGATTTAATACGGCCATCCTCGCCGTCACCCGCTTCGGTCACGCCAAGATGCAGCGGGTAACATTCGCTGAATTCTTCCTGCATCTGTTTCGCCAGCAGCCGGTAAGCCTGTACCATTACCAGTGGGTTGCTGGACTTCATGCTCAGCACAATATTGTGATAGTCTTCGTAACGGGCGATCCGCAGGAACTCCATCGCACTTTCTACCATTCCCATGGGTGTATCCCCGTAGCGGCTCATAATACGGTCGCTGAGGGAGCCATGGTTGGTGCCGATGCGCATAGCGGTTCCATACTCTTTGCAGATCTTTACCAGCGGTGTAAACCGCTGCCGGATCCTGTCTATCTCCGCATTGTAGGCGCTGTCCGTATATTCAATGAATTCAAATTTCTTTTTATCAATATAGTTCCCCGGGTTTACCCGTACTTTTTCTACGATCCTGGCAGCCACTTCTGCTGCGTTGGGCGTAAAATGAATATCCGCTACCAGGGGTACTTTATACCCTCTTTTATGCAGCTCATTTTTTATTACCAGCAGGTTTTCTGCCTCTTTTTTACTGGGAGCAGTAATACGTACCAGTTCCGCCCCCGCCTCAATACAACGGATGGTCTGCTCCACCGTTCCTGCTGTGTCCATGGTATCGGTCGTGGTCATGGTCTGCACCCTGACCGGGTGGAAATTGCCCATCAAAAGATCCCCGGTCTTTACCTCTTTGGTTTTAAGTCGCTTATACTCCGTTAATGATTCACAATACCATTGCATATGCTGTAATCTGTTGTGCAAAGGTAGCATATACAATGTGGAAATGTGAAAATGTGGTTCTGCACCTGCGGGATTAAAACGGATTTGCCAACTTGTGCCCTGCGACCTGGTTCTTGCGACCTGCAACTTGCGATCCGTTTACCACTATAATCTCATCCGGGATAAAGCATTTTTCTTGCAAAATCTTCTACTTCAGGAAAAAACGCAAGATAGCACTGCCGGAAAAGATCATAGTTTTTATCGAAAATCTCGATAGCAGGCCCGCTGTCGGATATATAGGCGGCCCTGTATACCAGTCCTCTCAGGCTATTGTGAATACCTTCTTTGAACTGGTAGTTATAAAGCCAGTTCTGCGTTTTCATATAAGGAAATATCCGGTGGAACTTGTCAGGCAGTATTGGCTGGCTATCCAGTATCCCGTATACATTCTGTGCAAAATCCCATAGACTGGGAGTGAACTTTTCCGTGTCCAGCGCCAGGTAGTGGTCATACACAACATCCATGAAAGATGCGGCATACAACCCGTAATGCGGGCGGAAAAGACTGGCTGCCTGCTTGGTCAGGGGATGTTTGTCCGTAAACCCGTCGATAGCACGGTGCAGCATAATACCTTCCTGGATACGTTCGGGGTAATCCAGCCGCTGTTTTCCTTTCACGAAATCGCTGATCAGGTTGCCCACAACTATTTCGGGGTGGTTAAACGACAGGTATGCATGGGCCAGGAAGTTCATGAGTTGCTGTTAATCAGTAATATAATATTGGCATTGTTCTTTCAGTATTTTTAAAGTATCATTTTTTTTGCCACTTTCCAGCGGTATTGTCAAATTATTTCAACGGTAGCGGTATGAATGTGGCAATATATTACATTTGTTGTACTAATTTTTTTCTTTTATGCTTTTGCAACCGGTTGACGTAGTTGATCAAATTGATTCAGAAGTATTTAAAAAGGATTATTACCTGGCATCCAAACCACTGGTAATTAAAAGCCTGTCGAAAGAATGGCCCGCTTTCAGCAAATGGAACTGGGAATATTTCAAAGGGATCGTGGGAGACAAAAAGGTGGGCATCTACAACAATATCAAAACAGATGCCTTCACGCCGGTGAATACACCCAACGGGCACACCACTTTTGGTGAATACGTGGATATGATCAGCCAGGGACCTGCCGGATGGCGTATCTTTCTGTTCAATATATTTGACCATGCGCCGCAGCTTACCAAAGATTTTGAGTGGCCGGACCATCTGGCAAAGGGATTTGTAAAGAGGTTTCCCATGCTTTTCGTGGGAGGCGCGACATCCATCACCCATATGCATTTCGATATCGACCTGTCGCATGTTTTCCATACCCAGTTCATGGGCAGGAAACGAGTGCTGCTCTTCCCCTACGGTGAGCAGAAAAAGCTGTATAGGAAGCCGTTTGAAGTGCAGAGCCAGGTTGATTTTTCCCATTATCATGAAGACGACAGCGGTAATCCCGATTATTCCCGGTTCCCGGCATTGAAGTATGCAAAAGGTTATGAAGTGATCCTGGAGCATGGCGATACACTTTATATGCCATCGGGATACTGGCATCACATGGAATACCTGGATAGCGGATTTGCCATGAGCCTGCGGTCCCTGCAGACTTCCGCAGTGGGAAAGATCCGGGGCCTATGGAACCTGGTAGGTATGCGAAATATCGATACTTTCATGAAGAAAAATTTTCCTGAAAAATGGTATGATTACAAGCTGAAAAAGCTTAACCGCGCCGCGGCCCATGATCTCAGGCACCTGAAATAACCGGTATTTTCAGCCGTAACAAACGTAAACGCTAAGGGTAATTATTTAGAAAAAGAAATTGTGCTACCAATTTCTTTGAAATTATCTAGTTACGAATTACTTTAGTGTTCTATATAAGCACCTCCTTTTTTATAGCTTCTTATTCCAATAACTATTACCTGATCCGTTATTCTTCCAATTTAATTGCCAGATAGATCTATACATATCTGAACGATCTTTTTGTGGTTTCAGAGGTAAGCAAAGGCCGGCGATGTCTATCGTCGGCATCTTATTTTGAAGATCAGCGATCACCTTGGCCGTTATACAGTAATTTTGTAAAAAAGCGGTCATGACACAGGATATTGCGGCTATCAGACAGAACTATAGCAAAAGCGCTTTGCTGGAAACCGGTTTACCGGCCCATCCGGTCACACAATTTGAAAAATGGTGGCAGGAAGCGGTCGCTTCAGGAATAGACGAAATAAATGCCATGACGCTGGCAACAGCATCGCCGGATGGGGTACCCTCTGCCCGTATCGTTCTGCTGAAAGGCTTTTCTGAAAACGGCTTTACTTTTTATACCAATTATAACAGCTTTAAAGGGCAACAACTGAACGATAATCCCCGGGCCTGCCTGGTTTTTTTCTGGAAAGAGCTGGAGCGTCAGGTAAGGATCACCGGGCTGGTAACCAAAACTTCTGCTGCAGACAGCGATGCATATTTTCAATCGAGACCGGAAGCCAGCCGGATAGGCGCCATCACTTCTCCTCAAAGTACGGTAGTGGAAAGCCGGCAATGGCTCGATGACAGGTATTGCCAGAACCTGGAGCTGATGGAAGGGAAAGCGACCAACAGACCCGATTATTGGGGGGGCTTTATTGTGAAACCCGTTATTATGGAGTTCTGGCAGGGACGGCCCAGCAGGATGCACGACAGGATCCAGTACACCCTGGAGGTCTCCGGCGCCTGGAAAATAGAACGGCTGGCACCGTAAGCCTGGAGCCGGTTGCCAACACAGGTCGAAAGATCCAGGGTACACACTGCATCCTGAAACCTGTATCTTGAAGGACTAATACAGTTGTAAAGCTCAGTATATCCCTGCAACCTGTTGTGACTTCACATTTTTACCAAAGAAAATGGCGGCATGTGCGTTAAAATCGGTGCTGGCATCCGTGGTGAAAAAATGGATATCCCCGTTTTGACTGATCCTGCTTTCCAGTTCAGGATGTCTTTGAAGATAGTCTGCCAGGCTCCCTGCTACAATTTCACCTTGTACCAGTATTTGTATGTCCTCAGGCAGGAACTGCCGGATCTTGTGCCTTAATAAAGGATAGTGTGTGCATGCCAGTAATACAGTATCGATGCTTTCTTTTTGCTGCAGCAACCGCTGAATATTTTTCCGGATAAAATAATCAGCGCCCTCGCTTTCGTGCTCATTGTTTTCTACCAGCGGTACCCACATGGGGCATGCTTCCTGGAAGACATGGATATCCGGGAAAAAACGGCTGATCTCGATCTGGTAAGAGCCGGACTGTACCGTGCCATTGGTAGCCAGTATACCTACATCTCGTGTTCTGGAGTAATTGCCGATCACCTCTGTGGTAGGACGGATGACACCTAATACCCTGTTTTCCGGGTAAAGTGCAGGCAGGTCCTGTTGCTGGATGGTCCGCAAGGCTTTCGCTGAAGCTGTGTTGCAGGCTAAGATTATTAGTGGACATCCCTGGCTGAACAGCCATTTTACAGATTGCAGCGTATACTGGTATACTGTTTCAAATGAACGGTTGCCATAGGGCGCTCTGGCATTATCTCCCAGGTAGATATAATCGTATTGCGGAAGCCTTTGTACTATTTCCTTTAAAACAGTTAAACCGCCATAACCTGAATCAAAAACACCGATGGGTTGCTTTTTCATTTATTGAATTCTTCCATCGTAAAAGTAACTATAAAAGAGCTATAAAAACAGAAACTGCCCTTTCGGGCAGTTGGTTTCGTGTTTCCTCATAGCGTTGCCGCTTTCGCGTTTCTAAAACTTAATTCAAAGGTGAGCGCTGTTGCTTTAAGGTCTCAAGTGATTTTTGAAGCGATTCCAGCTCCTTCAATTGAGACTCCTGCTTTTGTTTGTTCGATTCAAGATCAGATTGCAAGTCCTTTATCTTTTTTTCGAGGGAAGCCTGGTCTTTAACCAGGTCATCATATTTTTTCTGTGCTTTTTTGGTTACTTCTTCCTGGTTCAGTATTTCTTTTTCCAGCTTGTTCTCACGGGCACTCAGCGTTATTTTAGAAAAGAAGCTCTCGGTATCCGACCCCAGCATATTGGCTGCCAAAGGGGTAGCAGAGGCGTTATCACTGGGCTTGCTGGTAAAAAAATGTACGATGCTCGCGTCCTTATCTCTGCGGCCTTTTCTTTCCACCTTTACATACAGGTCGGAGGTTTCAGAGCTGACCTGCGGGTCGATCACACCTTTAAAGACCATCCAGCCTTTGTTTTGGGTGGACTTATACCCCGATTTTGACATCCTGGAAATAACCGCCTGCTCTACGTATTCGGGAGCATAATTCACTTCCATCTGCTTAACGGTCCGTTTAACCTTGTTGAACTCAACTTCTCCTTCCGTTACCTGGGCGGAAGTGATATTTCCGAGGAGCAAAAGCCCGCATAAAAATAAAAATGTCTTTTTCATACCTGTTTTGATAAGATGATGCGTTTAATTAAATGGTTGCATAAAAGGTATAAATATTTTCAACTTATTTTTGCTTAAATCTCAGGTATTGGCAGGAATTAAACAATTAGCGGGACAAACTTTATGGTACGGAGCGAGCAGTGTAATTCCGCGCTTACTGAACTATCTTCTTACACCCTACCTCACCTTTAAGCTTAACTCGGCAAGCTATGGGGAGGTTAACCTGGTATACGCCCTGATATCTTTCCTGCTGATATTATATACCTATGGGCTGGAAACAGCCTACTTCAGGTTCAGCCAAAAGCCGGAGTACAACTCATCACTGTACAATACCGCAGGGGTTTCTATTATCACTTCTACTGTTTTTCTGACGGTCGTGCTTTGGTTGTTTGCCCAGCCTTTGGCAGGTATTACCAATATTCCGGACAACCCGGAATATATTAAAATGGCCATACTCATCGTGGCATTCGATTCCCTGGCGGCGATCCCGTTTGCAAAGCTCCGGCAGGATGGCAAACCTAAAAAGTATGCCTTTGTAAAGTTTTTTGCCGTTTTGATAAATATAGGTGTCCTGTACTTCTTTCTGTCTGTTTTGCCGGGCCTGGCTGCGGCGGATCCTAACAGTGTTTTTGTGGTGATAAACGGATTGACCACTGATACCGGATTTGTGTTTTTAGCCAATGTCATTATGAGCTTTTCCGTTTTACTGCTGTTATGGCGGGAGATCAGCGGCTTCAGGTGGAAATTTGACAGGAAGTTATGGGGCGAGATCATGGTCTACACATTACCTTTAATGATTGTTGGTTTTGGAGGAATGGTGAATGAAACACTGGACAGGTTCATGCTCGGCTGGTGGTATCAGCCTGCAGGCGGTAATGTGAAGGAGGAGATAGGCACTTATAGTGCGGTCTACAAGCTGGCCATCCTTATCACAGTATTTATCCAGGCTTTCCGTATGGGGGCAGAGCCTTTCTTCTTTAAGCAGGCTTCCGGAGAAAATCCCCAGCGAACCTATGCACGGGTGATGAAGTTCTTTGTGATTGCCATCTGCATGATGTTTCTCTTTGTGGTGCTCTATCTCGATATATGGAAATATTTTATCCAGAACGAAAAAATGTGGGTAGGTCTGAAGGTGGTGCCGATCCTGCTTGTCGCCAATATGTTCCTGGGCATTTATTATAACCTTTCCATCTGGTATAAGATATCCAATAAAACCTCTGCCGGCGCTGTTATTACGGTTGGCGGAGCAGTGCTGACAATAGTCCTCAGCTATCTTTTTATTCCTTTCTACGGGTATGTTGCCAGCGCCTGGACTACTTTTTTATGTTATCTTTCGATGTGCGTTGCCTGTTATATCTGGGGGCAGAAAGTGTATCCCATTCCTTACGCATGGAAAAAGCTGATAGCCTATATCGTGATCGTAATATTGCTGTATTTTGTCCACCGGCTGTTGCTCCGGATATGGAGCAATAATATCTATAGCTTTGTAACGGCGACGGGAATTTTCCTGGCGTTTATATGGTTTATTCTGAAAATAGAAAAGAATGAGTTTCAAAAACTGCCCTTTATAGGGAGGTATATCCGATGATCATGAATTTATATTTATATCTGAAGGCCCTTCATATCATTTTTGTGGTTACCTGGTTTGCCGGCTTGTTCTATATGCCCAGGCTGCTTATTTATAATACGGAAGCCATGAGCCAGCCGGAAGATATCCGGAAAGCGCTGCAGCAACAATTCGGCATCATGATGAAGCGGCTATGGTACGGCATCACCTGGCCTTCGGCTATACTGACGCTGATATTGGGACTGACCGTTATGGTCCGGAGCGGCTGGCATCTTTTGTTGTTCAAGGATGAGGGAAGCTGGCTGCTGTATAAGCTGGTATTTGTGCTTTTTCTTTATATCTACTTTTTACTGGAGCACCGCATCTTTAAGCAACAGATATCCGGAGAGTTCAGGTATAGTTCGCAGCAGCTCCGTGTCTGGAACGAGATCGCTACGATCTTCCTGGTGGCGATCGTCATGCTGGTGGTGGTGAAGGAAAACATCAGCGTATTATGGGGACTGGGTGGGCTTGTCCTCTTTATCCTCTTGCTGATGAGCGCTATTAATATATATAAAGCGCTGAGGAATAGAGATAAAAAATAAAATAGAAAGTACCTCTGATTAGTTCTTCACTTTAAGAGGCCCGGCAGGCGGGCATTTCGTACGAAGAATGTAATCATTGATCTGTTAAAATGTTATTGGCCTAAATACTATAAGGTTATTGTTTATCTAATAACATATACTGTGGGGATATTGGTAAAATCGGCTTGATATTACCGGGACATTCCTTTGTCTGAAGGTCCGGGTTAACCGAAAAGCTCATTCGTAATTTGTTCTTGTTACTTTTGAGAGTGCTTATAAACAAATTGCCGGCTTCATTATAGCATCTTCCAACAAAGCTCATCACGTATAAATCTCCTTTAAGAAAATAAGTTCCAAACAATCCATTTCCTTTTTCCGGTTTAGAAGTGTTGGAATAAACAATTAAGCCTGTTGCATTATCCTTGATTGTTATCCAACCTATCATTCTATCCCATTTGACTTCGTCAAGGTCGCTTTCATTGAACCGGAAAGCAACTTTTTTGTACAGGCGAAGCTCATAGGTTTGGTTATTATAAATTCCTTTCCAGGTACCCACAAACTTATCAAGCTTGTTGCCTGCATCTTTTACATATCCAATGTTGCTTGTTAGCTCATCAATGGCGTCCTGGTCTTTAGCAAATATATCCCGTGCTTCATCCAGCGATATGGTAGTTCGGGCGGATCGTTGAGAATATCCTTGAAGAAGGAGGTTTAGAAGAAGGGAAAAAAGGAAAATCTTTTTCATTTTTTTAGTTTAAATTTTTTAGCAGGGAACCTTTTTAATTGTTCCATTATTATCAAGCATTCGTTTTTCAATATTTCCATCTTTTTTTACTTTAAACAGGGTAACCCCTTCCAGCTTCATCTCATTTTTTATAAATTTTAAAAAGGCTTTCTCAAGATTAAATGCACTTCTCATGTATTGCTGATATTTCAACTGCCATTCAGTGCTATTAAAGCCTGTTTTTATTTGACTTGAATTTCCGGTAAATTTTATCATGTAATGATTGTTGCTGGTAATCATTGATACATAAAAGGATGAATAATCACTGCTATTTGCATTCTGTGAAACAATCTCCATGAGAGCATTTACATCTGCAGGTGAGAACATCTTGATTGGGATCCGAACAACGGAACCTTCATCTGTGTTTTCTCCAGTCTCATATTTATCTTGGTGAGTATGCATAAATCCTTTGGTATCCTTAGAAACATTTGCATTAAGCCCATCCGAGTTTACGGTAGAGCCTGATGGTGTAAGTGCTTTGAATGTACCGTTTTTATTTTCCTCATACCCGCTTTCATATTTCAAGCCCGTTTTACCTTTTAGTTCGTTTACTTTGTTTTTATACTCTGTTCTTTGATTAAGTGCTTTAGCTTCGTTACAAGGGTTGTCGGGAAGGGGATTAGGAAAGATTGGAATACTTGGTCCGCTAGGCGGTATTACAGTCGGAGGATCTTTAGGTTTTCCTGGAATAACTACTTCTGGCAGCTCTTTGCAACCAAATTCACCCCATCTACCCTGACATGGGTCTTCCCCATGACAGGAGTTACAGCTACCACCTCCTATTGCTACCGCCAGGCTTGATTGAAGGTTTTTGTTCAGGTTATTTTTAAATATCTTTTTTCTTAGCTTGAGATCCGGCAAGAAATCGGATTTAGATAACTCAATCGTCGATGGAGCATTTAAGCCACCATTTAATCGTACGCTTTTTATAAAGCTTCCATTGCTTGCAAAATAGTCGATGTAACCGTTCATTTCCGACAGGTTCTTACCATCGTTATACCAATTTTCGTCGGGTCTGATTACGGTTACCACACTGTTTATCTTATTATTATATTTAATTAAGATAAGCTGAATATTGACTCCGGATTCCTTATTCTTAAAAAGTGGAACGTATGTAGCACTTGCTGCCCCTATCGAGCGGTAACTGGTATTTTTTATATCAGCGGAAACATCTAAATAACCCTGGGCGGACATTTTTTGAAGAAGGATTTCCTCTATATGATCACAAAATACCCTAATTTCTTTTTCAGAAATTGTAGAAAATTCAGGAGGGCTAATTGTTGTATCGTTTTTACTACAAGAAAAGAGAAAAATAAAGAAAATAAGAAAAGCAGTGGTTATTTTTAATAGCTGCATAGGTTAAGCTGTTTCAATGAAAAAGTTACATTATAATTCCATTATTAACAAAATTTATCTTTTAAAAACCCTGGAATGAGGTGTGGCTGACCAAAGTCTGTCATTGACTGCCGCCGCAAAGAAGCTATCTTGATATCTACTTTTATCATTGTTAATCAATGAGATTTCTTTCCCGCCTGTGGCAGGATTCCTACCTCACAAAAGAAGTTCAACTACCTTTTTAGTCAGTCCAGGGCGGTGATCTGGTTTGTATCTTATTTCTGGAATAGCATTTTACCTGAAGTAGTTTCTGGTACACGTTACAATAATATATTTATTAAAAATGTTATTCGTATCTCATTTTGTTTACGAAGTTTCCTCTTCTCGCAAATCAATTTCCCGATCGCGCAATATCTCCACGCCGGTGTCAGGATACCTTTGTCTGTTTATTATCGGCTGTTGCAACTATAAGTCTCTGTTATGCGGTTTAAATGTTCAATCCTGTTTACTTTCTTCATGATGTTTGTTTTGTCTGCTTTCAGTCAGCAGGGAACCATTCAGGGAAAGGTGATCACGAGTGATGAACAGCCGGCGCAGGCCATCAGCATCAGCTTAAAGGATACCCGCTACTTTACTACAACGGATGAAACAGGGAAATTTTTATTAAAAGCACCGGCAGGTAGTTATTTCCTGCTTGTGCAGTCTGTAGGAATTGACGACATTAAAGTTCCGTTGGTGATAACTGAAGGAGCTAAAACGGAGATAGCCACCATCAGGCTCAGGCAGAACTCCAAACAACTTCCGGAAATAATCGTAACCGGCCAGTACGAGGCCCAGTCGCTGAAAAATTCGGTATACAAAGTGAGAACCATCAGCAGGGAAATAATTGAAATGAGGAATGCCACCGATGTGCAGGGTGTGCTGAATAATGAGTTGGGTGTAAGGTTTAGTACGGACTACGCATTGGGCGAAACGGATATTAATATTATGGGAATGTCGGGGCAGAATGTAAAAATACTGCTAGATGGCGTACCATTAGTAGACAGGGGAGAGACCAGGCAGAGTCTTAGTCAGGTAGATATCAATGCAATTGAAAGGATAGAGTTCGTAGAGGGGCCTATGTCCGTTATGTATGGCACAGATGCGCTTGCAGGGGTCATAAATATCATCACAAAAAGGAATAAAAGCAATAACGGTCTAAGCATAGGTGCCAGGATACAAGAAGAAACTGCAGGTAAGGAATACAATGCATTTTCAAACAAGGGGGTTCATAATCAGAATGTGAATGTTAACTGGTCGCATCGGTCCGGGTTATTTGCCGGAGGAAGTGTTACCCGGAATAATTTCGGTGGTTGGCAAGGCAGGAAAACCGGTAGGCAAAAGGAGTGGAACCCCAAAGATCAGACATTCGGATCTGCTACTGTGGGGTTCAGGACACAGCGGCTTAATGCCTGGTATCGTTTAGATTACCTGAATGAAAACATCAATACCCCGGGAATAGCGTATGACAACAAAGCAACAGACCAGGAGTTTATTACCAGCCGGTATACGCATATGGTGCAGGCAGACTGGAGGGTAAATGATAAGCTGACTGTCAACGGCAGCGTATCCTATCAAGATTATGAACGCAGAACGCGTACTACCGACATTGATCTCACTACAGGAAGGAAGACCTTAAATATCAATGTAAACGGGGGGCAGGATGTTTCGACCTTTCAAACAAGCTTCGTAAGGGCGAATGCCATTTACAAAGCTTCAGAACAATTTACCTTCCACTCCGGCGTGGAGATCAGGTCAGATCAAACACAGGGACAAAGAATAAAAGGAAATCCATCTATCAATGATTATGCTTTGTTTGTTTCTGCAGAGATAAAGCCATACCGGTTTGTTGCAATCCGCCCAGGCGCCAGGTTTTCAATAAATTCAGTGTATGATGCGCCTCCGGTGATCCCATCGCTGAACACAAAGTTTGCTCTGGCGAAAGATTGGGACCTGAGGCTATCTTATGCGCGCGGCTTCAGGGCGCCGGCATTGAGAGAGCTCTATTTCGACTTTCATGATGCCAACCATAGCATTAACGGAAATCCGAACCTGGAGGCAGAATACTCAAATAGCTTTACCGGATCGCTTGTCTGGCATGCATATAACAAAGATCGCTTACAATTTACCTCTTCTGTATCTGGTTTTTACAACGACTTTAATAACCGGATAGATATTGCAGGGAATATAGACCCTTCCAACCCGAATGAATATTACTATATCAATATAAACAAATATAGGACTACAGGAGGCACATGGGAGAACAGGTTTGTGTGGAAAGAGCTGCAGGCAACCCTGGGCTTTTCTTACATAGGCAGGTATAATGACTATTACGGCGATGCATCATACGATACGGACAAATCGTTGGCCAAGTTTGCCTGGTCGCCCGAGGTCAACAGCAATATCACCTATCGCCTTACCAAACCGGGGGTCAGGCTTGGGCTGTTTTACAAATATACCGGCACGCTGCCACAATACCAGCTGGTAACAATCGATAACCGGCAAGCGCTTGTTCTCGGAAAAGTAAAGGGATTTCACAGTGCGGATTTCACCGCGTCCAAGACCCTCGGAAAATATATTACTGTTAGCACAGGGGTAAAAAATATTTTCAATGTTATCCGTATCACCAATAGCATACAAAGTACAGGAGGTGCTCATTCCGTTGGCGGTAACCAACTGAAGGCTTATGGGACTTCCTATTTTGCGGGGCTGGTTTTTCAATTAAGTAAATAAATTAATTAAACAATAACAAATACAGCATGAAACATCTACAGTATCTTTTACTTGTTCTTTTTTTTGTAGGCTCTATTGTTTCCTGTAAAGACAGCGACCCTCCATTACCTGACAACCTTGCTAATTTTGAAAGCAGCGAAACAGGCTTCGGCTCTGATGTGGTGGAAAAGGAAATCAAGGTGAACCTGTCCCGCCAGGCAAATGCAGATGTGACCGTAACGATATCCCTGGAAGGTACCGGCGTCACTTACGGCACCGAGTTTACTACGGCTCCTGCAGCCTCCGGCAATAATATATCACTAACAGTTCCCGCGGGAAGCAGCAGCACCTCTTTCAAAATAGCAAAAAAGGAGGATGTGTTTCTTTCCGGCGAGGAAAAAGTGAAGTTCACGATCGTTTCTGTAACATCACCTGTGCTGGTAGGTACTACCAAAGAAACTACCGTAAGCTTTTCAGCAATAATTTCCGAAGGGTCTCAACTGACATTGGAAGGAAAGACCAGTGAATCTAACTATACAAATTCAGTGTATGTTGACCTTAGCAATAACTTGCAAACACCGGTTAACAGAAAAAGCTGGAATCTGGGCTTTGAGAATGGTGCTGAATTCAGGGTTATTCTCAACCATGCTTATCAAAGTACCGCCGCCGCCATCGGCAAAACCGACCTGGCTGATTTTGTAATTGGTGATACCACGGGTGTTGGTATCAATCACAATATCGAAGATCCTTCTACTGCGGTACTGGTTGACAGTTGGGATGGTGATCTTACCAAAACTGCTATCGCGGCTGTCTCTGCCAACGATGATGAAAACAAAGTATATCTTTTAAGCTTTGAAGGAAGCAAGGAGCGTGATAAATGGTACAAACTTAAAATTACCCGGAACGGTAACGGCTATAAAATACAGTATGCCCTGGTGGGGGAAACCACACTCAAAACACTGGAAGTTCCTAAAAACGACGCTTATAACTTTACATTTGTTTCCCTGGAGACAGACAAGATCGTAGATGTTGAGCCGCAGAAAGACAAATGGGATATCATGTGGGGCTACAGCACCTATAACTCCGGGCTAGGCTCACCTTATTGGTTCCAGGACTTTATATTATTGAACTATGTTGGCGGAGCGCAAGCAGCTGAGGTGATGGAGACCGATGTTACTTATGACGCATTCGCAGAGTCTGATATCGCAGCTGTAACATTCTCCAGCACACGGGATGCTATCGGAAGCAAATGGAGGCAGGGTGGTGGTCCAACTAACCCAGGCACCATTAAACGCGATCGTTTCTATGTTGTGAAGGACCCCTCCGGAAATGTATATAAATTGAAGTTTGTAAGTTGGGGCGGCGGCGGCGATAGCGGCGAACGCGGTAAGCCTGTAATCGAATACAAACTCGTTAAGCAAGGTTAGTTTTTTAATACGCCAAGAAACAGGTCGTCTGTATGGATGACCTGTTTTACTTTCGTTAATTTCCCGAAACCGTAAATGTTTTATACCTGTTTGGGTCTAATTTGTAGCTATATTTCCACGATCATGTTTTATCAAGGCTTCTCCAGGCTTTTTGCCTTTGTTATCATCATATTGGTTGCTTCCTGCAATCCTGCTGTAAAAAAATCACACCTTAATACCGAACGTATTGTATCCCTGGACGGCAGCATTACCGAAGTGCTTTGCGCCATCGGTCTCGAAAAAAATATAGTAGGGGTGGATGTTACCAGCACTTATCCCGAAAGTATGAACGCTTTACCGAAGGCCGGTCATAACCGTAATGTGAATGTGGAAGGCGTGATCGCCATGCACCCTACTGTTATATTTGTGCTTGAAAACGGACTGAAGCCGGAAGCCGAGCAGCAGTTTGTTTCAGCAGGGGTTCAACTGGTGAAATGCAAAAAAGAAAATGATATCCAGGGAGCTAAAAACCTGATCAAACAGATAGCGGACACATTGGGAAAGAATGAGCAGGTGCCCGCTTTATGGAAACAGATAGACGATGATCTTGCCACGGTAAAAAAATATGACTCACAGCCGAAAGTGCTGTTCATCTATGCCCGTGGTGTGGGAACCATGAGCGTTGCCGGTAAAAAAACAGCACTGGACAAAATGATAGAATTGGCAGGAGGCATAAATGCCGCTTCGGAGATAGAGGATTTCAAGCCATTTACAGCAGAATCCATTGTGAAGGAAAACCCGGACGTTATTTTATTTTTTGATACCGGGCTGGAGAGCCTGGGCGGCGGAGAAGGGCTGCTGAAAGTACCCGGAATAGCCGCAACCAATGCCGGCAAAAACAAAAAGTTTATTGCGATGGACGGATTGTTCCTGACCGGGTTCACACCCAGGGTGGGGAAAGCTGTAGCGGAACTGTCAATCCTGATTCATCAATAATCCTGCTGAAATGAGATATGGTGTGCTTGTTGGTTTTTTAATAGTGATACTGATCATTTCCACTGTTCTTTCGGTGGGCATTGGTCCGCTCCAGGTATCAGCCATACAAAGCATAGCCATATTGCTAAAGCCGCTGGGCATCCACATCAGCTCCGGTTACACGGATCAGCAGGAAATTGTAGTGACGGTTATCCGGTTACCCAGGGTGATATTCGGAATGTTCATCGGCGCTACGCTTGCTATGTGCGGTACTGCCATACAGGGACTTTTCCGCAACCCCCTGGCCGATCCGGCGCTGATCGGCATCAGCAGCGGCGCCGCATTGTTCACGGTGGTTATGATCGTGCTGGGCGTGCATATTTTTCAGGACCTTTTTAACACGCTGGGCACCTATGTATTGAGCATTGCAGCTTTTGCAGGCGCTTTCCTCACCACCATCCTGATATACCGGATATCACAGGCAGGGGGGAAGACCATTGTAAGCACGATGTTGCTGGCCGGCATTGCTATCAGCGCTATGGCCGCTGCCGGCACAGGTGTGATGACACTGATTGCAAACGACGCCCAGCTACGCACGATTACCTTCTGGAATCTTGGAAGCCTGGGTGGGGCAACCTGGGTGAATGTGGGCGTATTGGTACCGCTCTGTCTGATCTGTATTGTCGGATTGCCGGCACTTTCAAAATCATTAAATGCGCTGGTGCTGGGAGAAACCAATGCCAGTCACCTGGGAATAAACGTAGAAAGCCTAAAAACAAAAGTGATATTGCTTACAGCGTTAGGAATAGGTGTTTGTGTCAGCATGAGCGGCATTATCGGCTTTGTAGGATTGGTGACCCCGCATATTGTCCGGAAGATCATAGGCCCTGAGCACCGTCAGGTTTTTGTAGCCTCAGGCTTATTGGGAGCAGTTTTGCTGGTGGTAGCAGATCTGGTTTGCCGGACTGTTGCCGCACCTGTAGAGATACCGATAGGCATAGCCACCTCGTTGATAGGAGCACCGTTTTTCCTGTATTTGTTATTAAAAGAAAGAAAAACCCAGATCGTTTTTTAGTGATAACGGTAAAGGACATATGGTATAAAAGCAATAACACTCAGCTGCTGAAAGACATCAGCTTTGATGTTATTCCGGGCGACGTGCTGGCGGTATTGGGCGCCAACGGTGCCGGTAAGACCACTTTGCTGAAATGCCTGAGCAAGGAGCTGGTGCCGGAAAAGGGAGATATTTTATTCAGGGAAAAGGAGCTGGGGCACTGGCAAAACAAGGACCTGGCGAAACACCGGGCTGTGCTGAGCCAGCACTACCAGGTGACGCTTCCTTTTACAGTAGAGCAGATCGTTATGATGGGGCGATATCCCCATTTTAAGAATCACCCGTTGCCGAAAGATCTTGATATTGTAAAACAAAGCCTGGAGTTCGCCGGTATTCTGCACCTGCAGCACCGTAACTACCTCACGCTCAGCGGCGGAGAGCAGCAAAGAGCGCAGATAGCCCGTGTGCTTTCCCAGTTGTGGGAAGATGAAAGCGATGAAAAGCTGCTGATCCTGGATGAGCCGGTCAGTGCGCTTGATATACAGTACCAGCACCATATTATGCAGATCGTACGAAAGCTTTCGACCCGTAACTTTGCGGTGATTGCTGTATTGCACGACCTGAACCTGGCACTGCAATATTGTAGCAAGGCATTGTTGCTGAGGAATGGGGAGCAGGTTGCTTTCGGCAGCACGGGTATTATCGATAGGGCGCTCATAAAAAAAGTGTACAGTGTAGATTCCGATTTGGTATACCATGCCGCTACGCATAAAAATTATATCGTTATAACAGAATAATATTTTTACTTTAAAAACAAAAGATCATGTCAACTACCACTACCACATTGCTGGACAGATATGAAGAAGCAAAACAGCAGAATCCCAAAATGCGTATCAGGGATATGGCAAAACACCTCGGCGTAAGCGAGGCTGACCTGGTGGCAACAGGTGTTGGAAACCACGTAACGTTGTTGCAGGGTGACTGGGAAGAGCTCCTGAAAGAAGTGCATACGATGGGAAAAGTGATGGCATTGACCCGTAATGATGATTGTGTGCATGAACGCAAGGGTGTATATAACAATGTTTCTTTTGAAAATCATGTAGGGCTCGTTCTCGATCCCGATATCGACCTCCGGTTGTTTATGATGCACTGGAAGTTTGGTTTTGCTGTTAACGAGAACGACAGGCTCAGCCTGCAGTTCTTTGATAAAAGCGGGGATGCAGTACACAAAATATACATGATAGAAGGTAGCCACCTTGATGCATATAAAGCAATTGTTGACAAGTATAAAGCACCGGAACAGATAGCTGAAATTACTACAGAAGTTTATAGTGCACCACCTGCTGAAAAGCCCGATGTGGAGATTGATGCAGCCGGATTGCGGGAAGAATGGAAAAACATGACAGACACCCACCAGTTCTTTGGCATTACCCGCAAATATGGTGTAACCAGGAAACAGGCTTTGCGGCTGGCTCCCGAAGGTTTTGTACAGGAAGTAGATAACAGTAAGGTAAGGAAATTGCTGGAGGTCAGCGTGGAGAAACAGGTGCCTATCATGATCTTTGTTGGTAGCAGGGGGTGCATCCAGATACATACGGGAGAAATTTACAAACTGATGGAAGCCGGTCCCTGGTTCAATATCCTGGATCCCGAATTGAATCTTCATTTGCGCACTACTGCAGTAGATACGACCTATATTGTAAAGAAACCCAGCGAAGCAGGAATAGTAACAGCCCTGGAGGTGTTTGACAAAGCAGGGAACCTGATCGTACAGTTCTTCGGAAAAAGAAAGCCTGGTATTCCCGAATTGGAAAACTGGAGAGAAGCAGTAGCGGAAATAGCGGGATAGGTATATTACCCGGTTGTTGTCTTCGTGATTGCCACTGATCGGTTTGCCATATGCTGCTTTTTGCTGTCCGGAGTTTGCAAACTCCGGGTATGCAATGTTCTTACCGTTTCTAACGGCGTTCTACAAACGAAAATATACTATAAACTACTAATGGCTGGTGTCTTCACCAGCCATTAGTAGTTTATAGTGCGATTAAAGATGATATACGCTATTCTGTTTCTTTTCCCATAGCTGTCAATACCTGCTCTGTCACCCCCATGGAAGAGAAGCCTCCATCGTGGAAGAGGTTCTGCATGGTAACATATTTGGTAAGGTCGCTGAACATGACTGCTACATAATCAGCGCAGGCTTCTGCAGGAGCATTACCCAGCGGGCTCATTTTTGCGGCATAGTCAATAAAGCTGCCGAATCCTTTTACACCGCTGCCCGCTGTGGTAGGGGTAGGGGACTGGGAGATGGTATTGATACGAACTTTTTTTCGTTCGCCGTAGTAGTAACCAAACATTCTTGCAACACTTTCCAGCAATGCCTTGGCATCGGCCATCTCATTATAATCAGGAAACACACGCTGTGCTGCAATATAGGTAAGGGCTATTACGCTTGCGTGTTCATTAAGCGCGTCCAGTTCCCAGCAGGTTTTTAAAACCTTATGCAGGCTCATGGAGGATATATCGAATGTTTTCTGGTTCCATTCGTAGTTCATTTCCGTATAATGCTTACCCTTTCTTACATTTAGCCCCATGCCTACGGAATGCAAAATAAAGTCCAGTTTGCCACCAAAGTGTTCCATCGATTTTTCCACCAGGCTTTTCAGGTCTTCCAGATTGGTAACATCGGCACCAATGACCGGCGCATTGCCGCATTCTGCTGCCAGTTGATTAATGGTGCCCATACGTAAGGCGACGGGCGCATTGGTAAGCACCAGTTGTGCGCCTTCTTCATAACATTTTAATGCGGTCTTCCACGCAATTGATTTTTCATCCAGCGCGCCGAAAATGATCCCTTTCTTTCCTTTTAAAAGGTTATAAGCCATATCGTTTTACTTTAAATTGGGGGTAAATATAGGGATTCGGCAGAAATTGCGGAAATATGAAAAAGCAAGGCTGGTGATCAAACAGATTTGTGATCAATCGGCCGCCATCATTTCCTTTGCATTTTCTACAGCCGATGCCGTGGGCTTTTCTCCGCCCAGCATTTGCGCAATGGCTTCTATCCGTTCGTTTTTCGACAGTATTTTTATGTGTGTATGTATGGCAGCTCCCGTTTGCTTTTTGTATACAAACAAATGTGTATCTGCTTTAGCCGCGATCTGGGGCTGGTGGGTAATGGAAATGACCTGATGGGATCTGCCAAGATCCTTCATAATGATGGCAACCTGCTTAGCCGCCTCGCCGCTGATACCCGTATCTATCTCATCAAAGATGAGCGTGGGCAATTTCACGGAAGCCGCTACCAGCGATTTGATGCACAACATCAGCCTGCTGAGCTCTCCTCCGCTGGCAACCTTACGTAAAGGTTCGAAGCGGTTGCTGTTGTTGGCGTCAAACAAAAAGCTGATATCATCTCCACCGGTATTGTTGAGTGCCGCCTCTGTTATTTCCACTTTTATCCGGGCGTTCGGCATGCCCACTTGTGTCAGCAGCTTCATTGTTTTCTTTTCAAAAGAGGGAACCTGCTTTTTGCGATGGTCGCTTAATTCTTTTGCCAGCGTTTTTGCCTGTTGAAAATACTTTTCCTGTTCGGCATTCAAACGATCGATGGCTGCATCCAGGTTAAGCGACTGCTTAAGCTTTTCTGCCAGCTCAGCCTGAATAGCCAGCAACTCATTTGTCGTTTGCACGTTATGCTTTTTCTGCAGCTTGTAGCCTGTGTTCAGGCGTTCATTCAGCTCTTCGAGCCGGCCGGCGTCCAGGGCAACGGTTTCGCTCAACCGTTCCACTTCATCTGCAATATCTTTCAGCTCAATTTGGGAGGATTGTAAGCGTTGTGCCAGCCCGGGGATTTCCGGGTGAAATTCGCTTAACGATTGCAGGATATTGTACAGGCTTTTCAGGTGCTGTATCACCGGCTGCTCACCTTCATTGAGCTCATAGTGCACTTTATTCAGGGAAGACTTTACCTGTTCTGCGTTGTTCAGGAGCTTCAGTGCTGTCTCCGCCTCTTCCAGCTCATTTTCCTGCAGGTTTGCTTCTTCCAGCTCATTGAACAGGAAAGAGTAATAATCTTTTTCCTTGGTAAAAGCTGCCTGTTCTTCTTTGTATTCCCTTAGTTGCTTTTGTATCCCGCTGTACTTTCCAAAAGTCTCCCGGTATTTATTCAGCAGCGTGCTATTGCCTGCCAGCGCATCTATTACTTCCCGTTGAAAGTCATCATCACCCAGTTGGAGGGTATCAAACTGCTGGTGCATGCTCACAAGCAGTGAGGTAAATTGCTTCAGCTGCTGCAAAGTCACCGGGGTATCATTGATAAACGCTCTCGACTTACCGTTGGCAGCCACTTCCCTCCGGATGGTTAATTCATCGTCGGCGTCCAGGTCATTATCCTGCAGGAATTGTTTTACCGCAGGGTAATCCCCGATATCAAATACACCTTCGGCAATACATTTTTGGGCAGTATCCATCAATACCGAGCTATCGGCTCTTTCTCCGAGGATCAGTCCCAGCGCCCCCACCAGTATGCTCTTTCCCGCACCGGTTTCTCCCGTAATAATATTCAGTCCTCCGGAAAAGCTGATCTCTACCGATGCGATGATTGCATAATTCCGTATGAGTAATTTTTGCAGCATACAGGTGCAAATTATGCAGATTTATGGTTTATTTTTCCGAATGCAGAAAGATATTTATTGACGTAGACCTCCTTTGTCCTGGATTTATATTGCATGATGAACCTGGGGTGTTCCAGGGCAACGATCTCTTTAAAAAAGCCATACCTGTTGTTCAGCTTGTGGAGGAATTGTTCGTTCTTCCCCGTCCCGAAACAAAAGGCCAGCTCTGTATGAATACCAAGCTTTATCAGTTGTTTGATCGATTGTATGATAAAGGGAAGGACATCCTCTGTCAGCTCTTTGCTGTCGTAATAATTGTAGTTGATGATCCTGTTGTCGCTTTTATCTATAGTAAACCCCAGCGGGGATACAGAGTTAATGAAGAACGACTGATAAAACGATTCCATCCCACCATAAGCTTCTATCATTTCGTACACAAATACCGAAGAAGGCTCATGGGCAGATTTACCGTGGTAGGAGATACCGCATTTTTCCACCAGCCTTTTAGGATCAGTAAACGGCACACCGGTTAAGCCCGCTCCGAACCTGCCGGGGTTGATCCCCAGGATGATATGTCTTTTCCGATGGTCATTGTAATACTTCCTGTAAAATTGTGCAGACACATCCGCCGCTTCTTTATTTTCTTTGAACGGGTTCATGATGCGGATACCCTCAGGCAGCTTTCCTGTAAAGCTGAGCTGCCTGTTGAACGCTATTACTTTTTCGGCAAAGGTTTTCATGCGACAATAATAAATTAAAAATGGCATCCGGGGAGGACGCCATTTCAGCAGTTATTTTATACAATTACTATTTCAGGTCTATGCCGTTGTACAGGTCCTCATCTATCAGGATACGTCCACAGTTTTCGCAAATGATGATCTTTTTACGCTGGCGTATTTCACTTTGTCTTTGAGGAGGGATCGCGTTGAAGCAACCACCGCAGGCATCACGCAGCACGGGCACTATAGCCAGTCCGTTGCGATAGCTGGTTCTGATGCGTTCGTAGGAAGCCAGCAGCCGCGGATCAACCTTTTCCCTTGCGCTGTTAGCGATATCGTGGTATTCTGTTTCTTCTTTTTCTGTATCTGCCACTATCTTTTCCAGCTCTCCCTTTTTGTGCTTTAGGGTGCCGTCTTTGGTAGCAATGGCTTTTTTCGCGTTCTCCAGCAGGCGGGCTTTTTCCGCAATCTCTTCATTGGCGTCTTTGATATGCTTTTCAGACAGCTTCACCTCAAGGTTAGCCAGCTCCAGTTCTTTGTTAATGGCGTCAAACTCACGGCTGTTTTTTACATTCTCACTTTGTTTTTCATATTTCTTTGCTAGTTCCAGCGATTCCTTGATCACGTTTTTCTTCTGCTCAATGAACTCCTGGATACCGTTGATCTCTTCTTCTATCCTTGTTTGTCTTGCATTCAATCCCTGAATTTCATCCTCCAGGTCCCGCACTTCCATAGGAAGCTCGCCTTTCAGTATTTTGATCTCGTCTAACTTGGAATCAATCTTTTGTAATGAAACTAAAGAAGCCAGTTTTTCTTCTACTGAAAACTCTTTTACGTTGGACATAAACTGCGTAATGTAATTTTTGTATTAGGCATGATAAAATACCGGGTTGGTATTTATCTCCGTTTTAAGGACGGCAAAGTTAGGGAATTTTTCAATGATTATATCATATAAAAGGTTAATGGTAAATTGTTCACTTTCGTAGTGACCGATGTCTGCTATAACAATTTGATTATCAGCATCGAAATATTCGTGGTACTTAAAATCGGAACTGATATAAATATCTGATTTTGATGCAATTGCATCTTTAAGCAGGAAGCTGCCTGCACCTCCGCACAGGGCTACTTTCTGTATGGGTTTCCCCAGGAGAGCAGTATGTTTTACCACCTTCAAACCGAAAACCTTTTTTAGTTGCTGTAAAAATCCTTCTTCGTCCACCACATGGGGTAACAGCCCTGTCAGTCCCGAGCCTGTTTGCATATAACTGTTTTCCAGGTTAATGATGTCAAAAGCCGGTTCCTCATAGGGGTGCGCTTCCATTAATGCCTTTACCACTGTGCGCTGCTGCCATGCCGGGAATATGATTTCTATCCGCACTTCCGGCTCTTCATGCCGTATGCCGGGTGTGCCTGCAAAAGGATGCGTATCCGCTGACCCTTTAAAGGTGCCGGTTCCGTTGGTATTGAAGCTGCATTCGCTGTAGTTGCCGATATGACCGCCACCGGCTGCAAACACGGCTTTCCGTACCGCTTCCGCCTGCTCCAGCGGCACATAGGTGTATAACTTTTTGAGTCCTTTTTTGGGAACAAGCGGTTGACAGCCAGTCAGCCCCAGCATTTCAGCTACCCGACCGTTTACGCCATCCCTGACATTGTCCAGGTTGGTATGGATCGCATAAACGGCGATATTGTTTTTGATGGCTTTAATGATGGTACGTTCCACGTAGTTATTCCCGATAATTCTTTTAAGACCCCTGAAAATGACCGGGTGATGGGCCACCACGAGGTTGCAGTTTCTCCTCAGCGCTTCTTCTAATACTGCTTCAGTGGCATCAAGGCAGCAAAGCACACCGCTGCATTCACCCTGCAGGTTGCCGGTAAGCAACCCGGCGTTATCATAGTCTTCCTGCAGGGCAGGCGGGGCAATCGCCTCCAAAACGTTAATGATGTCCTTAATTTGAATTTTCTCCATGGCGGTATAAAAATAGCTATTACTTTGCTTTTAAATACCGGATCATTGTGATGAAACGATTTATACCGATCGCCATAGGCATATTGCTGCTGACACTGCAATCCAAAGGACAGGAAGACTGGGAGACCTATGTATTGTATATAAAGGACAGACCGGTATCCGTGATGGTAGATCTTGGCTTTGCAAATTCTTCTTTGGCAAAACAAAACCAGAATGTAATAATTGTCAGTCTTCGTTTGGGAACTGTTCAAAAAGACGGTCTGCCGCTGGCCAAAGATATCCGGAAGCTGGACACCCTGGAAAATGAACTGGTTGACCAGTTGCATAGTGGTTTGGGAGCTGTGTATACCGGGCGTTATACCAGCAACGGAAAAAGGGATTTTTATTTTTACACGAACGATACATCCTCCTGTCACAGCCATGTTGAAAAGATAGTGAAACCCTACCAGTACAGGTTCACTGTATTGTGTAAAGATGATCCTCAACTCAGTAATTATACTTATACATTATATCCCACGCAGGTGGAGCTGCAACGCATATATAACCGCAGGATGATCGATCATCTGGTGAAGGCAGGCGATCAGCTGACAGCTCCACGCGTCGTAGACCATCTTCTTTTTTTCAAGACCGACGATGATCGCAGAAAGTTTGCAAAAGAGGTAATTGAAAAACGTTTTACAGTCATTGGTGCAGGTGAGGAAAAAGGGGTAAAGGAACAGCCTTTCAGCCTTGAAATATCGCGGGTGGATAAAGTGGATGAGGACTCTATAGAAGAGGTGAGTCTGTACCTGTGGGAACTGGCTTTGAAATACGGTGCACGGTATGACGGCTGGGAAACCTTTGTGGTAAAACCGGGTGAGCAAAAAGAATAGCCTGCGAATAAGCAGGCTATATAAAAATTACAATGACTATTTACATTTTAGGCCAAAGTTCCATCCTGTTTTCCCGTATGCACGGATAAGCTATTTCGTCAGCCGGCCCTTGTTTTGTTGCTGCTTCCATTTTTTCAGCAGTTCTTTTTGCCGGGGGTGCACCCAAACATCTTTTGTATTGTAACCATGAATGACAGGCTCTTTTTCATCGCACCTGCAGTCACCCATCCTGTCCGCCCTTACGACAATAGTTTTCTGCCGGTATATATCAGGTACCTTAAGTTTCGTTTCTTTGTTCTTTAAACCCGGTTTTTTGACATAAAATTCATCTCTCTTAAATACATGCCGGGTTGCTTTATGGCTGGCAGCCACGGTTATCATATATTGACCCTGTTCAGCTTTATTTGTCTTAATTTCGGCAGTATATAACCTTTCTTCTTCCTTATCTCCTGTATTTTCAAAAAAGTTTATTTTTTGGATCTTCCCTGAAGGGCTGCGTACTATAGCCTGCATCTTTACACCGCCCAATGCAAAGCCGTATTTTAATTTTGCCCTTAGACGGATTATTTCTCCGGCCCTGACGATACTTTTCAGTGCGGCAACTTCCAGTTTGATATTGGGATTTACCTCAAATCCTATGGTGCGGAATTTTGATGCCCGGATATTTCCAAAAACCTCTACCTGCCAGGTCCCCGGCCGGGGGTTCTGGATATCATAAAATGAATAAGGGTTCTTCCCGCTGATGTGTCTGACAGTAGTTCCCGGCACCACCACTACCCCTGAAGGATCGATCACCCTCACCCTGTACGATAATTGCCTGTCATACCATTTCACCCCGAGGTTGCACCTCGACGTACCGGGGGTAATATCAACAGGAAAGCTGAAAGACTCAATTCTTGCTACGCGTTTGGGTTTCTTTACGGTGGCGGGATCGGCCCACACAAAAGGAACTGTAAACAGGTCGGGCTTTAATATTTTCGATACAGCGCTACCGTCTACTTCCGAAAAAGATTTAATTCCGCTATTTGATCTGCTATGACCTGAAACCTGCACCAAAGCATCCGAAATTGCATCAGCTGCCGCCGTATCACTGACATCAGACGGGATACCAAAATATACGCCCCCGGTTGCATCAGCAATGTTTGTTAATAAAGCTACATCATGGTCAGCTCCCAATCCTATTGTATAAATCTTTACATTGGCAGCAATGGCATCCGGCAGTACTTCTTCAGCAGTTTCTGAACCTGCATTCTGAAGTCCGTCTGTAAACAAAATAATCACCTGCTCGGCAGCAGAGCCTGCATCCAGGATATTGGTAAGTCCAATTCGTAAAGCATCGCCGATTGCTGTGGTACCGCCGGCATTCAGTCCTTCAACAATGGTATGGCGGTCGTTTCGCCAGGTATTCTGAGATGCAGCGCCGGCTGGTACTGATGACATTCCCGAAGAAAGATTGGCTACTCCCGAAAATGTGACCAACCCCAGCTCTTCTCCGCTGTGAACATAATCAACCCAAAAATGAGCGCCCGCTTTAAGCTGTTCAATTTTATTTCCAAACATGCTTCCGGATCTATCAAGGACGAGCATGTATCGCTGAGCGCTGATCAGCTCAACGCAAACTGCCGGGGGAGGGTCGGGAGAAGGTGCATTCAGGGCAGGACCATCCGCGCCCGGAATAGTAAGATTGTAAGGCAGGTTGCCATGATTGGCGTTATCTCCCAGGTAAGTCCAGCAGGATTGATTATTGTTCAGGTTATTCTGATTGTTATTGGCTGTTGCGTTGTGATTACCTGCGTGACAAAACTCGGTTGGCTGACCCATCTGCAGCACTGCGGTTCCGGCATTGAAATCCGCGATAAAGTCGGCGAATGTTGCATAATCATTTCCGCTGCCGTCTGTCCACCGCGTATGGACATCCCAATCGTAACCTTCCATTAATGAGGCCTGGGTGGTAATATCGTTCTGGCATGAGGTATTGTTATTGTATTCATCCCGCAAATCGTACAGGTAATGTGATAATTCATGTGCCATAATAGTGGGAAAATAGTTGTAATCCTGCGACATATCTAAGGACTCGTTAGCTATCCATAAACGGGCAGATGTGGAGTTTGGCCATACATCGTCATTGGGGTGAATCCAAATATCCGCATCATTTCCAGCAAGACTATTGGTCGCGATCTGGATATAGCCAATTGACTGTTGCCCATCGGTAGCATCATACAAAATTTTAGATACCTGCTGGAACATTGCACAAAGGAAGCTTAGTTCCTGATCTGTTGGAATATACCTGACCGATACAACCAGGTTGAATTTTCCGTTTCTGTAAAATCCCATTGCTGAATAATTTTAATTGTTATTGAATTTGTGTACGGAAAACATTGCATTCAGTTTTCCAGGGAAGTATGGTAGGGCTTTGATCAGTCTTATCCAGGGGCTGGTATTGGGAGATTGCCGGCTTTGTTTGCCAGGGTAGATATAACGGGCTGGAATATTCTTATTGCCTTTGTTCTAAAGATAGCTTGATAGTTATTTGTTTTTATGTTGTTTTGAGTGAAGTGCCTGAATTTTGAGCGAACAGTTTCAACAATTGCTTGGATCAATATTATGCCGGTATTACTTAAAATCTCTGGAGGAAAAAAGATTGCCCTGTATTATCTTCCCTGAACGATTGAGTTTGATGGTTGGGGGGATTAAGTATGTTATTGGGTTCATCCTGTCTGTATAGGTGAACTATTGTTCTTCAGGTTATAAAACGGCCATGACATATTATAACACTCCTGTACTACCACATGTGTCACTTCGCCTTCCTGCTGTAGCTTTCCCGATACCATTCACAGTTTTGACTGTAAAATTTC
>CAKSVK010000009.1 GCA_934502905.1 uncultured Chitinophagaceae bacterium
CGGCAGCTGCGATAAACCTTCGTACACCGTATTCCAGTCTCCCAGCTCTTTCAACCCCTCCGGCTTACCTTCCTTTATACTCTCATCCAGCCAGAAAAGGCCTTTGTAACACACATCATGCACGAAATCCATATTTACTTTTGTCAACGGATCGTGCAGGATAAAATAACCCGTCTTAGCAATTGAATACTTATCATCATTTAAGAGTATCAACCCGATGCCCAGCGACGATTCGAGCAGCACCCGGACACCATACTGTGATATCCCGGTTTTTTCAACGATCTTCTCAATGGTTATGCCATTACTCCCCGCTGCTTCTATTGCCGCCAATATTCCACTATCCCTCATCACACGCGCCACCTGGAACACGACCGGTCCAAATGCTATGTACTGTGCCAGTCCTTTTGCTTCTAATGCTGTCCTGCTATCCGTTCTGTAAAAATCCATCCGGCAGATCCTCCTGTTTTTTATGATTGTTGTAAAATGATCGCGGCGTTACACCCGCCAAAACCGGACGCCACTTTAAGACAAGTATTGAAATTTCCGCGTTGCAATATACTGCTAACTTGCACATGTTGCGTAGTACCAGGATCACTAAAACCACGGGTCGGTAAAAATATTTTTTCTTTCATGGAAAGAATGGATACGATCGCTTCAATTAATCCTGCTGCGCCCAATGTATGCCCATAATACCCTTTAATGCTGTGCAGGGGCGTATGCTGTAATCCCGCTAGGTGCATAGCTTTCGCCTCCATTTCATCGTTATACAGCGTTGCGGTCCCGTGCGCGGATATACAGTCGATATCACGTTTACTGATACCCGCTTCCTCCATGGCACCTGTTATTGCCTGAAAAAGCTCTGCCCCCGTACGGGAAGGGCCTGAAATATGATTGGCGTCATTACTGGTTGCGCCACCGGTTACACGAACAGGCGGACCTGGAGGTTTATCTGTTGACAGGATCACGGTAGCCGCACCCTCTCCCAGGTTGATGCCTTTACGCACCGCATCAAAAGGCCGGCAGGGTTCATCGCTCACGGCATGAAAAGACTGGAACCCGGACAGCACAAAACGGGTAATGACATCCGCTCCGGCAACCACTGCATGATTATATCTACCACTTTGCAATAAACGCATGGCAGTGATAATGGCAACAAGACCTGAAATACAGGCATGGCTTATGATAACAGGGGTATTGATAAATCCGAAATGCCTGGCTATCACCTTCGCGGAATGACCTAATGTCATCTGCTTTTTTAATGCAGCATCCAGGAGTTCTGTCTCCAGCATGCTGATATTTCCCTTGGTGGAGGACATAATAAAAACTGTGTCAGCTTCCTGTCCGCTTACAGGGCTCCTTTGCAATGCATCTGCTATGGATGAGATCAGCAACTGCTCAAAACGGGTATATTCCCCGGTTGAGAATGTACCTTCTATCAGGGAAGCATAAAAAGGATTGTCGGAAAACGCCGGCTTGTTGTGCAACCGGATCCCCGATCTGCCTTCCTGCAGATGAGTGAGATTTTCCGCTGCTGTTGTACCCAGCGGAGAAACTATATTTTCAGCAACGAAATAAACAGATCTTCTCATCTCAACGGTCATTATTGCTAAAAGCCTTTTTCTTTTTTCCAGTTTTCGAAAAAAGCCGGGTTTGTCAGTTGCAAGGATGAAGTATCCTTATCTAGGAAAACCTGCACCGAAGACCCGGTTGCTACCAGGATACCGTTTTCAGCATTATACAGGTGATAGTCGAACTTCAGCTTGGCTGCATCACAAGGTTTGTAAATTGTTTCCACGATCACTTTTTCTCCGTATTTCAGGGAACGTTTATAATTGCATTCTACATGCACGACCGGGATGACCAATCCATTTTTATAAAAATCCAGGTAACCGATACCGTGCTCTATGCTAAAGGATTCCCGGCCATCTTCGAAATACCGGATATAATGGCCATGCCATACTATACCCAAAGGATCCGCTTCATTGAACCTGACATTTACCTCTATTTTACCTGATAACGTTTTCTGCATTTGTTATTTTCTTCGCGTTAGTTTTGGAACGAAGTTATCCATTTGCACTTTTCCATTCGCTATATCTTCCCCTTTCTATTTGCAGCAGGATATCGTGTATGGTTTTAGCCCAGTAATTTCTGAAGCCAAAGCCGACAGGCTTACCGGTCATTCTTTCGGTCAATAATACTTTACGGGAACCCATATCCAGAATAGTAACATAAAATGCCCCTGTAGCGCTTGCCTTATTCAGCGTTTCTGCGATGAACATGACGCTCATCCCCTTTTTATCTCCGAAGTCATAGCCTTTTACGATGGAGGTTATGGTTTCCTTTTTAAAGCGGACATCATCCGAACTGAATTCTTTGATATTCTCCGGCTCTATTTTTTCATTCTTTGCCGTAACAAAAGCTATATTTTTTATCATGCCCGGTTTATCGAAAGCCTTGTCTACCGTGTATTTAGCCGGCTCGCTCATGATCAGTTGATTGATTTTGGTAAATTGTTGCTTAATACCGGAAGGAGTCCCATTCGCTTCGTTCAGCACTTTCGCCTGTGTAAAATCCACGCCCAGCCAGGTTACCGGCACCGCAGGGTCGTTAAAAAAATCTTTTAACGCCTGGGCAGATGCAGATACAACCGTTACCATTACCAATAAAAAAGCAGAGCATAAGATACCAGTAATTCTTTTCATGATACGCTATTTGATCTAATTGCCTGAATTAATAAATATTTTCATATCGCATTTCGCCATCAGCTTGCCATTACAGCTTACCGTACCTGAAATGATCGTTACATCAAACACCTGGTTCTTGATGGTAATGGTTGTTTTCAAAACATCCCCCGTCGCAGGCAGCTCAAAAATTTCCAGGTGCTGAACAGCGCCAATAAAACCGACAGGTACAGGCTCGTTTGCAAGGCTGCATACATATCCCATCCTGGCCGCTGCCGTTTGTGCGATATTTTCAATCAACGCAGGCTCGGTCAGCCGGTCATTCTCCATAAAAATATGCCCCGGCTGCACCCGGTAGGAGGTAGTGGCAGACATATCATCTGCAGCAATAAGCGTATCTACCATTACAAAAGGAAAACGTTGTGGTATAAGTGATAATATATCCTTCATATTGGTTTTCCTGCCGGTTATTTTTTACTTTCTTTTGCCCAGGTATCCCTCAGCGTTACCGTTCTGTTGAACACCGGCTTTTGCGGCACCGATGTTTTATCAAGTGTAAAATATCCTTTACGGATGAACTGGAATTTTTCACCCTGCTCTGCTGCCGCAAGCGAGGGCTCTATATAAGCAGGTTTCACGATCTGCAGCGATTGCCCGTTGACGCACTGCAGGAAGTCGTCCTGTTCAGCCGGGTTCTCCACATTGAACAACCGGTCGTACAATCTCACTTCTGCTTCTACCGCATGCTGTACACTTACCCAATGAATGGTCCCTTTCACATGAATAGCAGAAGTGTCGTTACCACTTTTGCTTTCGGGTATATAGGTACAGTGCAGTTCTGTGACATTCCCCTTCTCATCTTTTACAAAGTCATCGCATTTTACAATATAAGCGCTTTTAAGGCGTACCATCGCTCCCGGTGCCAGGCGGAACCATTTCTTCGCGGGCACTTCCATAAAATCTTCTCTTTCTATCCACAGCTCACCGGAAAAAGGAATAGCCCGTGTACCTCCGTTATTTTCGGCTTCGGGGTTGTTCTCACTGTATACTTCCTCTGTTTGTCCCTCAGGATAATTGGTAATTACCAGCTTAATAGGGTCCAGTACTGCCATGCGTCGCAGTGCAATTTTGTTCAGGTGTTCCCTGATACAAAATTCCAGCAGGCTCATATCCACTACATTCTCCCGCTTTGCCACACCGATACGGTCGCAGAAATCCCTTATGCTTTCAGGCGTATACCCTCTTCTGCGTAAGCCGCTGATGGTGGTCATACGCGGGTCGTCCCAGCCATCCACCACTTTTTCATTCACCAGCTGCATCAGCTTTCGCTTACTGGTAATGCTATAGCTTACATTCCGGCGGGCAAACTCGTATTGTTTCGATGGAAATATTTCCAGCTTGTCTATCAGCCAGTCGTACAGTTCACGATGGGGCACAAACTCCAGCGTACAGATGGAATGTGTAACGGCCTCAATGCTATCGCTTTGACCGTGTGCAAAATCGTACATCGGGTATATGCACCACTTATCGCCGGTGCGGTGGTGGTGGGCATGTTTGATGCGGTATAAAACCGGGTCACGCATCAGCATATTAGGATGCGCCATGTCTATTTTCGCTCTCAGGGTTTTTGTACCATCGGGAAACTTCCCGGCTTTCATTCCTTCAAACAGGTCCAGGTTTTCCTCTACAGTCCTGTTTCGGTATGGACTATCTTTTCCGGGTTCGGTAGGTGTTCCTTTTAAAGCGGCTATTTCCTCAGACGTGCTGTCATCCACATAGGCCAGTCCTTTATTGATAAGGCTGATAGCATATCCATATAATGTATCAAAATAATCGGAAGCATACAGCTCGTTTTTCCACTGGTAGCCCAGCCATGCCACATCTGCTTTGATGCTTTCCACATATTCCGTCTCTTCTGTTACCGGGTTGGTATCATCAAAGCGAAGATTGGTATAACCTCCATACTTTTCTGTCAGTCCGAAATTCAGGCATATGCTGGAAGCATGCCCCAGGTGCAGGTATCCATTGGGCTCCGGTGGAAAACGGGTAATAATCTGGGGGTATTTCTTGTTTTTCAGGTCTTCTTCAATGATTTCCTCTATAAAATTCAGGCTTTTTTCCTCCGACATAGGTACTATCCTTTTCGGCAAATGTAAGTTTTTGATAGCGGATAAGGCTATTTCTGATATAGGATTTGGGATTTCTGATTTGAGGTTTCTGATTTCTGATTCGGAGTCCTGAGGTTTGAGATCAACCGTTCATTCCTACTTCAAAAGGGTGACCGTTCCCCTCAGCGTCAGCTCACGTTTCAGGATAAAATCGAAATACACACAGAAATAAGTATAACTGCCGGGGTATGATCTTTTACCGTTGACACTGCCATCCCATGCTTTTTTAGGATCGGTGGTTTCAAATACTTTTTGCCCGAAACGGTTAAACACCGCTAAATGATAACTTGGCACGGGGCAAAAAGCACCTGCTTTAAATGTATCGTTCAGCCCGTCTCCATTGGGAGTAAATGCTGTAGGAAAATTTACGCACCGGGTATCACAGATTACTGTTGTAATGGTATCGATCGCCGTACCGCAGATATTATCCGCCCTCAATATATATTTACCGGCTTCCGTGGCCGTAAAATCCGGCCGGGTAGAGCCATCGTGCCATGCATAGGTCGTGTATTTCTGTTCTACCGTTTGCAGCACTACTCCCGGAGCACCGCAGGGGATCAGCACATCTTCTCCCAGGGTAAAAGCCGGTTTATCTATCACTTCCACCACTACCCTGGCACGCGGACTTTCACAGCCCAGAATGGTTTGTGAAACATAGTAATAAGTAGTACCCGTATCGGCAGTGGATGGAACAGGCGCCACCGGGCTTCCGTCCAGGCTGGTGGCAGACGTGTACCATTTCAGGGACTCTCCCCAGGCCCTCAGGCGGGAAGCAGGTTTATTCAGGCATAAAAGCTCATCTTCCTTACCCGGTATCTGTATCAGGGAGTTTAAGATCACATACACGCTATCCTCAATAGTACATATACCGTCAGTAGCTTCCAGCTTATACCAGTTGGTCTGGCCGATATCCAGGTAAGCGGTGGTTTGCCCGTCTTTCCACAGGTAGCTGACACCGGGCTGATTCTGAAGAACTTGCAATCTGTATTGTATATCATCGCAGATAATGATGCTATCCTTCGGGAACAACCGCTGGCTACAATCCAGCTGCGCCCGGGAAACAACACACATAAGCATGAAAGTTAATATAAGCGGTACTTTTCTGAAAGATGGCGGTCTTTTCATCGGATATGGAAGTTTGAATGTATAAGAAACGCTTTTAAAAGCCATATTAATGCGTGGATGTTCCTATTTTTGCGGCTTCATCAACTAAATCAGGAAAATCTTTTTGATATTAATTATATTTTCCTGAACTTTGCACTCCCAAAAAATCAGGATTATGGCTAGAGTATGTCAGGTTACAGGTAAGGTTCCGATTACCGGACACTATGTGTCGCACTCAAATATTAAAACAAAACGCAGGTTTTTACCTAATCTGCAAACCAAACGTTTTTTCCTGGCAGAAGAAGACAGGTGGATCACTCTTAAGCTTTCTACAGAAGGATTAAGGACCATCAACAAAAAAGGGCTGTATACTGTCGTAAAGGAATTACGTGCCCAGGGAGAAAAAATCTGATAACAAATTTAAATTTATATAGCTATGGCTAAGAAAGGTAACAGGGTGCAGGTGATCCTGGAGTGCACAGAGCACAAAACAAGTGGTCAGCCGGGTACCAGCAGGTATATTTCTACAAAAAACAAGAAGAATACGCCTGAGCGCCTGGAATTGAAAAAATATAACCCGATCTTAAAGAAGGTCACAGTTCATAAAGAAATCAAATAAGTTGGGGTGATCCTTTTCACCGCATGTTCACATTTTCATATTATTTACCATGGCAAAAGCAGCTAAAACCGCGATTAAGACAAAAGATCAGAAAGCAGCAGCGGAAGCAAAAAACTGGACAAAAGTAATTAAGGCTGTACGCAGTCCTAAATCCGGCGCCTATACCTTCAAGGAAGCTATTGTGCATAAGGATAAGATCAAAGATTTTTTAGCTCAGAAATAATCCTGGGTGCAAAATATTTCGAAGCTGTCACGGTAAACCCGGGACAGCTTTTGTTATTTTTATAAATATTATGAGCAATACGGTCTTCGTCAGGAAAGCAGGTATTGAGGATATGTCCACTATTGTGGATATTGGCAAAAGAACATTTTCTGAAACCTATTCAGAAGCCGGTCTGAACGGCACCCTGAGCACCTGTGTTGACCAAAAGTTCAACGAGCAGGAAATTGAAAAGGAACTGAGCCGTCCATTTACAGAATTTTACCTGGCATTTGCAAACGATCGTCCGGTAGCTTTCACCAAGCTGCGGCACGATAGTACCGTAAAAGGCATAGAGGGAAAAAAGGCGCTGGAGATAGAAAGAATATATGTGCTGAAAGAATACCAGGGCGTGAAAGTAGGTAAGGAACTGATGGATAGCTGTATCCAAATGGCCATCCAAAACCGGTATGAAGTGATCTGGCTGCAGGTATGGCAAAGAAACAATAAAGCGATCCGCTTTTACCAGAAAGCCGGATTCGTGGTATTTGATACCGCTGTTTTTAACCTTGCCCTGAATATAGAACAAGATGATTTCCTGATGCGACTGGACCTTTATTATTAAATTTAGACTATGGGATTTTTTGGAAAACTATTCGGGAAAAAAGAAAAGGAAAGCCTTGACCAGGGATTACAAAAAACCAAAACCGGTTTTTTATCCAAAATAACCAAAGCTATTGCAGGCAAAAGCACCGTAGACGAAGAAGTGCTGGATAACCTTGAAGAAGCGCTGGTAAGCGCGGATGTTGGTATTACAACTACGGTGGCCATCATCAAAAAAATAGAGGAACGGGTGGCCAAAGACAAATACCTTAATACCTCGGAGCTGAATACCATCCTGCAGGAAGAGATGGAAAACATACTGGTGGATGCCCCGGAAAACAATACATACGGGTTCGACTCAACGCTTCCTGCAAAACCTTATGTGATCCTGGTAGTAGGAGTGAACGGCGTAGGTAAAACAACGACCATCGGCAAGCTGGCACATAACTTCAAGAAGGCCGGGAAGTCTGTGCTGCTGGGTGCGGCAGATACTTTCAGGGCGGCGGCAGTAGACCAGCTGACCATCTGGAGCGAACGGGTAGGCGTACCTATTGTAAAAAAGGAAATGGGCAGCGACCCGGCATCTGTTGCATTTGATACGGTCACCAGCGGCGTGGCTAAAAACGCAGATGTCATCCTGATCGATACGGCAGGCCGTTTGCACAACAAATTGCACCTGATGGAGGAGCTGAGCAAGATAAAAAGAGTGGTGCAAAAAGTAATTCCGGATGCACCGCACGAAGTGATGCTGGTGCTGGATGGCTCTACCGGGCAGAATGCACTAGAGCAGGCAAAACAGTTTACTGCAGCCACCGATGTAACGGCATTAAGCATTACCAAGCTGGATGGAACCGCTAAAGGCGGGGTGGTACTATCTATAGCTCACCAGTTCAAGATACCCGTAAAATTTATAGGGGTAGGCGAAAAGATGGAAGACCTGCTGGTGTTTGATAAGCATGAGTTTGTGGATAGTTTGTTTAGTTTGAAGTAGCAAGTGGTTAGTGGCAAGTAGTAAGTGGATGCAAGACACTGCGCGCAGGGCAATAAATTTGAATAACTGAAAAAGATGGAATGATATTACAGGAATCTCCATATCTGTTATACTCGGACGGCAAGGGTAATATATTTGAGGATACCTCTCTCTATACTGTAGGCAGAACCGGATGGGACGCGATAGCTGTTCCGGTGGAGGACTGGATCGAATTACCCGATGGAGGCTCCCTGTATGAACTACCCGGACGAAGAGGTATTGGCATTGATGTAACAACAGGAGAAATGCGGCTCTGCGATAAAGGATGGGCGGTAGCGGCTTTCATTCCCCCCGCCCACACAGGATTATATCTCTCAGCGTATGAGTCGGAGCCCGGTGCACCTACCTTACCACTGTTTTGTTATACAGCAGCAGGGTGGTTTAATAATAAGTTTTACGTGCCTGCAGTACGCATAGAACAGGATATACGGCAGGAATGCCGCGGGTACGACACCAATGGCATTGAAACCGGCGTACAGCAGTTGCTGAAAGCCTATCCGCATAACCGGCTGGTGAAACACCTGGCAGATAACTGCTGCAATACCTATCATTGTCCCGCTGCAAGAAATTATTTTATGGGACGCTGGGAATGCCCGGTTCCTTCCTCTCCGGCCTGCAATGCTAATTGTGTTGGCTGTATTTCCTTTCAGCCCGAGGATGAAACGATCCCCGCTACGCAAGACCGGCTAACGTTTAAGCCTACCGCAGAAGAAATTGTTGAGTTTACGGTACCGCACCTGGAAACAGCTCCTTTCCCCCTGATCAGCTTTGGACAGGGATGCGAAGGCGAGCCCCTGCTGATGTGGGAGACCATAGGTAAAGCCATCCGGGAGATACGGAAACACACGCCGAAAGGCAATATCAATATCAATACCAACGGGTCCAAGCCCGCCTCCGTACAGGCACTTTGTGAAGCGGGGCTCAACAGCATCCGCGTCAGCACCAATTCCGCCCGGAAGCATATATATGAAGCCTATTACCGCCCCAACAACTATATATTTGAGGACATCATAGAAAGCCTGAAGGTAATGCGCCGCTACAACGGCTGGACTTCCATCAACTATTTTGTGTTCCCCGGTATGACGGACAGCATAGCGGAATATGAAGCCCTGCGCCAGCTGATAAAAGATACAGGTCTGAATATGATCCAGTGGCGGAATTTCAACATTGATCCTGACTGGTATATGGGAAAAATAGGCCAATACGATACAGGTGAATGCATGGGTATCAAACAGATGATGGAATTGATACAGGAGGAATTCCCGGCGGTAAAATACGGCTACTTCAATCCGCCTGCTGAACGTATCCACGGCAACTACGAAACAGATTTTGCTCACTGGTAGAAATGTAAGCCATTCAACTATAAAGAGTGGTCAGGATACTGAACGTTCCCTCATCGTAATGCTCCTTTATTTCTTAGTGCTTGCTTATCAGTTCATAGGTCAGGCCATTCAGAAATGAAGTATGGCTAAGATATTCAATAGTCCTTTCTCAATGCGCTTTTATACTTAATTTGCAGGTAAATCACTAACAGATGAAAAGATTTGTTGCGGGTATTCTGATGTTATTGCCCTCCTTTCTGACAGCACAGCCGGATCAGCCATTTGAGATCACAGGCAACGTGCAAAAAGTAAAAGGAGAGATAACCTGGATATACCTGCAATACATGAACGGGCTCAACCAGGTAACAGACAGCGTCAGGGTGGTAAAAGGTAAATACAGCTTTAAAGGTGAAATTACCGAACCGACCTTCTTCCGCCTGCAGGCTGCGCACAAGGACACCTCACAGAATAATAAAGCTGAGAATATCCTGGTCACCTTCCTGGAACCGGGGAAGATCACCGTAACCAGTAAAGAGCGGTTTTCAAATGCCAGCTTCGGGGGCGCTAAGGAAGCTGCGGTTTACAAACAGTTTGAAGATATATTGAAACCCTATGGAGACACAATGCAACAATTCGTGCGTGATTATACCCTTGCAAGGGACAGTAATGATATCAGCAAACTGAGGAGCATTGAGATCAGGGCTATAGCACTGGAAAACAGGATAAAAGATACTGTTCTGCGTCCGTTCATACAGGCCAATCCCGGGTCTGCAGTTGCCTTGTTTGCATTACAACAATATACCGGTAACAACCCGGATATAAATATTGAAAAAGTAGAGCCGCTCTTCCTCGGCTTGTCGTCGCAGGTACAATCCTACCCGTCGGCTGTAGCCCTTAAGGAACGGATCGATATTGTCGGCAGAACAGCTATTGGACGGATGGCAACCGACTTTACACAAAATGACACGCTTGGGAATCCGGTAAAATTATCCTCATTCAGGGGCAGATATCTTCTCCTGGATTTTTGGGCAAGCTGGTGTGGACCCTGTCGCATAGAGAACCCCAACGTGGTAGCGGCTTACCAAAAGTTCAAAAACAAAGGTTTTGATGTATTGGGAGTCTCCCTTGACCGGTCCAACGCCAGGGAAATGTGGCTGAAAGCCATACAGGAGGACAACCTTACCTGGACGCATGTCAGCGATCTGAAGTTCTGGAACAACGCGGTAGCCAAATTATACGGCATACAATCCATTCCGCAAAACCTGCTGATCGGTCCTGACGGGAAGATCATCGCTAAAAATCTTCGGGGGAGCGAGCTGCACAGCAAGCTGGAAGAAATACTGGGAAATTAAATTCCGTTATTATACACAAGCCATACGAAGTCTCCGACAAAGTTTTACAAGCCCGTTGTAAACGGGAGAGAACATAATGAATCCTAAGTCCGGAGATTCAGGATAGCATAACATTTCCTACAACTATAAATGATTAACCAATTACTTAGTTTAGACATCATGGGCTTATCAGGCTCACGGGTAAAACAAACTCTATCCTGTAAGGGGTGGTCAGTCCTGCCCTGAAGTGATCCGGAAGATAGCTGAAACGGAACCCAAAGCTTGCCGGTTGCTGGTTCCACCATTTGGTGTCAAAAAAGAGTTCTCCTCCCATGCTCCTGTACGAATCCAGGTCACGAAAAACGCGGTTGCGTACATAGGCATAATCAAAAAACAGGTTGGCCCTGATGCGGGAAAAATACAGAAGATTCGCAAATCCCCAATCCGGATAGAACAAAGGGAAATGATAATTAACGCCCCATTTGAACATCTGTCTGCTCTCCACATCGGTATATCCCCTGGCAAACGGAAAACTGTTGCTGAAACGATATTCATTGGCAGTATCCCTTTCCTGGTAGGCGCCCGTCAATACCAGGCTATTGGTTTTGGCAATACCCGGCAGGTATAAGCTGCCAGTGGCTAAAAACTGTCCGGCGGTATATGCTGAGACAGACCTTCTATACCTGATAAAAAAGCTTTGTGCCAGGCGGGGATAGATATGCTGTACGGCTGTCTGCACCTGGCTGCTCCAACCGGCCGATGCCTGCAGGTATTGAAAAGGGCTTGTTGCCACACTATCCTTATAAGCACCTGTAACAGTTTGCTGCAGCACATTGAACGACCCGGCGATTGTGAGATTCTTATACCATCGGCCCTTTGTCAGATCAAACGGCAACTGCGCTCCCAGGCTTAGATTCAGCTCATTCCATGTTATACGCCGGTTGTTGCTAACAGCATTCCTGTTAAGCGCGTAGGAGGCACCGCCCGTTATCCATGGATACCACGCACCCAACATCGCATCGAACCCGGCAGTATGGCTGGACTCATTTTCATTATAAGTATAATACAGGGTAGAACGAAAGCTATTGAGTATATTTTGTCCATAGAGATACAATGACCATTCGGGCTGTTCATAATATGGACGCCAACTGTGAAAATTGAAAGGCGCTGATATTTTCCGGTATCGCTTTACTGCATAATCCCCCTGTGGCAGAACATTCAATATATTTCCTCCCTGCTGTAATGCATCCGGCAGGTACAAATCTGCTGACCGGACGGACATTACCGACATCAGGGGTTGCCAGTCTTCCGGTGTTAACTGTTTTTCTTTCAGCCGGTAGCCATCCGCCGTAAAATTGCTCCAAACCAACCGGCCTTCTTCATTTACCGTGGCCTGGTAGCCTCCCGTTGTTTCGTGGGTCAGCCGGAAAAGGTTCCGTGTCCTGATATCGATAGCATACACATCATCGAAATACCCCATGCTTGCCGAAAAATATACCGTGTCGCCCCTTACAACCGGGTAACCTTTTATCCCGTAACTCCATGAAGATAAGTTTTCTACCAATCCTGTATGGATGTTCACCATTGCAAGATTCATCATCCCTTCATCGTTCCTGATACAGGTTATAATATTTTCATTGTTGTAGAACTTAGGATACGTGTATACCAATCCGGTATCTGCAACAGGTATTTTTTTCTGCAGGACGCCGCTTTCCGCATCCAATATATGCAGCTCGGCAGATTGGTCCGGCAGGTACTGGACTGCGACAACAATTTTGCCATCTGCAGATATATCCGGAGAAAAATACTTGCTGCGATGTGTGATCGTCTTTACCTGTTGCGTCCGTATATCCAGCACTTTTACCACGCTGTAGTTACGCTGCCCCCATCGGGCATCCGGCTCGTATGCTGTGTATGCTATCCTGCCGTTGGAATAGGAGTAGTAATCATCCAGCCCGATATCCTTTGTCCGTATCCGGTATTCTTTTCCATTCACCAGCCAGTACCAGGCAGGAATATCCCTGAAGGTAGATTTTAATACCAATATTGAATCTTTACCTGCAAAACAGGGGAAGTTATAGTTGGACACATACCGCCTGGCAGGTGTAAGGTAATGGTTATCCTGCAACTTGTTTCCGTTTGCGTTTACCCGGGCCTCAGGATAGTCCTTATAATAGTGCAATGCATTTTGTACAAAAGTTTTATACCGCATTCCGCTATACTTCTTCACACCTCTTTGAAAAGGATAAAACAAGCCTTTGAACCTGGCGGCATCATCCGTCACATCTGCCCAGAAGCGGGAGCCGAATTTTTCTCTTCCATACCCAGTCAGCAGGTATCCCAGCGCGTAATGATCCGGCACAAAATGTTTCATAGAGCCGTTCCGCAATTTCATAAAAGAATAATTCCTGTTTGCTGCCCACAGTGCCCTGTAATCATTGAAAAACGCAGGCATCCTGCCCCTTCCCTGCCCGCTCAGCAATGTTTCCTGGAAAACAGCATCTCCTTCAAAAAACCAGTCGGGTATCGACGCACTGTTGGCTACCGCCTGCCCTTCTTCACCGAGGATCATATAGGCCACTTTGGATAATCCTTTACGGAAGTTCATGTATTGCTGCACATGCCGGTATTCGTGCAAAGCAAGGCTTTTCACCCAGGGCAGACTGCCTAATTGAAAACTATTTAGCTGGGGTGTCAAAAAAAACTCGCTCCGCCAGGGTGCCAGGGCTACAAACCCGTTGGAGACCGTAGTCTGGTTCTGGAATACGATATTGATCTTTTTTCTGGACGACCCTATTGTCGCCGCAGTAGCGCTATCTGCATACCGGATGATATCAGCCGCACTAAAAGCCTGCTTCTCCAATCCCCGGGGAAAAATGATCCTGGCTTCCGGCGTATTCACCTGCTGCCATTTTATGGAAGAAGGAATGCCGCCAAACTGTTGTCCATAGCCATCTGTGAAAAATACCATGCAGCCGAAAAGGAGAAAAAATATCCGCATATGAAGTTTTACATCCTAAATATACGAAGCATACGTTCAACAGAAACAGAAGTGGAACAGGTTGCGGGACGGGATGCAGGGGAATATTTCCAGACCTCACAGGTTTTTAAAACCAGTGAGACCTGACTTTTGAACTGCCTGTGATGAATATCTCCTGTTAAATAAATTGTTATGTTAATACTAACGACACCTGCTGGCAGCTTCACAAACAAATGGCTTGAACCCTTATTTTTGCAGCTATGAAATATTTTCCAGGAAAAATCGGTTACCTGCTCATCCTGCTGGTTTTTATTGCCTGCAACGGCAGCAACGATTCAGAAAATGTCACGACTACCCCCGATACCCCGCTGAAAAGCGCTATTCCACCTCCTGCTAATATCGGTTACCAGGTATTGAATATTTATCCGCACGATACAGCCGCCTTTACGCAAGGCCTCGTATTTTATAACAACCACCTGTATGAAGGCACCGGCCAAAAAGGAGAATCTACTTTACGCAAGGTAGACCTGAAAACCGGTCGCGTGGAAAAAAAAGTGGACCTGGAAGCTTCGCTCTTCGGGGAAGGTATTACCATACTGAACGATACCGTTTACCAGCTTACCTGGGAAGAGCATATGATCCTGATCTATTCCCTGAAAGACATGAAATTGATCAGGAGGGAATATTGGGCCAGTGAAGGATGGGGCATCACCCACGACAGCACTCACCTGATCGTCAGCGACGGCTCCGACAAGCTGTATTTTTTAAGACCGGCTGATTTCAAACTGGAAAAGGTATTGAATGTAAACAGCAACAATGGTCCGGCAGGTAAGCTGAACGAACTGGAATATATCAACGGGTATATTTATGCCAACCAGTGGGGGGAAGACCATATCCTCAAAATTGATCCTGCTACAGGTTATGTTGTCGGCATATTGAACTTTAAAGATATCCTCAAAAAGCTGGCAAATATCAATCTTGACAAAAAAGCGGTGGAAGAAGGCGCTGTGCTCAACGGTATCGCCTGGGATGCTGCTACGGAAAGAATTTTTATCACGGGAAAACGATGGCCGAAGCTACTGGAAATAAAGCTGAACTAACCTTCATTTATTTTCTAATGACAAATTAACGGGTCTTTCAGAACATGAAGATTACCGGAAAGCAATAAACAGCCCTGTAGAAACGATTTGAACCTGTCTCCGGGTGGAATTAACATATTGACAGTGTAAAATATTATACCTTTAAAGTGGCATTATTGTTGGTATCGTGCTGTTGTCTTATACCTAAAACACTCATTATGCGGTATTTGTTTATAATTACCTTGCTTTTTAGTTTCCTGGACAGTGAGGCCCAGCTAAAAAGTTATATTATTTCTCCCAGCGGAGATACCTTAAACGTCGTAGATGCGAATAATATTAAGCAGGGGCCCTGGGTAGTAAGGGTAGAAGATTTGCGTGGCGAGCCGGGATACGAGGAAGAAGGTTTTTTTATAGATGGTAAAAAAGAAGGTACCTGGAGAAGGTATACGCTTATGGGCGATCTTACCGGGATAGAGAATTTTAAATGGGGTGAAAAAGACGGCAAACAACAATATTTCACCAAAATGGGGGATTTGCTGCGCGAGGAAAGCTGGCGGGCGACGAACCCCGAAAACCCCTATGATACGCTGGAGGTGCCCGACCCTGAAGTGCCCAACAGGTACGAGACTAAAATAATCAAGCTGGAGGTTGCTTCCGTAGCCCACGGCACCTGGAAGTACTATGACCCGGCCACCGGCTTCATCACCAAGCAGGAAACTTATTTTTTCGGCCAGCCGGATAAAAACAGCACCATAACCGGCAAGAACGGCGCGGTTGCAGATAAAAAAGTATCCGATAAGCCTAAAGAAGTGGAGGAATGGGAAAAGAAGAACTCAGGCAAAAAGAAGATAAAAGTACGGGACGGAAGCACTGCTTTCTGAAGTAATTGTTCCTATTTTTGTGCCATCAACAAAGTCCAGCCATGCTAAAAAGCACATTTGTTTTCCTGGTATCTCTTGCCATAGCTTTTTCCTCCTGCAATGATGGTACTTACCAGAAACCTGACGACGCACTGGAAGCAGGCACCGACTTCATCCGGTTTGCATTGGATGGAGATATCGCAAAAGCAAAAACATTCGTGCTGCCCGACGCCGATAATGAAAGCCTTTTTAAAGAAGCCGAAAAAAAGATCGCTTCCCGGAGCAAGCAGGAAAAAGATGAATACAGGAACGCCAGTATCCGCATCAAAAAAACAGAATCTCTGAATGACAGCACAGTGCTGATCAGCTATTCCAACTCTTATAAAAACAAGGACAACGAGATCAAGCTGGTTAAAACAAACGGCGAATGGTGGGTAGATTTCAAGTATACCTTTACCGGCGACAACGCGTTGGATCCTCTTCCCGAATAGGTCAATTGGTTACAAGCTAAAATAACAGTATGCAAACAGTTTTACATCCATGGCATGGAATTGCTACAGGAGAAAATGCTCCCAGAATAGTAAATGCAGTTATAGAGATCCCGCAGGGCTCGCGTCAGAAATACGAAATAGACAAGCCTAGCGGTCTGCTGAAGCTGGACAGGGTGATCTACTCCTCTTTCTACTACCCGGTCAATTACGGGTTTATTCCTAAAACATACGGAGATGATAAGGACCCACTGGACATCCTGGTGATCAGCAGCGTGAGCATTCAGCCGCTCTGCCTGGTAGAAGCCAAGGTGATCGGCGTGATGCAGATGATTGACAGCGGTGATGCCGACGATAAGATCATTGCTGTGGGAAATAATGACCCGGGTGTAAACTACATTAATAATATTGAAGAAATGCCCAAGCATTTCTTTAGTGAGCTCAGGCAGTTTTTTGAAGAGTACAAGAAGCTGGAAAATAAATCTGTAAGCGTAAATGAATTCCAGGATAAAGCAACAGCGCTAAAGATTATCGAGGAAGCCATGCACTCCTACCAAAAAAGCTTTGGCAACGAGTAACGCTTTGCTTTTTGTTAAAATCCGGCGCTGCTGTATGGAATATTGGAGGAAAAGCATCTGTATGATAAAGCTATAACGAACGAGTGACTTATTCTCAGTTTGACCATATAACGGATGCCGGGCTATTGGATAATTTCTACAGGGATAAGCATAACAAGTGGCTGGGTGTTTTAATGCAACGGTATACATTGCTGTTATACGGTGTATGCATGAAGTATCTGAAGGATGAGGAGGAAGCTAAGGACGCTGTGCAACAGATATTCCTGAAGGCAATTGCCGAATTGCATAAATATCCCGTTACCTATTTTAAAAGCTGGATATATATGATCGCCCGGAATTACTGCCTGATGCAGCTTCGGGATAAAAGCAAAACACCCGTTCCTGTAACAGAAAAAATGCTGGTGGATACGCCGGGGGAAGAAGACATCCTGATGGCGCAGCACAGAAAAGATGTCACGCTGGAAATAATGCATGAAGCCCTGAATGAACTGAATGACGAGCAGAAAAAATGTGTGGAAATGTTCTATCTTCAAAAGAAGTCCTACAGTGACATTGCATCGCTGACCCGGTATACTTTGCTGCAGGTAAAAAGTTATATACAGAACGGGAAGAGAAACCTGAAAAACCTGGTTGAAAAAAAATTAAATGCCGTAAGCAAATAGCGGTATTGTTAATATGAAGAAGGAATTATTAGACATATTATCCGACGCCAAAGAGATTGACCAGCAAAAGCTGCTGGATTATCTCCAGGACAACGTGTCTGAGGAAGAGCGTTACGAAATAGAAAAGCTGCTGCTCGACTCTGATTTCGACAATGATGCGGCAGAAGGTCTGGAACAGGTAGGGGATAAAACAAAGCTGCCGGTCATAATGAATGAGTTAAACCGGCAGCTTGTTAAGAAGTTGTCCAAACGGAGAAGGAAAAACCATCGCCCCATCAATCTGATGATACCTGTTGTGACCATCATTTGTCTCAATAGCATATAATATCGCATTATCATCCGGGTTACTGGCGCCCTCAAAACGGTAAAAATTCGTGATCTTTACATCTCCCGGCTTATAAAGCTTTTTGGACGAAACCAGTATCATACCGTTATCCGCTGGCTTCAGCTCATCGGTATATCCCTCCCTGACAAGCTTATTGATGCATCCCGACAGGGTGGTCATTTCATCAGTTTGTGCATTCTTGATCATAAACAATTCTTTTTAAATGTTCAATGAATAAAGTCAACTGACTATCTATGTAAAAAATCATACCAACCCCCAGGAGGGAGTCAAAATCAATTTCAAAAACAAGCACCAGGGGAAGACTATAACTTTTCTTTTACAATTTACCGGTCCGGGCTCAATCCATGTTCATTTTAAACATGCTATCCCTGAATTCTTTGGGGGTCTGCTTCACGATCTGCTTAAAGAAGTTGAAAAAATTTACAGGGTTGTTGTAACCGCAGGCATAACAAATATCCTTTATCGTATAATTTTTATTCTGCAGTAGCTTTTTTGCATGTCCTATCCTTATTTCGTTCAGGAAAAGCGTAAATGTTTTTTGTGTTTTTTGCTTAAAAAACCGGCAAAATGAATTGGGAGTCATATTGCATATACGGGATACCTCATCAAGTGTAATATCCCGGTGAAAATTTTCCAACAGGAATTGATAGACCTCGTTGAACCGGTCAATATCATTAAAGTTGAATGATTTTTTGTATCCCACGCTGGCCAATATTTCATATTCCTCTGAGCGTGCCAGGATATCAATGATCTGCAGAAAAATGCCCAACCGCAATAAGCCGTCAGATTCGACCAGCTCCCTGAGCTTATCGGTAACAATAATTTTTGTTTGCCCGTAAAAACGCAAGCCTCTTTCCGCCTTATGAAGAAGATCGTTACACAAATGAATGCTGGCCTCATCATCTGAAACCATATCGGCCAAAGCATCGGGAAAATACAATCCGAATGCCTGCGTATAAAAATCCGCATTATTATTGTAATAAGCCGCGTCGCATTTCCATAAATGAGGAAGCTCGGGACTCAAAAGAATTATTTCACCCGGGAAAAAATTCCCCACATAGTCCCCAATAATTAACTGGCCTCTTCCTTTTTCCACCCAGGTAAGCTCGCATAGCCTGTGGAAATGGAACGGATGATCAAAATGAGGCTTGCGGATTTTCTTTACCCAAATTTTCTTTTTCCCGATTATGGGAGCATCCACAATTAATTCAGGCTTCATAGTAATCTTTTATTCAGTCAATTCAAAAGCTGATATTGGATCAGGTCAGGTGGAGATCATCCGGTACAAGTTTGATGTATGAATATAAGAAAACTTATACTATCCGGCAATTTAAATAATTGTGAACGGGCTACAGGATACCGGTATCCGGGCTATTGTATTAACATAGTATAATGGTCAGGTAATATTGTTTACTTCCCGCCTCCCGGGATAAAAAACTTTATAAACTCACTAAAATGCACAACTCAATTTTTTTTCATTAGAAATAGGTTTGTCTGGATAACCATACTCAGTCACTAAAAAATTAATTCGATATGCTTGCGACCAAAGCTTATCTGCACTGCAGGAAAATCAGGCGATTTATTACCTCGCCTGTCCGCTGCTTATTATTATTATTTCTTTTATCGGCCTTTTTTTGGCAAAATGCCCTGGCAGGCGACCATCCCCTGACATTCAAAATGATTTCCGGCGTTGTTACGGATGCAAGCAACAACCCTGTTGTGGGAGCCTCTGTAAAGGTCAGGGGTAAATCAGGAGGTACACAAACCGATCAGGAAGGTAAGTTTACCATCGATGCCAATGACAACGACATCCTTGAGATCAGCTCTATCGGCTATCTTACCACAGTAGTAACTGTGGGCGCCGAACTGAATTATAATATAGTGCTGGAACAAGATGTATCAGACCTCGAACAGGTGGTAGTGGTAGGGTATGGTACACAGAAAAAAGTAAACCTCACCGGTTCGGTAGCGCAGGTAGGCGGTGCAGAACTGACCAAGCGACCTGTTGCCAACATACAAAACCTGCTGCAGGGTAAAGTTTCCGGGTTGCAGGTTACTCAGGGATCCGGAAAACCAGGTTCGGATGCCGCTCAATTACGTATACGAGGCGTAGGCTCATTCAACGCCGGCAGCGAACCGTTGGTTTTAATTGATGGAGTCAGGGGGGATATGATGGCCTTAAACCCCGATGATATTGAATCCGTTTCGGTTTTAAAAGACGCCGCATCCGCGGCCATTTACGGTGCCCGGGCTGCTAACGGGGTGATCCTGGTTACAACAAAACGGGGACGCTCCCGGGATGCAAGCATCCAATATCACGGAAATTTCCAGGTGCAGCAGGCAACAAGACTGCCTGAACTGCTTACCAATTCTGCAGATTATATGATGTACTGGAACCAGGCCAACGAGCGTAGCGGTATTGTACCGTACTTCTCACAGGCTACCATTGATGCGTTCCGTAACTCTAACGACCCGGCAAAATACCCAAACTTCGATTGGGTAGATCATGTTTTCAATACAGCCCTTGCTCATAACCATCATTTATCGGTTAGCGGAGGTAATGAAAAAACAACCTTCAACCTGGGTCTCGGTTATCTTGACCAGGGAGGAATTGTAAGCATCTACGGTCTCAAAAAATACAACCTGCTGTTTTCCGTGGATAGCAAAGTCAAAAACTGGCTTACTATCGGTGGAAATGTGCAATTGACCAAACGCGACATTCAGGAAGATAATTTTGGCGACAATGATTACGTAATGAGCGCCTATTCAGGCCCCAATTATACGCCTACCATGACACTGCCTGACGGTTCAACCGGGTATGTAGCCAGGTACAGCGCTGACATCGGCGAATGGACCGTAAGAAATCCGGATGCATTAATCGCAAGCGGCTTCAGGAACATTAATTTATACAACATCAGACCTCAGCTGTATACAGATGTAAAGCTCACAAAAGATCTTATATGGCAAACAAAGGTCGGCATCGGGTACAACACAGAATTTAACAAGCGTTTTGAGCATCCTGTGGACAATTATTATTTTGATGACGGCAGCTATGCGCACAATAACTCCGTGTGGCAACAGGGTGTAAGGGACCTGATGTCACAAACGCTTGAAACGACTTTGTATTCTACACTTAACTATAAAAAGTCGTTCGGAAGCCATGATCTGAATATACTGGCGGGTTACAACCAGGAGACAAACTACTACAGGGAATTGCGGGGATCGAAGCTGACGTTTCCAACGAATACTATCTCTGAGCTGGACGGCGGAAATGACCTTGGACAAACTGCTGCAGGTACGGCACAGGAATGGGCTATCCAATCACTTTTCGGACGGTTGATGTACGATTTTAAAGGAAAGTATTTGTTTGAAGCCAACGCCCGTTATGATGGCACATCCCGGTTTGCACGCGGAAACCGTTGGGGATTGTTTCCCTCATTATCAGCCGGATGGAGGATTTCTGAGGAATCATTCCTGCGGGATGTTACCTGGCTGGATAATTTAAAATTGAGAGCATCCTGGGGACGGCTGGGTAATCAAAACATTACCCGCCTGGTAGGTAAAAGTCCTGTCCGTGCGCCCTACCCGTACCAGGATTTATTATTCAACACATCTTATCCTTTCAGTGGTTTGATGCCTGGTGTACAATTGATAGATCTTGTTGACCCTTCACTGAAATGGGAAACAACGACCGTTACTGATTTCGGAATTGATCTGAGCATTAAAAACGGGTTGTTCTATCTGACCGCAGATTGGTTTAATAAGGTAACAAAAGATATTCTTTTTACCATACCCATTCCGGCAAGCATAGGCCTGGGCTCTCCAAACATTAATTTTGCAAAGATGAGAAACCGGGGCTGGGAGTTTGAAGTAGGACACCGAAATAATATTGGTACGGTTAATTATGATGTTAATTTCAATTTTTCCACCTTTAAAAATGAAGTGCTCTACGTAAACAGCACTACGTATACAGGGAATAAAATAGTAAAAATCGGATTGCCTTTTGAATCATATTACCTGATTCCGTGGGATGGTATTTTCCAAAGCCAGGATGATATCACTAAATCAGCCGAACATCCGTACAACCCGCAGCCAGGTGACCTGAAATACAAGGACACAAATAATGACGGTGTCATTAATGCTGAAGATCGTGTTGTCGTAAACGGCGCTTATCCTAAATTCTACTATGGTGGTAGTATCAACCTGAGCTGGAAAGGTTTTGACCTGACTGCCTTTTTCCAGGGTGTGGAAGGGTTCAAGCACTATATCGGCGGCACGCATATGGCCTGGGGCTTTACTCCTTATACCCAAGGCTCGCCTCCCACAATGGATTTCATTAAAAACATGTGGACACCGGAAAACCCGTCTAATACCACCCCGGCCATCTATCATTCACAGTACAGACCCAATACAGGAACCGCCTCCACCTATTGGTTAGTGGACGCTTCCTACCTGAGATTAAAGAACCTGGCAATTGGATATACTTTCCAACGCGGGCTGGTAGAAAGAATAGGACTGAAAGGATTAAGACTATATGCTTCCGGGGATAACCTGATTACGATCACGGATTATCCGGGAGCGGATCCGGAAAGGTCTTGTACGGGATGCCGTTTCAGTGTTTATCCACAAGTAACCACCTATGCCGTGGGAGTAAAAGCCACACTTTAAAAGATTCTATCATGAAAAGATACTTTAATAATACTATTATAGCATTTGCGCTTCTTGCATCGTTAGGTTCCTGTTCAAAATTCCTTGACAGAGGTCCTATGGATCAGATTTCCAGTGCATCATTCTGGACCAGTCAAAGTGAAGTTGAAATGGCTTTGGCCGGCGTCTATGCCCGCCTCTTATTAAACGGATCCTTTGACCATAATACTATGTTCTGGGATGTTATGGGCGGCGATTTATGCACCAACCAGGGATCGGGGGTCATTCCCCTGGCACAGGGATTAATTGAACCCAATTCCGGCAGCCTGGTAGGTTCAGTTTTTGCTGAATGTTACAGGGGAGTGAGCTCCGCCAATTTTTTTATGGACAATGTAGACAGGGCACCCATTTCTGAGGAACTGAAAAACGTATATAAAGGCGAAGCGCTGTTTCTCAGAGCCTTGTTTTATTTTACACTGGTTGAATTCTATGGCGGCGTTCCCCTATATACCCATCTAGTGACCATAGACGAAGCAAAGGTAAAACAAAGCAGTAAAGCTGAGGTGGTTACACAGATCCTGGCCGACCTGGAAGTAGCTATAAATAACTTACCCAATACACCCTACAACGGGCATGCTGTAAAAGGCTCTGCCCTGGCATTAAAAGCAAAAGTGCTGCTGCACAATGAGCAATGGGGTCCCGCCGCAGCGGCAGCTAAGCAGGTAATTGATGACGGACACTTCAGCCTGTTCGACAATTACCGCACAATGTTCCTGGCGACAGGACAAAGCGGCAATCCGGAGATCATGTTTTCTGCACAGTACCTCAACCCCGACCGCTCTGCCACAGGTCCGGATATCCAGTTTGCATGGCACGGCACCATCAATCCCCGCTCTGAGCTGGTGGCTGCATATGAATGCACCGATGGGTTGCCTATTACCACTTCACCTTTATACAATCCGTCTAACTGGAAGGCAAACCGCGATCCGAGGCTGCTGCTGACCATCAAAGGTTTTGATGACAAGGTGATCAACTCTTCTGGCGTAGAAATGGGCTTCAATTATAATGCTCCCTCCGGCACAGGTTATATGCCCGTAAAAGGATTGAACTGGGATGCATTGCCGGTAGACTACAGCACCCGGAGCGAGCAGGACTGGATACTGTTGCGCTACGCGGAATTGCTACTTATATATGCCGAGGCAAAAAATGAAGACAGTGGTCCGGACCAAAGCATTTACGATGCCATTAACCAGATCAGGGCCAGACCGGGCATCAACATGCCCCCGATACCCACCGGACTTTCCAAAGACCAGATGCGGGAGCGTATCCGCCAGGAAAGAAGAGTGGAGCTGGCGCTGGAAGGAAAACGTTACTGGGATATAAAGCGTTGGAAAACGGCAGAAACATATATTCCCACACTGGTGGATCCCGGTGGAGCACAACGCAAATTTGATCCGTCAAAACATTATGTATTTCCTTTCCCGCAAAACGAAATGGATACAAATCCGAACCTTGAGCAAAACCCTAATTACTAAACCGTTTTCATAGCAACAGTTGGTTTCAATGGCGGCTTTGATAGCACCACAGCTAAAGGGCTGCCATTTTTTTCAACTATCCCTGTTCCATAAACCGGCTATACCGGACACTACATGATCATAAAAAAACAAGCATGAAAAAAATACCATTCGTCTTCTTATGCGTATGTATCCTGTCCTGTGCTCAAAAGCAGGAGGTCACATTTTCCTCCTATGAACAGGCCAAAAAACATACGATGCATTATGACAAACCTGCTGTCGACTTTTTTGAAGGCGCCCTGCTGGGCAACGGTGGCATGGGTGTTGTAGTGACAACAAGACCTGATGGTATCATGTTATACTTTGGTCACAACAATGTGTGGGATATACGGATAGCAGAAAAACACAGGGAAGAGATCGGCACCTTCGATTATGTATTTGATAAGGTAAGCAAGATACCCGACTCCCTGAAATTACTGACAGACGATCCCTGGTACAAAAAATATAGTACCATAGCCCAGGACAATTATCGTCAGCCTTATCCGAGACCGTTCCCCTGTGGCTCTGTATTACTGGGCTTCGACCGGAGAGATGCAGAGCTGCTGGGGCACTCTCTGGATATTTCAAACGGATTATGCGAAGTGTACCTGCAGGATGCCAATAAAAAGAAGATAACGCTGCAGGTGTTTACGGACATGAGTGAAGATAAATTATGGATGCAGCTGGTGGATGAAAGCGGGAACAAAGCCCCCAATATCTTCAAACGGATGCGCATGATGCCTGATCCGTCCACTCCAAAAGATTTTCCATCATACGAAACAGATGAATTACTGGAAGAAGGTACACTTTCATTCCGGCAGGTATTACCCGCACAGGAACCAGATATATACAATATTGAAAAAGGACACCCTAAAGACAAGGCATTCAGGTTAACCGCCAGCACCAATATGGGCCTGGAAAAAACCAGCAGGATAAACTGGGACGGAAATGAAGAAGGCATGCAAAAGCTGGAAGCTGCGTTTGCAGGTGGCGAAAAAGAGTTTATAGCAAGCATATCACTGGAGGAAGGAATGAATCCGGAAGTAAGTAAAAAGCCGGCGATTAAACGCCCCGTGGCTGCCGACTGGAGCAGCGCTAAAACTTCTTCTGAGGACAGCTGGAAAGAATACTGGTCAAAATCCGGTGTCAGGCTGAGCGACCGGTTCCTGGAAGAAATATGGTATCGTAATCTCTATTTCTTCAACTGTGCTGCTAAAGACGGAGTTACAACGCCGGGACTTTTTGCCAACTGGAGCTTCAATAACATTGGTACCGCATGGCATGGTGATTATCATATGAACTATAATACACAACAGCCATTCTGGATGACATTTTCCAGCAACCACCTGGAAAAAAACCTTCCCTATGTAAACCTGATTGAATTCCTGATGCCGGTTAGCCGCATCTGGGCAAAAGAATACTATAAGCTGCCGGGCGCTTATTTCCCACACTCTGCCTACCCGGTTGAGATGACGATGAACCCCTACCCTGTTCCTCACTGGGGCTGGGAAATCTGTGAAACGCCCTGGTCTGTTCAGGGATTATGGTGGCATTACCTGTATAGTGCAGATACCACATACTTAAGGAACAGGGCTTATACGCCGATCAAAGAAGCCGTTGAATTCCTGGCAGCCTACATGAAACGGCCGGATGCCCGCGGGGGAGCCAGGTGGAAGGACGATAAGTATCATATATTTCCCACCATACCTCCCGAAATTTATGCGCTGCGTCCCGGATTTAAATATAACTACGACTGCAATGTAGACCTGACCTTAACGAAATTTGTTTTCAACGCCTTTATAGATATGGTTGACATTCTGCAAACATCTGCAACAGACAGGCAACTGGTAGAAGATGTAAAGGATATATTAAAGTATTATCCTGAATATCCTACAGCCGTTTCTGAAAAATACGGCAAAGTGCTGGTATCCGTACCCGAAGAGCATGATCAGGTTGTATATAATGTACCATCGCCGCTGATGAATGTTTTTCCCGGTGAAGATCAGGGGTTACATTCCGATGACTCTACCATGCAAATACTCAAAAACACTTATTACAACCAGCAGAATGAAGGAGGAAATGACCTTGTATTTATCAATCTGCAGGCAGCCCGCTTAGGTTTGCTGGATATTGAAAAATTTAAGCGGCACGTCAATTACTCGCTGCTGCCCAACGGAACCGCCACAGATAAAGTAATGCAGGTTCATGGCCGTTATAACGACCGGACGAAGTATGATTATATGGGCGCTATGGGCATATGGTTTGAGAATTTTGCGCTGCCTGTTGTGATCAACGAATGCCTGATGCAGAGTTACAATGGTACTATACGGTTATTTCCCAACTGGGATATGAAACAGGATGCGGAATTTTTCAACCTTCGTGCTGTAGGCGCTTTCCTGGTGAGCGGATCCATCAAAAAAGGAGAGGTTACAATATCTATACTCAGCGAAAAAGGGGGAAAATTAAAAATATATTCTCCCTGGGGGAAATCCGGGAAAATAAAACAAAACAATAAAAGCAATAATATAACAAGTGAGCTGATAGAAATTGATACGGTTCCAGGCGAGACGATTATTCTGGAAAATTAAATCATCGTAATTTTCATTCCGCGCCGGCTATGCCGGGTCGTATGAATCCTTGTATTTCATCGTACACCTGTTTGAAACAAAGCATCATTGCATATGCAGTTACCCTTAAAAGGCATTATCGTACTGGAGTTTTGCCAGTATCTTTCCGGACCCTGCGCCGGCCTGCGACTGGCAGACCTGGGTGCCCGCGTCATAAAAATAGAACATCCCGAAAAAGGAGAAGGAGGAAGAAAGCTGGCGATTAAAAACATGTGGGTTGACGACAACTCTCTTTTATTTAATACGATCAACAGGAATAAAGAAAGCTTTGCCATAGACCTGGGAGATCCTGAAGATATGCATTGGCTGAAAAAGCTGATCGCCGGAGCCCATGTCCTGGTCCATAACTTCAGACCCGGAGTAATGGAAAGGAAAGCTTTGGGGTATGAAGATGTAAAGCATATCAATCCACGTATCGTATATACGCAGATCTCGGGTTACGGGGAAAAAGGCCCCCTGCGGAATAGGCCGGGGCAGGACCTCCTGGTGCAATGTATTTCCGGGCTCACATATACTACCGGGAGTCGTGAAGACGCCCCTACTGCTCTCGGACTGGGCATAGGTGACTACCTGTGCGGCAACCAGTCTGTACAATTCATTATAGCTGCTTTGATCAAGGCAGCCAAAACCGGTGAGGGCACCTTATTGCAGCTAAGCCTCCTGGAATCCCTGATCGATTTTCAATTTGAATTTTTCACTACTTATTTTCAGTCCGGTAACCTGCCGGAAAGAGCATCTTTTAATAACGCACATTCGCTGCTGAGCGCCCCATATGGTATATATAAAACGGCTGACGGATATGTAGCCCTGGCGATGATACCTATTCAAAAGCTGAATACAATACTGAATTGTAAAGCGCTGGAACAATACGAAGACCGGGATTGTTTCCGGAAAAGAGATGAAGTAAAGAAGCTGATCGCGGCAACTATTGTAACTAACACCAATCAATACTGGCTGGAAAAAAGCAAGGCGCTGGATCTATGGGTAATGCCGGTGCTAAACTGGAAGGAAATGAAAACGTCGGCAGGATACAAGGTACTGGACATGGAGCAAACCGTCACATTACCCGGAAACAAAACTTTTATTACCACAAGATGCCCCATCAGGATCAACGGCAGGATCTTAAAATCCGATAAGCCGGCGCCGGGGATTGGCGAGCATAATGAACAAATTAAAGCATCCCTGATTTGACGCTATGAATACATTATTAGATAATATCCTGGTGGTGGATTTCAGCCAGTTCCTGTCCGGGCCCAGTGCCGGACTCCGGCTGGCAGACATGGGCGCACGTGTCATAAAGGTTGAAAAGCCCGGAACAGGAGATATTTGCAGAACACTGTATGTATCAGACGTTACGCTGGAAGGAGGAGAATCTACCATTTTTCATGCCATCAACCGCAACAAAGAAAGCTTCATAGCCGACCTGAAGGAAGACCTTTCGCTGGAAGCAGTGAAACAGCTATTGAAGAGCGCTGATATTGTCATTCATAATTTTCGCCCGGGCGTCATGCAGCGGATCGGTCTTGACTATGAAACGGTCAAAGCTTTAAATCCCGCCATTATTTATGGCGAAATAAGCGGTTACGGCCAGGAAGGAGAATGGAAAGACCTGCCTGGCCAGGATCTTTTGGTTCAGGCGGTGTCGGGTATTACTTATCTGACAGGTAGCGCCGCACAGCCACCGGTCCCGATGGGTGTTGCCGCAGCTGATATTATAGCCGGCACCCATCTAACACAAGGCTTATTAGCCGGTATATTTCAACGCATAACTTCCGGAAAAGGAAGTCTTGTCCAGGTGAGTATGCTGGAAAGCCTGCTGGATTTTCAATTTGAAGTGCTCACCTGTTTTCTGAATGACGGACATACGCTACCGGAAAGAAGTGGGATAAATGCCGCGCATGCCTATATCGCTGCGCCGTACGGTATTTACAAAACAGCCGACGGTTATCTTGCCATTGCTATGGCGCCCATTAACAAGCTGGCTTCCCTATTACCATTGAATGCCCTGAACAGGTATACCCACCCGGACGATTGGTTCAATAAAAGAGATGAAATAAAAGCCATGCTGGCGGAGGCGCTCTTCACCAAAACAACTACAGACTGGCTGGCTGTTCTTGAGCCTGCGGACATCTGGTGCGCAAATGTGTATGATTATAATGACCTGATAGCAAGCGAGACATTTAAGATGCTGGATATGGAGCAATGGGTGGTTTCAAACGGGTTAAAAGTAAAAACAACACGGTGCCCGGCCCGTGTCAACGGGAATACGCTGACAAGTCCCCGGGGAGCTCCCGCCCTGGGTGAGCATACCCATAAAATTCAGGAAGAATTTGATCTGTAACAACAACAACAAATAATATACAATATGAAAAAAAAACTTTTGATACTGCTGGCGCTGACAACTTTCCTGATCAGTTATACCTATGCCCAGCAGGTGTCCGACTTCAACCTGAAATTTACAACGCCCGGTACGGATTCCTGGAGCTCGCTTCCATTGGGAAACGGGGAGATATCTGCCCAGGCATGGACAAATGCAGAAGGTAAAATTCAATTCTACCTTGCTACTACAGATAGCCGCGATGGTATGGACAATCCTATTAAAATAGGGAAGATCACCGTTGCATTTGAACCCAATATCCTCATAAGCGGAACAGACTACCGGGAAGAGCTGTTACTGAACCAGGGTATACTAAAGATAAAAAACAAATCAGCCGATATTGAGCTGAGAGTAGATGCGGGTAACCCCGAGATCCTCGTATCGGGCAGTTCGAAGACACCGGTAAAGATAACCGTTACCAATACCGTATGGAGAAACGAAAGCAGACCCTGGAAAAAAGAAGAGTATGTGGCAGAATATGGAGACAATAAAATACCCTTTGCCCCCTTTATGGAAGCTGATAAAAAAGTAAAAACTCCGGACGGGATCCTGTGGTTTCACAGGAACGAAAACGAAGTATTCTGGAACGAGCTGATGAAGGTGAATGACCTGTTGAACGAGGGAATAACGAATCCGCTTAAAAACAGAACCTCCGGCGCGTTGGTGCAGGGAACCGGTTTAAAGCCACTGAACGACTCTACGCTGGTGTCAGGAACTGCCCAGCGTAATTTTTTCATTAAAACCACCGTGTTGGTAAAGCAAACGGATACCGAAGAAGAGTATACCAATGCTCTTCAAAAGCTGTCGACAGGACCGGATAAAAAAAGAGAAGCAACCAACCTGGCAGCACATAAAAAATGGTGGAACGATTACTGGAACCGCAGTTATGTATTTTTTAACGCTGCCGATAAGTCTGTAAATGATACCTTACAATTGCTCAACCGCGGTTATATACTGCAACGTTATGTAAACGCCATCGGCGCCAGGGGAGAATTACCTGTTAAGTTCAACGGATCCACACTTGTATTGGATACCTACAATCAGGCCATCGGCCGCGTGTCCGGAAAATCGGCAGATGCCCGTTTATGGGGTGGCGCCTACTGGTGGCAAAATACCAGGGTGATCTACTATCCTATGCTGGCTTCCGGGGACATAGATCAATTACAAACCTTCATCAGGTTTTACGTAGATGACCTGCTGCCGGTAATGAAAAAAATGACGAAGAAGTTCTATAAGATCGATGGCGCCAGGTTCATTGAAACATCCCATTTCTGGGGCGCCTGGCGTGGTGGCGATATCAGTTGGGACAGGACCAACCTTGAACCCGGAATGTCAAACAACCCGTATATTAAAGACCTGATCATAACCGGGTTGGAAATGAGCCATTTCCTGCTGGACTATTACAGTTATACGGCCGATGAAAAAATGCTGCACGAAAAAAGCCTGCCTTTCATAAAAGAAGTACTAACATTTTACGATCAGTTTTACCCCCTCGATCCTTACGGAAAACTATTGATCGCCCCTGCACAATCATTGGAGACCTATATTGAGGGCGTTAATCCCACGCCTGATATTGCAGGATTGCAGGTAGTCATACCCCGGGTACTGGAACTGGCAAAAGATACGGGTCTGTTAAACCTCTGCAGGAAAATGAAAGCCGGGCTTCCGGCCATACCTTTCAAAACAAAGGACGGCAAAAAGCTGATAGCACCCGCTCTTGCCTATAAAAAAATTATCAATGTTGAATCGCCAGAATTGTATCCCATATTCCCCTTCAGGATATACGGTGTGGGCAAACCGGACCTGGAAGTGGCTGTAAATACATTTAAGGAAAAACAGAGAGCATACCAGGGCTGGCAACAAACAGGAATGCAGGCGGCTTTGCTGGGATTAACAGACAGCGCTGCCAGGATCATGCAAACAAACGGATTGGCTTTTGACAAACGATTCCGCTTCCCCGGATTCTGGGGACCCAATTACGACTATACGCCCGATCAATGCCACGCCGGAAATTATCTCAATACGGTTCAACTGATGCTGCTGCAGTCGGAGGGTAACAAAACTTACCTGCTGCCTGCCTGGCCGAAAGAATGGAACGTGAAATTTAAGCTGCATACACCCGGTAACGTCCAGGTGGAAGCAGAATGGAAAAACGGAAAAATGATCTCTGCAAAAAAGTTTCCTTCCGATTCCGGCACAGAGATCATTAACCCATATCAATAACTACTCAAGCTTACTATATGAACCCGAATAACGATCCTTCAAAACATAAGGAAATCCCTATCTGGAATGCAGAAGACTGGTATTACGAGGATATCCGGATCGGGAAACGTATCCGGTCGATCCGCCGGACCATCAGCGAAGGAGAAAGTATGCAGTTTAATGCCCTCGTACTGGATATGCATCCTTATGTGGCAGACGAAATTTTTGCAAAAGAAGAAGGGCTGTTTGGCAAACGCCTCGTAGCAGGGGCCTTTGTGTTCAGCGCCGGGCTGGGACTGGTAGCTACCAACTGTGTCAATGCATTTAGCTACGGGTATGATAAGCTACGGTTTATTAAACCTGTTTTCATAAACGATACGATCTACACGATCAAGACCGACCTGGATAAGCAACCCAAATACAAAGACATGGGACTATATCGCGCCAGCTACGAGATATTCAAGAATGAAGGGGAGCTGGTACTGTATTGCGAACATATTCAAACCGTAAAGTACCGGCACCCGGAAAACTTTAAACAACCGTAATTATGTTTACCAGGATATATTTTGAAGACTACCGGGAAGGGGATACGCGGGAAACAATTGGCAGGACCATTACGGAAACCGATATTGTAATGCATGCCGGTCAAACCGGTGATTTTTTCCCCCACCATATGGATGCCGAGTGGTGCAAAACACAATCATTCAAAGAGCGGATTGCCCATGGCACCCTGATATTCAGCGTGGCAGTAGGCATGACCGCATCGCTGATCAATGAAGTGGCATTCAGCTACGGGTACGACCGGTTACGGTTTATCAAACCTGTTTTCATCGGAGATACCATCCGGGTAAAAGTCTCTGTTAAAGAAAAAAGAACACATAAAAAGCCGGGTATGGGTCTTGTAACAGAGCTGGTGGAAGTTTTTAACCAACGACAGGAATGTGTGCTGGTTTGTGAACATATTTTGCTGGCACAGCTAAAATCATTTCAGCATGACTGAGAAAATAGAGCTGAAAGGGATCACCTGGGGACATAGCCGCGGGTATACGCCACTGGTAGCATGTGCCCAGCGTTACGCTGAACTACATTCCGGTGTGCAAATAAGCTGGAAGAAAAGAACCCTGCAGGAATTTGCAGATTTCCCGATCGAGCAATTGGTGAATGACTATGACCTGCTGATCATAGATCACCCATGGGTAGGTTGTGCGGCTGCCACTGCATGTGTATTGCCCCTTGATCGATATATAAGCAGCGCATACCTGGATGATCAGCTGAGGCATACGGTTGGTCCTTCACACCAAAGCTATCAATACGATGGCCATCAATGGGCCCTGGCCATTGATGCAGCCACCCCTGTTGCCAGCTACCGGAAAGACCTGCTGGAACAGAACGGGATTCCGGTACCCGCCACATGGGAGGAAGTGCTGCATCTCGCCCGGATGGGCAAAGTTGCAGTACCTGCTATCCCGATCGACCTGCTGATGAATTTTTATATGTTTTGTATTGCCTGCGGGAATACGCCTTTTTCTTCTTCCGAAGAAGTAATTGATGCAGCAATCGGGAAACAGGCTTTACAGCTGATGACAGACCTGTGGAGTAAAGCAGATCAAAAAATGTTTGACAGCAACCCTATCGCAGTGGCAGAGCTGATGACAACAACCGACGATTACTGGTATTGTCCTTTTGCTTATGGTTATTCCAACTATGCCAGGCGCGGATATGCCAGGCATATCCTGCATTATACCGACCTCGTCACGCTTGAAAACATCCGCCTTGTCAGCACATTGGGAGGCACAGGTATTGCCGTATCTGCTTCTTCCGCGTTCCCGGATGAAGCGGTGAAATTTGCGGAATGGATCGTATCTCCGGAAATACAGAGAACGATCTATACTGAAACGGGCGGACAGCCAGGACATCGCAGCGCGTGGGAATGCAGCATTGTGAACGGAAATACAAATAACTATTTCAAAAATACCCTGCCTGCTCTTGACAGGGCGTATGTTCGCCCCCGTTATAACGGTTACCTGCAGTTCCAGGATCACGCCGGCATTCCTATCTGGCAGTTCCTGCGTGATGGTGGTAACCCTGCTGTCGTCCTGGAACAGATCAACCTTTTATATCGGAATTCTTTAACCCTTAGATAAATATTAAAGAATATGGTACAGAATATCATTGACACGCATATTCATATATGGGATCTGAAGCGGGTACGGTATGCGTGGCTCGAAGGGGATACCAGTATTCTTAACAGGACCTACCTGGTGGAGGAATTGATTCCCCAAATGAAATTAAGCCCGGTCACCGGCGGTGTATTGGTACAGGCAGCCAATAACCCCGAAGATACCGCGCTGATGCTGGAAGCTGCCTGTAGCCATCCTGAAATCAAAGGTGTTGTTGGATGGTTACCTTTAACAGACCCTGATAAAACCGCGGAGCTGCTGGAGAACCAATTCCAAAAAGAACCATTACTGAAAGGCGTAAGACACCTGATACACAACGAATCCAACCCGCAATGGCTGCTACAGGATACCGTGCTGGAAAGCCTTCGCTTGCTGGCCTCAAAAGATATCCCGTATGATATCGTAGGCGTCAAGGATGAGCACCTGAAAACTGCCATACGGGTATCAGAAGCAATTCCAACACTCCGGCTGGTGCTGGATCACCTGAATCAGCCTCCGATAGCCAACAGGATAAAGTTCGGCTCATGGGGTGATCTTATAAAAGAAATTTCGGGAAACGAGAATGTGTATGCAAAGATATCCGGGCTGGGCACTGCTTCCGGTAACCCTGGTGGCTGGACAGCAGAAGATATCAGCCCGTATATAGCATTTGTATTTTCATGCTTTGGTGTCAACCGGTGCTTTTGTGGCGGGGATTGGCCGGTCTCCACCCTTGCAGGAAGTTATATAAGTCAGTGGGAGAAATATACCCAATCCATCAACTCTCTGCTGCAGGAAGAAGATACGTACAAGGTCTATTACGAAAATGCCGGGCGATTTTATAATCTCACAACTTAGATCAATGATTCACCAATGAACTTATTAGCAGGTATTACATTACATTTCATTGGGGCCTTTGCCGCATCTGTCTGTTATACGCCGCAAAAAAAAACACGGCATTGGTCCTGGCAAACCTATTGGTTGATGCAGGCAACAGTATGTTGGCTGGTCCTGCCTGTTCTTGTTGCCGTTTTAACCATCCCCGATCTTCCGCAGGTATTGGCAGAAGCCCCTGGTTCGGCAATGAGAAGCTCCTTTCTGTTAGGAGCGCTGTATGGCATTGGCGGCACAGCGTTTGGACTTGCCATTCGTTACGTTGGCTTTTCACTGACGTATGCTATTTCTGTCGGGATATCCTGCGTAGCAGGCACGCTCCTCCCCCTCCTATACGAGGGAAAGCTCACGAGCGTATTGGGAGGTAAAGGCGGAAATGTAATTGCTCTTGGCATCGTTGCGGGTGCATTGGGCATTACACTATGTGGTATGGCGGGACGGTTAAAGGAAAAAGATTACCAGGAGCAGAACCTGCATGATAAAAGTTATTCATTTTCGATAGGTATCACACTTTGCATCCTGTCGGGTATATTATCTGCATTGTACGGGTTCTCTCTTTTCCAGGGGCAACCCATTGCAGATGTTGCCGCAAAACATGGCGCAGGTAACCTCCAGGGAAATGTTATTTATATTTTTTCTAACTCAGGCGCATTTTTAACGACCGCCATCTATTGCATCTTCCTGCATAACCGGTATAAAACCTGGCGGGAGTACAAAGGCATTACAAAGCAACCTGAGAACACTCCCTTTATTCCTGATGAAAAAAAAGGGAGGCTTAGCAGGAATTATTTACTTGCGTTTCTTACCGGGACGCTTTGGTACACACAATTTTTCTTTTACGGCATAGGGCATAACAATATGGGCGTATATAAATTTACCAGTTGGGCGATCCATATGATCATGTTGGTATTGATAAGCGCTGTGCTCGGCATCATTATGAAGGAATGGACGGGGACCAGACGAAAAACCATTCGGGTGCTGACGGGAGCATTAATTATATTGATTGCTGCAGTGCTTACTATTACCTGGGGAAACCACCTTGGTGAAAATTAAATTAAAATCAAAATGCTGAAGCATATCGGATATGAAATTCCCCTTGTTGAAAACTGCCCTCCGGTCGTCATGATCGGGGCAGGAGGCATTGTGGAAGTTGCACATTTACCCGCCTATCAGCTGGCCGGGATTCCGGTAGCAGGTATCTGTGACATCAACTACGATAAAGCCGCAGCACTGTCTGAAAAATTTCAGATTCCTGCTGTATACCACGATATCCAAGAGGCATTTTCAAATGGCACCGGGTGCATATATGATATTGCCGTTCCGGGCAGTAAAATCATTGATGTGATACGGCAACTTCCGGACCAGAGTTATGCGCTCATCCAGAAACCGATGGGTGAAAACCTGGAGCAGGCAGAAAGCATCCTGGATATCTGCAGAAAAAAAAACATTACTGCCGGCATTAACTTTCAGCTACGTTATGCTCCTTATATTCTCATGGCAAAACAAATGTTACGGGAAGGACTGCTGGGGGATATTTGTGATCTGGAAATATATGTCAACACCTATACTCCCTGGCATTTGTGGGAGTTTCTGAAAGGCGCTCCCCGTGTTGAAATTCTCTATCACAGCATCCATTACATCGATTTGATCAGGAACTTGCTGGGCGAACCGGAAAGTATTTTTGCAAAAACCATCCGGCATCCAAAAACACCGCAGCTACAGGGAGTAAAATCAAACATCATTATGGATTACGGCGACCTGACCCGTGTTCATATTGCAACCAATCACTCTCATGACTATGGTACTGCCAGGCAAGATGCTTTCATTAAAATTGAAGGAACGCTTGGCGCCCTCAAAATCAAGCCCGGATTACTGCTGAATTATCCCCACGGCATTGATGATGCATTTGAGTACTTCCTTCCTGAAACGGCACCCACCTGGAGATCACTGCCGGTAAACGGCTCCTGGTTCCCCCACGCCTTCATCGGTTCCATGTTGGAGATCATACAAGCGCAACAAGGAAAAAAGAACCTCCCGGATAACTCCGTAGAGGATTGTATACACACCATGCGCCTTGTAGAAAAAGCTTATGCTATCTAAAATAAATATGTTCCCGCTGTGGTCACTGAAAGGAATTTTTAAAAAATAAAGACAAACCCGCACTATATTGCGAATACATATAACAGTTAGATACTATAAACAAAGATAATATGTTACAAAAGTTCAACCCTGCTTTCATCCTCGTGGTTATAATCCTCTCGTTATCCAGCTGCTCAGATGCGCCGCCAAAAGAGAAGACAAAACTTGCTGCTCCTTCGCCGCACCAATACACCTGGCATGAGCAGGAACGTATCATGTTCATTCATTTCGGTATGGCCACCTGGCAGGGAAGGGAATATGATAACTTCAGCACCGATCTCTCCCGCATCAACCCCTACAAGATCAACACGGATGAATGGTGTAAAACCGCCCAATCATTCGGCGCTAAACAGATCGTTTTTGTTGCCAAGCATGTAGGTGGCTTTTGCTGGTGGCCTACTACCACAACCGACTACAATGTGGCGCATACTCCCTGGAAAGACGGAAAAGGAGACCTGGTTGCCGAAATAGCTGCCTCCTGTAAAAAATACGGGCTGAACCTGGGACTGTACCTGTATCCCGGGGATGACAAATGGGGAGCCGGTCTGGGAAGCGGCGGGCGTACGGAAGATCCCTCCAAACAGGAAGCCTATAACAAGATATACCGGCAGCAGCTTACAGAGCTGCTGACCAATTATGGCGCCATTACGGAAGTATGGTTTGACGGCACGTGCGTGATTGATGTAAAAGATATACTCGAAGAACATGCTAAAGAAGCCGTGATCTTTCAAAGCCCGCAAGCCAGCATCCGGTGGGTGGGTAACGAAGAAGGATATGCGCCTTATCCGGCCTGGAACAGCCTGAACAGGGCCGATCTGGCAACAGGCGTTTCCACCTCCGTACAGGGAGACCCCGATGGTAATGCGTGGGCTCCGCTGGAATGCGACGTCCCTCTGTATAACCATAACTGGTTCTGGTCTCCGGCCAATGAGCAGAAAAGACGCAACCTCAACGAATTAATGAAGATCTATTACAAATCGGCAGGAAGGGGCGCCGTGCTGCTGCTGAATGCCACACCGGACACCCTGGGCGTAATACCTGCCGGAGATGTGGCACGGTTTGCCGAATTCGGAAGAGAGATCGACAGGAGATTCTCTACCTCTATTGCCTCTATAGCGGATAAAAAAGGTAAAGAAGTGTTGATGGAGCTGGATACCCCAACAACTATCAATCATGTTGTTATCATGGAGGATTACCGGCAGGGTGAACGGATCAGGGCATACAACCTGGAAGGGTGGGTGGATAATGAATGGAAGTTACTTGTTTCGGGATCTTCTGTCGGAAGAAAAAAAATAGATTTCTTTGAAGATATAACCGTCTCAAAAATAAGACTAGCTGTAACGAAATCTGCAGATGAGCCGCTCATTCGCTCGATCCAATTATACCATATTACCAATGCTCCTGAGCTTTTTATAGAGGAAGAAAAACCTTTATCCAACTGGTGGCACCTGAACACCTGGATGCCGGATATGTTTGTAAACGGCACTTTTGATATCAACATCAATCTTACGTCTTATATCCCCGTGCCCGGGCAATATGAGCTGAGGCTCCAGCCGGAGGGCAATACCGTCCGTATTTCAGGGGCGGAGCTGTGGTACGACGGGCAAAAAGCCCTGGATGAGTTCCTGACCGTCTCAGACACAACGGTATCCATCAACCGAACAGCGCAGGTCACCAATGAAACAAGTATCCTGCTCAGGCTTACCGTAGCCGGAACCGAGATAAAAGGTCCCGGTTATATCAGCTTCAGGAAAAAACCATAATATCTCCCTATTCATAGCTATACTTTGGATGCGTGTGTAATGGTATTCCGGGATGTAAGATCCGGAAATAGCTTTGTTTGTTCTCCTGCTGTCAGTCCAGGAATTGAGGAATATTAATCCTTACAGCAGAAGTTCACCTGTTCTGAAAATTAGTGCTTACTTTTATGGACTGTTTTAAAACGACTGGCAGATGATACAAAAGAAAAAGCCGGATGTGGATATTGTGATGGATCTCCTGAATATGGTGCTGGAAGCCAAACCGCATTCCGCTTTTGTCAAGAGTTTATTGTTCCAATACCAGGAACGTGGCGGATTAAGCAAAAAACAGCTGGAAGGATTGTATTTCAAGGCGGCAGAGGTAAAAACGATACCGGAAAAAAAACTCATCACCCTGCAGGCGATCATCAAAAAGAAGCCGACGAGGTTCAAATCTGCTCCGCCACCGCCTACCCCACTGTATACGCGGGACGAAGAAACCGGTAAACTGATAGACAGTATTCTGGCTAAATACCCACAGCATAAGCGGGTATTATTCTTAAAAGCCAGGTACGATAATAACGAAACACTAACACCGGCAGAGACCTCCGAACTGCAAAAATTTCGTAAGTTGCTTACCTGAGCTTCAGGCGTATGGAGATAAAAAAAATACATAGAACATGGTTGAACAGTTCTCTGCTGCTGGTGCTGATGATGAGTGTACTGTCTTCATGCGCCCAGAAAAGGAGCTCAACAAAAAAAGATATGAACACACAACAGGAAATACCGGTTCCTGCGGAAGGAACAGAAATTGCCTTATTGGGGAACGGCTGCTTTTGGTGCACGGAAGCTGTTTTCCAACAATTGAAAGGCGTGCATAAGGTAACCAGCGGTTATAGCGGCGGGCACGTGAAGAACCCAACCTACGAACAGGTATGCGAAAAGAATACCGGGCACGCGGAAGCGCTTGAGGTCGTATACGATCCCAAAGTGATCACTTACGATGAACTGCTGGAAGTGTTCTGGCAAACGCATGACCCCACTACACTCAACCGGCAGGGAAACGATGTGGGTCCCCAGTACCGGAGCGTGATATTTTACCTGAATGAATCGCAGAAAGAGAAAGCGGAACACTATAAAGCTGAGCTGGATAAAAGCGGTGCCTTCTCCCAACCCATTGTAACAGCTATAGAGCCTTTTAAAAACTTTTATCCGGCAGAAGATTACCATCAAAACTATTATAAGCTGAATGGTAAAGCGCCCTATTGTTACTATGTGATCAAGCCCAAAATGGAGAAATTTGAAAAAGCGTTTAAGCATAAGCTGAAGGACTAGCGGAAGATATTTTGCAGCACTTTTCCACGTAACATGAAAAGGGAATGAAGGTAATTATCACCCGGAATATTTAAAGGTCATAAAACAAGTAGTTTACCGGTAATGATACCTGAAAATTACCTTAAAGCATAAAAAAGGCCGGGATGCATCCCGGCCTTTTTTGTCCTGGCAATTATTTCTATTTACTCGCAACATCAAG
>CAKSVK010000010.1 GCA_934502905.1 uncultured Chitinophagaceae bacterium
GGTCTGTATCCTGTTTTTTATGACCCGGCCGCGTTTTTCAGATCGTGTAACACCTGGTTTACCAGGTCGTATTCATACCCTTTTTGCAGCAGGTAATCCTGCGTTTTCCGCATTTTGGTAAAGATGTTCCGCTCACCTTTCTGGCTGTTCCATTTTTCCGCAGCAAGCTTTTGGATCGTCTGCAGGTAGGTTTCGTCATCGATCTGCTTCAGGGCCTTTTTTATGCAATAAGCGCTGATCCGCTTTTCTTTCAGTGCGGATGTTATCTTTTTCTTTCCCCATTGCTTCATACGGAATTTTCCCCCCGCAAACTGAATGGCAAATCGCTCTTCATTCAGATAGCCTTCCTCTATCAGCCGGGCTGTGATCTCCTCTACTTCAGCCCTCCACTGACCGAAACCATATAACTTTTCCTGCACCTCCTTGTGGCACCGCTCCTGGTAGGCACAGTAGTATTTCAACTTCTCCAGCGCCTGTTCTTTGGATATCCTTTTCTGAAACATCTGCTGCTAAGTTAAAACCTTATTCAAATCACCAGTATCTTTGAGCCGGAATCAACAAAAGCTTTGCACATTATCTTGTTATGCACAATCCAAATCTGAATACTGATAAAAGCTCGTTAAGTGCTGCGGAAAATGAATTTGAAAACAATATCCGCCCTAATGAAATCGGCGACTTCTCGGGTCAGGAAAGTGTGATTGAAAACATCAGGATATTTATAAAGGCGGCAAAAATAAGAGGAGAGGCACTGGATCATGTTCTTTTCCACGGTCCTCCCGGGCTGGGAAAAACCACCCTGAGCCGCATCATTGCCCATGAGCTAAAAGTAAACATAAAGGAAACATCAGGACCTGTGATAGAAAAGCCGGGTGACCTTGCCGGCCTGCTTACCAACCTTCAACCCAACGACGTTTTGTTTATAGATGAAATTCACCGGTTAAGCACAGTGGTGGAGGAATATCTCTATGCCGCCATGGAAGATTACAAGATCGACATCCTGATCGATTCCGGTCCCAATGCCAGGAGCATCCAGATCAACCTCAATCCTTTTACGCTGGTGGGCGCTACTACCCGCAGCGGACTGCTGACAGCCCCACTCCTGTCCAGGTTTGCTATCAAGTCAAGACTTGAATATTATACTGCCGCTACGCTTAAAAAAATCATTATCCGCTCGGCCGGCATACTCAATGTGGCGATTGACGATGATGCGGCAGCCGAAATTTCCGGCAGAAGCCGGGGTACTCCCCGTATTGCAAACGGGTTGCTGAGGCGGGTAAGGGATTTTGCCCAGGTATTGAATGATGGTAAAATAGATAAAGGCATCACCCTGCACGCCCTGAAGGCCCTGAACGTGGACGAGCATGGGCTGGATGAAATGGATAACAGGATATTAACCACCATTATAGAAAAGTTCAAAGGAGGGCCGGTGGGGATCACCACTATTGCCACCGCCGTGGGTGAGGAGCCGGGCACCCTGGAAGAAGTATACGAGCCGTTCCTGATCCAGGAAGGATTTATCCTTCGTACTGCCAGGGGAAGAGAAGTGACTCAAAAGGCCTACGAGCACCTGGGCAAGTATAAACCGCGGCAGGACCTGCTTTTTTGACCGGTATGTTAATTTTTGGCTACCTTTGGATGAAAATGGCACATAATGTGCAACTATTTTTACGATACAACGTCAAATGATAGTATCAAAAAAATATTAGAAAATTGAGTGTAAAAACACTGGATAAACGGCCTTCTCTGCTGGTATGTATTGTGATGGACCTGGTAGGCTACCTTAGCTATAGCATCCCTGTCCTTGCTGAATTTACTGATATTCTCTGGGCTCCCGTTTCAGGAATCATCTTTTTCAAGTTGTTTGGTGGCTGGAAAGGAACCTTCGGTGGTCTTTTTAATTTTATAGAGGAGCTAATGCCCGGACTTGACTTTATTCCAAGTTTTACGATCATGTGGCTTTACAAATATTTTCAAAAGCCCAAAAATCTGTCAATCCAACCCATATAAAGCTACAGCGCTTCAATTCGTTTGGGGCGCTACTTTTTTATCCGGTCACAAACCGGTAGCCGATTCCTTTTACGGTAATGATCTCCAGCGAAGGATCTGTTTTCAGGTATCCGCGCAGCTTGGTAATATATACATCCAGTGTACGGGAATTAAAGAAGGAGTCGCTTCCCCAGAGTACATTCAGGATATCGCGCCGGTCTATCACCCTGTCCCGGTTTTCATACAACAATCTTAAAAGCTCGCTTTCACGGAAGGAAAGCTTCCTGTCTTCGCCATTTCCATGCAGGGTTTGCCTGTGCGGGTTGAAGGTAAACGCACCCACTTTTGTTTCTTCTTTCTGCTCCGGCTGGCTTTTCACCCCATTCCTTTGCCGCAAGGCGTTTTCTATCCGTACAATCAACTCTTCCATACTGAAGGGCTTCCGGATATAATCGTTACCGCCCATTGTAAAGCCTTTAACCAGGTCGGGTGTCTGTATCTTGGCGGTAAGAAAAATAATAGGTGTTTCTGTATCCTCATTGCGGATCTCCTCTGCTATGGAAAAGCCATCCTTATTGGGCAACATAATGTCCAATACGCATATGTCCGGCTTCACAGCCTTATATTGCTCAACCGCTTTACCGCCGTCGGTTTCAAGAATGATGGTATATCCCCGGCTCTCAAGACTTTCTCTTACGATCTTGGCGAGGAAGATTTCATCCTCAACATATAGTATTTTGGCTTTAGTCATTTACAGGCAAGTTAACAATAAATTCCGCACCCTTTCCCGGTTCGCTCTCCAGTCTTATTTCCCCGCGATGCTGGGAAATAATATGCGCAATATAGCTGAGTCCCAGCCCATACCCCTTTACATTGTGCCTGTTATTGGTCGGAATCCGGAAAAACTTATCGAATATTCTGTCTTTATATTCCTCTGCTATACCTGGCCCGTTATCCTTTACCCGCAGGGTGCAAAAGCCGGAATCGCACCCTATACTGATATGCACTACGGGATTATTTCCTGAATACTTCAGCGCATTGTCTATAAGGTTATAAAGAACACTTGTTACATGTATCTTATCTGCATTTATAATAAAGCTTTCACCCGTGGTGGACAAATACACCCTGGCACCGGCTTTTTCAAACTGCAGCCGCATTGAGCTGATGACTTCCTCTGCCAGCTGTTTTATATCAAAGTGCTCAAACTTTAGCTCCGTTGCCTGTTTTTCAAACATTGACAGCCGCAAAACCTTGTCTACCAGCATCGACAGCCTGTTCAGTTCGTTTCCGGCTATATCCAGGTATTCGCGGGCTCTTTCCGGCGTTTCCAGCACATTAAAGTTTTTTATGGCTTCAATAGCTACTCCTACCGTAGAGATCGGCGTTTTCAGCTCATGTGTGATATTGCTGATAAACTCGTTTTTGATATCTGTTAATTTCTGTTGTGATTTCAGGTTCTGGTACAGCACCACAAAGGCAGTGATGGTAAGTCCTATCAGGAAGATCGAGAAAACGACCTGCAGTGTTAACTGCGAGATCAGAAAAGGGAAGGTATTACCCAGCTCCAGGGTGTAAGTAACCGGGTTGGAAAACCCTACGGTCACCTTATTCCATTCCGGTTTGGGTGGGTTGACACCTTTCAGGGTGTCGAGTGAACGCACGACACAGAACGGCACGTCCACATTCTCTTTCTTCAGTGTAGCTGTATAGGCGAAGGTGATATCCCTTACCTTCAGGGAATCCTGCAGGGAATCGATGCCGATCAGAAATTCGTAAAACCGTCCCGCGGACCGGTAACCAGCCCTGGGCACAGAGTCCGCCAAGCCCAATCCTCCTTTTTTCTCCAGTGAAATGATCTCCAGCGGGTGAGATGGTCGTTGCGTTGCCGTAGCGGAATCCGTTATCTTGCTCCTGATGGCATCCATAAAACGCGAAACATCGGGAGGAAGGCCATAACGCAACCGGGCAGTAGTATCAAGCTTCAGCTTAGAGGCCCGCAGATCCAGGATGGTTTCCCGAAACAAAAAATTAGTACGGTATCGCAGATCCCTGTTTTGCTGCTCATAATTAACATTCAGCCAGTACACCTGGAAAGCCGCTACCAGCAAAATTGCGGCAACCATCAATATCAGTGATATTCTACGGTTCATTTGGGCAAATGTATATTTTAGACAACTTACTACAAGAGAGTGTTAACCTTATTTAACCTGCATACTAAAAAACCGCCCTCACTCGTTATACAGAACCAATCACAAACCAAGCCATTATGAATAGAATAGCCACTCCGAAAGGATTATCACTCAACCAGATAGTTATCAGGTTCTTAACCAGGCTTTTTGAAAGACCGGATGAGCATTCCCTGAAGTATTATCATCGCAAAAAAAGAGCAGAGGACACTTTAAAAAGCTTATAGTATCCTCTGCCCTCAAATATTTGGCACAACCTCTGAAGTCACACCGAGTGCTGAACACCCTGAAATTCAGGGTGCTTTTATTTGTTCCGGCCGGTGACCGCCTCCTGCTGTTATATCACATATCCATCCGGCAGGATAGCGCCTTTCTTAACCACTACAATTCCATCTTTCACAGTATACAGCAGGTTGTCTGAATCCGGTAAATGATTTCCGCCATTGATGCGCACGTCATTTCCTATGCGGCAGTTCTTGTCAATAATAGCATTGCGTATATAACAACGTTCGCCGATCCCCAGCTTAGGCAGTCCGCGCTGCGCTGCATTTTTCATATCATCCAGCGTTTCATAAAAGTCGCATCCCATAATATACGTATCAACGATCGTGGTGCCGTATCCTATCCGGGAGCGTATACCCATTACACCCCTCTCGATCCTGGATGCATTGATAATACACCCTTCTGCCAGGATCGTTTTTTCAAGGGTGGTACCACTTACCTTGGCAGGCGGCAGCATCCTCGGACGGGTATATACCGCATGGTCGGTATCAAACAGGTTAAACTGGGGAATGTCTTCTGTCAGTGAAATATTGGCTTCAAAGAAGGAATAGATGTTCCCGATATCGGTCCAGTAGCCGTCGTATTGATAACTTACTACTTTTTGCTGGTCAATGGACCCGGGAATAATTTCCTTACCGAAATCCTTTGCATCTTTTTTCTCATCCAGCAGCAGGTCGAAAAGCAGCTTACGGTTAAAGATATAAATACCCATGGATGCCAGGTATACCCTTCCGGCTTTTCTCATTTCATCCCCAGTATCGCTTACCCACTCCGGCAGCAGCTCCTTCTTGGGCTTTTCTATAAAGGAAGTGATCAGGTGCTCTTCGTTCGATTTTAATATCCCGAACTCGGGCGCTTCTCTTTCTCCCACCGGGATGGTGGCGATAGAAATATCGGCTTCCTTATCTATATGGTCCTGCAGCATTTTGCTGAAGTCCATCTGGTATAACTGGTCGCCGGATAAAATAAGCACGTAATCAAAGTCCTGTTGCTGCAGGTGGCGCAGCGACTGCCTTACTGCGTCGGCAGTACCCTGGAACCAGCCATGGTTGTCGGGCGTTTGCTCTGCCGCCAGTATGTCTACAAAAGCGGTGCTAAAGCGGCTGAAGTAATAGGTATTCTTAATATGCTTATTTAACGAGGCAGAGTTGAATTGCGTTAGCACATACATGCGTCCGATATCGGAATTGAGGCAATTGGAAATGGGAATATCTACCAGCCGGTATTTGCCCGCAATAGGCACGGCTGGTTTACTCCGGGTAGCGGTAAGTGGGGACAAACGGGTTCCGGCACCGCCTCCTAAAATGACAGCAATCACACTTTTGTTCATAGCTTGTTAGTATTTAAAGATTGGTTTATTGTGTTTCGTTATTTTAATGATTCATATAACAATGTATATTCGGCAACACTTTTTTGCCAGCTAAAGTCAAGCTTCATCATTGTTTCCCTTACCTCATCCGTTCTCTCTTTGTCGTCATACAATTCTACAGCACGCCATATGCCCTGCGTGATATCCCCTACCGCGGCCCAATTGTATACGATGCCGTATCCATCCGGCTCGCCGTAATCTATAACAGTATCTTTAAGTCCCCCGGTTCGTCTTACCATAGGGATGGTGCCATAGCGCATAGCATACATCTGGTTCAACCCGCAGGGTTCTACCCTGGAAGGCATCAGCAGAAAATCTGCGCCGGCATACATAAGGTGGCTTAATGATTCGTTGTAGCCAATATAAGCATTATAATCATTCTGGGCAATTCTTTGTAGCGCGTTCAACTGACCTTCCACTTCCGGGAAACCGCTGCCCAGGATCAGGAAGCTCATCTTCCTCCCGATATAGTAAAAGCTATCGCTGATAGCCGAAGGAATGATATCCGCTCCTTTTTCTCCTACCAGCCTGCCGATGAATACGATCAGGGGCTTCTCGGGGTCAAGATTGAAAGTTTCGCACAACTTTCTTTTATTCTTCGCCTTACCCTCTTTCGCTGTTTCAACGGTAAAATGATCTTCCAGGTAAGAATCTGTGGCAGGGTCCCATACTTCGGAGTCGATGCCATTTAATATGCCTGTACATTTTCCTCTTTCATATTCAAAGAGATCTTCCAGTCCGGCAGAGTACTGGCGAAGCTCCTCCATATAACTCGGGCTAACGGTATTTACCTTCCAGGCACATTTTATACCTGCAGCCAGCGGGTTGATAGATCCTCTCCAGTCGAGCATTCCCCAGGTCCAGCTATCCCATGGCGGAAGGAGGTAACTTTTATCCCAACCCATAATTCCCTGGTACTGGGCATTATGTATGGTTAGCACAGACGGAATATCATGCAGCATCTGGTATTTGTAGCAGAACTTCATCATAAAAGGTATAAACCCCGCATGATAATCATGCACATGCACAATATCGGGCTTATGCACCCAATGAGACAGCCAGTCAACAACGGCTATCTGAAAGCCGACAAACCTTTCTGTATCGTCGTCATAGCCATATATTTTTTCCCTGTCCAGCAACCCGTTAATATCTACCAGGTACAGATCAAACCCCAGCTTGTTGGAACGCTCTTTTATAATGGTATAATCGAACCAGTAATCTCCCATGTTGGATCTTCCCTTATGAACAACATCCCAATCATTGTTCATTAAAAACTTGGTCTTGTACATGGGCATGACCACTTTGGCAATATGTCCCAGTTCGTTCTGATACTTTGGCAAAGCTCCTACCACATCTCCCAAACCACCGGCTTTTGCGACAGGATAGCATTCGGCGCTGACATGAATAATCTCCATTCTGAATAGTATTAAATAAGTAGTTCGTTGATTGAATATAGGAAGATTTTGGATTGAACCAACATATAGACAAGAAAAATATCCAAAGTGTAAAACCGGCAAACAGAATCCTTAAGAATCCTTAATTACCATATGTCAAAAATCTTGAGACGGGAATCGGCGTTTACCTGTAAAATATCCTATGCGCTTCAAAAGCCTTTTCTTCTTTTTCATGGCAGCCCTGTTTCTTGTATCCTGCCAAAAGGAGACGAATCCCGACGCTGCCGGCAGGCCGGAATTTGCTTACAATACAAAAGCCGCGCAACTCCTGGATATGGTGAATAAAATAAGGCAATCGGGATGTAAATGCGACACGGAGAATATGACACCCGTAGGACCCCTTGCCTGGAATGATTTGCTGGGAAAAGCCGCCTTCCTGCATAGTGAGGATATGAACAAAAGAAACTACTTCGACCATAAATCCCCCGAAGGAGAAACCTTCGTGGACCGTGCAAAAAGCGTGGGGTATAACAGCTTTACGGCCCTGGGAGAAAATATAGCCAGGGGACAATCTACCGAGCAGGAAGTGTTCAACAGCTGGATAAAAAGTAAAGCCCATTGCAAGGCGATCATGAACGGACAATTCAAAGAAATGGGACTGGGCCGCTCGGGCAATTGCTGGACACAAACTTTCGGAGCATCTAAGTAACCGTCACCGGTTCTTTTTCACTTTTTGATATCACCAGTGTGGCAACGCCGTTTCCGATGATGTTGGTGATGGCCCTTGCCTCGCTCATGAATTTATCTATCGCAAGCAAAAAGGCCAGCCCTTCCAGGGGAATCTTATGCAGGGCGGTAAGCGTAGATGCCAGGATAATAAAACCACTGCCCGTGACACCCGCCGCACCTTTGGAGGTCACCATCAGGATCAAAACAACGGAGCCCATTTCATATAACGAGAGATGAACATTATATAACTGCGCCAGGAAAATAATAGCCATGGAAAGATAAATGGACGTACCATCCAGGTTGAAAGAATAACCTGTTGGCACCACCAGTCCAACAACAGATTTGCTGCACCCCATCCCTTCCAGCTTTTTCATCAGCGACGGCAGGGCAGATTCGGAGGAAGATGTGCCAAGTACAATGAGCAGCTCTTCTTTGATAGCCGACAGGAACTTAAAAATGCTGAGCTTATAATATCTCATCACTGTACCTAATATTAAAAAAATAAAAGCAGCCATGGTGCCATACATGGTAAGCATCAGCTTTCCCAATGGCAGCAACGTTGCAATACCAAATTTTCCGATGGAGTAAGCCATACCGCCGAACGCTCCGAACGGCGCCAGGTACATTACATATTTTAATGCAATAAAAACATAATGCGCCAGCCAGGAGAGCTTACCTGTTACCTTTTCACGATAACGACTTCTCATTAATATGATCCCTGTTACAATAGCGGCTATCAGCACCTGCAGGGTAAAATTTTCTTTCAGGAAATTCAGCCAGCTGAAATCTGCAGCTTCCTGGGGATTGTACTGCTGGGAAATAGGCAGCCCCTTTCTGTCAATCTTTCCCGGCTGAAAGATATTGGCAAACCAGATGCCCAGCACCAATGCAAAAGTGGTCACTACTTCAAAATATACCACCGCTTTAAAGCCTATCCGTCCGGCTTTTTTCAGGCTTCCCATACCGGTTATGCCCAACACAATAGTAAGGAAAATGATGGGACCGATGAATAACTTGATAAGGTTGACGAAACCTGTTCCCATCCATCCCGTTTTTACTGCAGCTTCAGGAAAAAAGTGCCCCAACAATATGGCCAGGATAATAGATAATAAAACCCAGAAGGTAAGATTGGTAACAATGCGGGAAAATTTCATGCAAACACTATCGGATGAATAAAGGATTAAATGTAAGCATATTCACAAACAAATCCTGCACGACGGATAAGAGCGTATTTACCTTCGGTAAAAAAGTTCAGGTCTTCGCCTTGCGCAAGCCTCCGGTTGGTGTCTTCATCATAGCCATCAACGTAGTAAACATAAGCAATAAAATACCGGAACCTGGCACAATGTGTTCTGCCTGCAGTATCGGACCCAGCGACCTGCACCAGGGTTGTCCCGCAGATCTACGGGGATTATTTTCGCTGATGACGCAGATTTTGCAGGTAATAATGGAAAGGGCAACGATCCTCTCTGCGGAATCTGCGTATAGGATCTGCGCTCATCTGCGGGAAAGCTTCCCGGCTGCCTGCAGCGTCAGCCGGCCTGGTGTTTCAGAGAAAATCTCCGTGATGGATGTAGCATACTCTTCAAAATTCCGCGAGGGAAGTTGGCGCTGCTCAAATTCAGATCTTACGGGCTTACATTGACGGATATGGTGTCCCTGCTGGCCGGTAGTGCGCTCTGCAGGCGGGTGCCCGCCTGCGAAAAAATCCTGCGCAACGGTTAGCTCGAAAAATAAAAAGCCATACCTTTGCAGCTCTTCAATTTACCGCATCATGAAATTCTGAAAAGGGCAATTACTACAACTACTTTTTAAGCTCATGCCTTTTGCCCGGAAGATCACCTGAGTTTTTTAGCCTGATTTTTTATGTATTATTACTATGTCTGATTTTAACAAGAAGAGAGCCGGCTCTTTCTGGACCATCCTGAAACAAGCGATACAAAGCGAGGAACAGGATTACACGTCGGGCAGCATACGCCGCGCCGTGATACTGCTGGCTATTCCCATGATGCTGGAAATGGCGATGGAAAGCGTGTTTGCAGTGGTAGACATCTTTTTTGTAAGTCACCTGGGTAAACATGCTACTTCCATAGTAGGGCTCACAGAATCTGTTATTACAGTTGTATATGGTGTAGCTATGGGCATCAGCATGGCGGCCAGTGCCATGGTGGCGCGTCGCGTGGGTGAGAAGGATAAGAAGGGTGCATCACTGGCGGCGGTGCAGTCTATTATTCTCGCGCTGGGAGTTACTGTATTGCTCAGTATTACCGGGGTGGCATTTGCACCCGATATACTCCGGATGATGGGCGCTGAAGAAGAAGCAGTACAGACAGGGACCCATTATACCCGGATCATTATGGCAAGCAGTATGATCATCATGCTGCTGTTTCTCATCAACGGCATTTTCCGTGGTGCAGGTAACCCGATGATCGCCATGAAAAGCTTGTGGCTGGCCAACATATGCAATATCATCCTGTGTCCCCTGCTGATACACGGCTGGGGACCCGTTCCGGCATTAGGACTTACCGGGGCTGCCCTGGCTACCACTATCGGTCGTGGCATCGGGGTGGTATACCAGCTGTGGCACCTGCTCCGTGGAAAAAGCATTATCAGGATAAGCGCAGCATATATAAAGCCTGTGGGTAGGATATTAAAATCGCTGGCGGCGGTTGCCTGGCCGGGTTCTCTGCAGTTCCTGATCGGCTCCGGTAGCTGGATCGTTCTGGCCGCTATCGTAGCGCATACCGGTCATAGCGAGGCATCAGCGGGTTACCAGATCGCCCTGCGCATCGTTATGTTCTTCATCCTGCCTGCCTGGGGTATGAGCAACGCCGCCGCCACACTGGTAGGGCAAAACCTGGGGGCAAACAAGCCCGACAGGGCACAGGAGTCTGTAATGAAAACAGCCAAATACAACGCCATCTTTATGGCCATTGTATCGTTGGTGTTCATCGTATATGCTGATACGGTCATAGGATACTTTACAAGCGAGGCCGACGTTAAAAGATATGCAGTACTGGCCATGCAGATCATAAGCGGCGGTTATGTCTTTTACGGGATCGGGATGGTGATCTCCAATGCCTTCAACGGTGCGGGGGATACCAGGACACCTACCTGGATCAATTTCTTCGGCTTCTGGTTTTTTCAGATACCCCTTGCCTGGATACTGGCCAACACACTGAACTGGGGGCCCACCGGTGTGTTCATTGCCGTACCTGTTGCAGAAACCGCCATCACCATTGCGGCATTCATTGTTTTCCGGAAAGGCAAATGGAAGCTGGTGAAAATATAGAAGCCACAGGCATTTTGAGGAATTTTCCCGCAGAAACCTGCAGTCTTCGTACACAGGTTCCGCAGCGGTTGGTTCCCGGAAGCCTGACCTGTATATTATAGGCAGTAAAAACGGCTGCCACCCCGGATAGTAAACCGGCGATCTCAAACGTTATCATTTCAGTTCGTAAAATTGCAGTAGATAAGATATAAATTATACCAATGCAGATATCCTGTATGCAAAAGCTGAAGTACATATCCTGGCTTGTAGTGGTTTTGCTGGCCTGTAACAAAAAGACGGGAACATGGACCGTAGACAATATACCCGACCCCAAATCGGTACCGGGATGGAACTATGTGAGCAACCCTGATCATATACTCACGGAAGCTACTGTAGATAACATCAACGATTACCTGAAGATACTCGAAACCACCACAACAGACCAGGGTGCTGTAGTGGTGGTCAATTCCATCGGGAACCAGGTACCGAAAACATTTGCCACCTCATTGTTGAGGAAATGGGGGGTAGGGCAAAAAGAAAAGAACAATGGCTTCCTGATGCTTCTTGTTATTGATCAGCGAAGGGTGGAATTTGAAGTTGGATACGGCCTGGAAGGCACACTTACAGATGTTTTCAGCAAACGTATCCAGGAGCAATACATGTTTCCCTATGCAAAAGAGGGCGACTATAACACGGCGGTTCTGCATGGTGTCCTGCAGATCTGCCAACTGCTGCAGGGCGGCGCAGCACCCGGATCAGCAGAGGAAAACACGTTAGAAACAAACCCCGGGCAAGACATCGTCCCGCCGGTACCTTATGCCCAACCACAACAGGCAGAACAGGACAAACAGCCTTTTTTCAAATTTGAGAATATCTTTCCTTATCTCATCCTTTCTTTCTTTTTTGTAATATTCTTTATCATAACCTATTTCTTTACCAGGAAAAGCAGGAAAAAAGATTTTACAAAAAAGTACAGGACTCGCTCCTTCAATCTTAAGAGATTCCTGCTGATTGATATGCCATACATGGCCTTATTCCTGGTACTCTCCGGTAAGTTCAGTTTTTTGAAGCTGATCATCGGCTTTTACGGATACCTGGTATTGAGGGCAACCATTTCCGTGTTGTTTACCAAACACTGGTTAAAGCTGGAAGTAGCCGGTAAAGAGCGAGAAGAGGTTTACCACCTTAGCCGGGAAGCATTGTTAAGATGGCCGTTGGCATTGCGTTATATATTGCCCATACCTTACACCTTCTATTTCAAGTCGCTGAAAGCTGCTATGCGCCGGTTACGCAACGAGCCGGTACTTTCCGGCGATGGTAATGAAATGACGAAGCTGGGCGAGAAGGAAGACGATCAACATCTCGAAAAGTACCAGGTGACCGAAGAAGAATTACATTCGGTGGACTATGATGTATGGTACAAAGCGGAAACTGGAGAACGGAAAATTTTCCGTTATGAATTGTTCAGCAAGTTCACTGCCTGTCCTGAATGCAAAGCGGTTACCTATCGCCTGAGCGCTGACAATGTCATTTATAAGGCAACTTATGAAAGCAGTGGCAAGGGAATAAGAACCTATACCTGCAGGTATTGTAAGTACGAAAAAAAGGAAAGTTATACCATTCCCCGGCTTGAAAAAAGCTCCGGCAGTTCGGGATCCGGCAGCTCGGGTTCTTCAGGAGGAAGCAGTTGGGGAGGTGGCAGCTCCGGCGGTGGTGGTGCAGGCAGCAGCTGGTAACCGAACAGCAACCATCAGCCGGTTGTACCCTATTTCCTCAGCCCCAGTCTTTTGAGCGCCGTATTCCATACCGGCTCAATATCCGGGGATAACCGGAAGAAAACGGTCAGTCCTCCAAATAATACCAGGTAAACAATGCTTCTCAGGAAAAGCCCTGCATATCCATGCATATTCCGGAACAAATAATAACATACCACAAAACATAAAACTGCTGTGAGAATGGCATAGATGCTTGATATGGAAAAAGGCTGTAACCTGAATTTCCTCCACAGAAAGGTAATGCGTATGGCATTGTATATGCCAAAAGAGATAAGGTTGGCGATGGGAGGTCCCATAATATCATACTTTTTTGCCAGGAAATATGTGAGCGGCAACATTATCACCAATAAAATAACACCACTTGTCAGCTCAAAACGCCAATGAGTAGACGTACCAATAACCTGCGCACTTACACCGCAACCCAACTCTACAATACGGGTTAGCCCGAGAAAAACAAAAGCGGAGAACCCCGACAGAAAAATTTCTTTTAGCCCAAACGTAATAACAGCTTCCCTGTAATTCAGCACGATCAGAAAAAATATACACAGAGAGAATAATAACATATTGATAGAAGAACGCTTATAGATCCGCCGGATCTTCTCCAAATTCTTTTCCCGCCACGCTCTTGAAAGATGAGAAACAGAAGAAGCTATCACAGCCCGCTGGGGAACCTGGATAACGCTCGTGAGAAATTGGGCAAGCGTAAACACACCTGTTTTTTCTATCCCTCCCGGCAGCACAGAAGCAATAACGAGCGTATCAAATACAGTGGACGTTACAAAGACAACCTGGCTGCCATATACAAAAAGACACAGGGAGAGAATCTTTTTAAAGTACCGGCGGGTGACCTTGCTGATCTTTAAGGTAAGCGGTAACCTGCCTGTGCCATACAGATAAGCAAAGAGGATAATGGCTACGATCAGGTAAGTGAGGCCATATAACTTAATGAATAAGCCAAAATCTGATATTACCCCCCAGATAAATAAAGCAATGAGTACGGTTACAACAAATCGCCAGACAATCTCTTTCAAAAAGCTGGTCAAAATGGGTTTATGGATGCTCCATCCCCAGGATTCAAGAATGGTGAACATGGTCAGTCCAAATCCCAACGGAAAAACCCAGAAATAATATTTTACAAAATCCGGGGCGTTTTCACTGTATTTGCGGGTCACAAGGTCTTTAAATATCCAGCCCGCCGCCATGATCACCAGGAACCCTGCTATTCCCACAACTAGGGCGATAGCAGGCATATCGTTTTGTTTCCCCGGAAGATTATGCTCGTAATAAGGATGAAATTTAAAAATATAGGTGGGCATAGCCAATGATGCATATGCCTGGATAGATATGGCAACACTTACAAAAAGGGTTGTCAGCCCATATTCGCTTTCAGTGAAATATCCTTCTTTGGTAAAAAAATAGATATTCAACGCGCCTAATGCAAACCCCAGGTAAATAACAACAGAAGAAACAATACTTTGCCTGCGGATGCTGCTCATACGGTAAAGATAGCGCTGTATTTTAATAAAGAAAGTTCCATGATGCCTGGCAAGCCGTTGCTTTTACAGGTACATGTCCATTGTGTTCCAGGTTCCGGGTAAAAAAGACTGCTGTAAAAATTATCCATCAGCCTTCCCCGTAAATTTTATATACCGGCTCCCGTAAAGCGTTGCTCCTGTCGCTGCAAATATATTCCAGCAGATCTGCAATTGCCTCTGGCTTTACCCATTTGCTGAAATCTGCGTCTGGCATAGCCTGCCGGTTGGGCAATGTATCGATGGTACCGGGCACCACTACAGATGCGGTTACATTTTTCCCGGTCGCTGCCGCATTAAGTGTTTCTGCATAGTGAAACAATAATGACTTGGACAACCCGTATGCAACGGCTCCCTTAGCCTGCCGTCCATCCAATCCTGCCTTAGCCCCGATAAACACCATCCTGCCGTAATCATACTGCAGCATATGCCGGAAGAATAAGCCGGAGATATGGAAAGCCGTCTCAAAATTTTTGGCAAACATCTCCGCTATGTTAACATCGGTTGTGTGCGCTATATCTCCCATTTCAAATCCACCGGCCAGGAACAGCGCTCCCTCAATAGAGCCGTACAGGTGGATCGCCTTTTCAGCAAAAGCATCTACCTGCTCTTTTTTCAACAGGTCTACCTGGTGCAATTCGAAATATTTATTGCCGCTGGCAAAGCCCAGGTTGCTGCCGGACCGGGCTACCGCTATTACCCTGTATCCGCTGTCCAGAAATTTTTTCACCGTCACAGCGCCGAGGTTCCCGTTGGCGCCTGTAATTAATACCTGCTTCATATGATATTGTTTAAAACCGCACTGAAAATACAAAATCCTATATGGAAATTGCTGATTTAAGATTTGCTGATATAACAGAAATCCACAAATCAAAAATCTCAAATCAGAAATCCCATCACACATCAGAAATCAAAAATCACATATTGGTAATTGCTGATTTATGATATACGATTACTGATATGGCAGGAATACACAAATCAAAAATCATACATCAGAAATCCTATATTGGAAATCGCTGATCGCTGATTTTGGATTGGTGATATAACGAAAACACGCAAATCTAATATCGTACATCAGAAATCAAAAATCACATAGCCAAAATGTTCCCTGCTCCTATGGCGCTAACGAAATATTTACCGTTAAGCCCGCCCGGGTATTGGTCATGGGCGCCGAAGAAGAAATATAAGGAATTCTTCTCTGCTGGTCGAAATAAAATTTAAGCTGTATACGGTTGCTCAATACATAATCAATGGTAGGGTTGATGATGATCAGCTTCTGACCGCTGGTGGCAAAGGCATTCTCCTGGTCCAGGCGGCTATTGGCGGTAATATCATCCTGCAGGCTGAATTCCAGCGTGAACTTCACATCACTTTCAGACTTTTTATTGTCTCCATCTCCGCCACCTCCGCCACCCCTGTTGAGGAAGTCGAGGTTGATGGGCAGGTTAAACCCGCGGATACGCCATGAAGCATTCATACGGATGCGCGAAGACTTCATTTCGCTCAACTGGTAATCAATCAGGCTCAGGCTCAGCGTCCGGCTCTTGGTATATTCAAATGTGAACGCCAGTTGATTGGTGAGGGTAAAGCTTAACTCCGCCAACGGCGCAAATTGCTCCCGGATGGTAATATTCGGCACCAGGAAGTACGGAACAAAATTATTGGATATGGTATCCAGGAACGAAGGAAAGCTCAATCCCCACCGGTCCTGGAACAGGAGGTTGGAATTAAATGCATTCATCTCCAGGTTACTGCTGTATCCGTGAGACAGGGTAAAGTTCGTAAATACCTTATCAAGCGGTGCGATCTTGTTGAGGCCGCGGTAAGTCAGCTTCCAGTTAGGCTTGGGCAAATAGCCGGAGAAAGGATTGGAACGCACGCTTGAACCGCCTGCTTTCAGCAGTGACACACTTCGAGGATCTTTGTTGGTATAAGCCGCAATAAAGGACGGGATCAATACATCCTGTGCATATCTTGAGTATCCCAGGTAATAGCCATCGCTGCCTTTCACCTGGCTGTATGGATTTCGCTCACCCAATCTTTCAGACAAAATGATCCTGTTGTCCTGGAACCTTTTAAAAGTTTCACTGATCACATTGGGATCAGATCTTTTGAACATGGTCTGGAAAGATATATAGCTGATGTTGAACCCTCCACCCGCATAGGGGTTCAGGTGCCGGAAGGGACCACCGCCGAGCGTGTCTTTGAACAGTTCACTATACGTCCTGTTGAAAGTCTTGCTCATGTTCAGGTCTATGGTAAGATCCCTCGTGGGCTCTACCTGGGCATTGGCCGTAAACTGCTGGTCAAAGGTCTGCCGCATCAGGTTGTTGTGCATGCTGTCCCTTGTCATCAGTCCCTTACCTGCTGCTTTGTCCAGCCATGCTGCATCAGGCTGTTTGCCGAATATAAATGGCAGTCCCGGCGCCATGCTGCCCCAGTTCTGTCCCAGGTATTTGGTACTGTCCATATACCCCGGCACAAAAGAGGTGGCGCCTTCCGAATAATTTATATTTACCCGTTTCAACGATGTGATCAGCTTGCCGGCCGCCTTCAGCATCGGGCTCAGCTCAGGCAGATCGTTCGGGTCACGTTTTTTGGTCTTCGACGTATCCGCCGGAGGTGCATTACGGCCGCGTGGATTCTGGTTCTGGTTTTGTCCCGGCTGGTTATCCAGCGCCCTGAAGAAACGGGATTTGCTATACAGGCGGACAAAATCCAGGTCAACTGTTGCGGACTTCGCATGGCTGTTTTGTACAGTATTTCCAAGCTCTATTGCCAGCCTTGAGGCCCCGATCCAGCTATACGTGGTTTTGTAAGCCAGGTTGATGGTGGTCCAGTCCAGCAACGGTATCCTGGAGGTCGGTAAGGCATAAGTGAGATCTGCACGCTGGTTATACAATACATTCCTGCCTCCTCTAAAGAAGTTGTTTCTTACCGTATCCCGTTTTTCCGGGTTATCCAGCCTTCCGTTGGGTTCGTCTATCCTGGAGTTGTTCAGCGCCTCGAAGTCGAAGTTCAGGGAGCGTGTGATATCCCACCGGAAATTATACTTGCGGTCGAAGGTAAAAAATTTGTCGTAGGTCTCGGGTATCTTGTAAGGGCTGGGGGTTGTGCCGGGAACATATACTTCCCTTGGCCGCAAAGCACCGAACTGGCGGTTCACATCCCAACGGATACCAATAAGCGACGGGTTGGGATTAAGGTTAAATTCCTTTATAATATTCACCCAGGGAGATTTACTCTTTATCAGGTTCCTGAAAGGCTCCCATGCCTTCGGTTGTCCGTTATAGTTATATCCTATGCCACCCCTGTACTTCTTTATCTCGTTGCTTTCTACCAACGGGGAATGTGCGGTGATAGAGGTATAGGAATAATTCAGGTCAAAATTGGAGAGGCTCCATATCTGCTGCTTTTTCCCTTCCACAGGCGCCTTTCGTACGTTGGTAAAGTTGATGGTTTTAATAGTGGTTATATCGATCGCTGCGGTCCGTATCGAGTCTTTCGCATTACCGGAGGCTGCCCCCAGTTTATCTTTCAGCTTGATGTCCTGGTCATAGGGATCGAACTCGGGCGTTCGTATGGTTTGGGAGATGCTGGCGTAAACAGGTATTTCAATGCCGGCGCCTCTCGGTAACAATTTTCCCAGCTGCATATTGGCGGCAGCATCAAACTGGGTGAAATCCTCTTTCGATCGTTCATTCACTCTCTGATCCAATGCGCCAAAACCCACCGTATGCATATTACCCGAGAAGGTGAGGGTACCTAAATCCGCCAGGGCCAGGTCTACTCTTCCCAGGGCGGCCCAGCCACCTTTTTCGTCAATCTGCGACAGCCGCAGCTCATTAATCCACACTTCTGTACATATGGGGGCGCCTGTACCGTCACCGGGGTTTTCTATCCCTACCAGTATGCCTCTAACTTCTCCAAAATTGGGACTGCCGATCACCGAATACATGCGGTTGTCCACTGTTTTACGGTATATATTATTGGGATTTACCAATTGCAGGTTTCTCTCTGTTTTCAGTTGTTCCAGTATGCTTAAATCAAAGTCCAGGTTATTTTCTTCCGGCCATATATCCGTATCGGCCGTAGCGCCCGGCTGCGTGATCTTCAACGGGATCTTGATCTCATAAAAGTTATTGATGAAATCGTTACCGATCCTTATCACGGCGTTGATTTTTCCATCGGGAAGAGAAGGCTGCCCCGTAACGCTTTCGGCATGTATGAACATCATCAGCCGGCGGAAACGACGTACATCCAGGTTAAAGGTTTTAAATACACTCCTGGATTCGCCGCTCGGCAGGTTGCAGAGCTGCATGTTCATAGACTGCTCATTCTGCCGGATGTTCACCCCTCCGTTGCTCAGGGATTGCACCCGCTCAATGCCCGGCGGCATGCGGTAAACTACCGGCTGGCGTCTTTCATTTTCTTCAACGCTCACAGCGCCCACGTTAAAGCTCACAGGATCATTTGGATTGAGCGGTTTGTAAACGCCTGCCGTATCCAGCTCATAGTCAAACTTTCTCCATTGGTTCCTCACCAGCTCCAGCTTGGCAAAACGCAGCACGGTGGAATCTTCGAAACCTGTCATGAACATACGTATGAACTGTATGGATTTGAAGTCGGGGATATTACCCACTTTATGGTCGTAGCTATTGATGGGTACACGGAACTGGTACCATACATGGTTTTCCTTCGCTCCATTTGCCAGGGTTACCGTCGCTTCTTTCCTGTCCACGATAAAGTTGCTGCCGATCTGCATATCAGGATGTGTATTCGGCCTGATCTCTACCCTGTACTGGAAATATTCTTCATTTTCATTCAGTGTATTATCCTTATTCAGGTCTTCCGCGTCGGGATATAAAGTGGCGGCAGAAGAAAACTCAGAGCCGGAGGAAGACACGGGAGAATTGCCCTGGGGACTGTTGAAATGTTTATAACGCCCCAGTATACCCGTGTTTGCCTGGTCGTATTCCGTATCGCGGTAAAACTTAAAATTGTCTGAAGAAGGATCCGAAGCTACCTGCTGGTATGCGGGGGAATTGCCCAAAGTAGATTGCAGGCTCTGCAGGAACTGCTGCCTTACTGTTCTTTCCTGGTCATCCCCCATCCCGTCAAAGCCCACATCCTGGTGAGGCCGGTCTGCCGGCTCATTGCTGAAAGCCTGCGTCACCTGTATGGGATTCACCGGGGTGGTACCCCACACGGAGTTCTCTGTTTGCGCGGGAATGGTCGGCGTGGGCAACCCGTTTTCGTATGCCCTTTTCCCGTCTTTCAGGATATCTTCTGAAACATTACCCAGGTTAAAATACAGCTGACCGCCGGAAGAGCCCGGGTTTTTGATATAGGGATCCAGCACCCAGAATTCGATGAACTCCACATTGTTGGTCTCAAAATCCGTCTGGTCTATGGCCCGCATCATACCGCCCCAACGTCTCCTGGGATCGGTCAGCCGGCCGGAAGATTCTATGCCGGTGGCATCGTAGTTATAAGGACCCCTTTCCCGCGGATAATACGCCAGGTCAAAAGTCACCAACTGGTTCAACCCGAAATCAGGTGTCCGCAAAGGGAATATTTCCGCCTGGGCAATTGCCCGGACCCGGGGATCAGATAATTCTTCGGCATTGCCCTGCAGCGGGTTGCTGCTGTTCCTGCTTTCCTGCAAGATAGGCTCGATATTATACCATGCCAGCTTGGCCCTGTTTTTACCATAATCAAGATTGTTGTAGAGGGTAGATTCAGGGAACAGCGTGTTGCCGTCCTTATCGCGTGCGCCCTGCGGCGTGCTGGCCAGCGCCCAGTTGATAAGAGGGAACCTCAGATCTATGCTGGCACGGGTTCCTTCAAAGTCGTCTATATATATAAGACCGTTTTGTCCCTTACCGATTTGTGGGGCATGCCCCGGGATGATCTGGGCAGCCTCCCCGAAAGCCGTAATGCTGGAAGTACCCTGGGGCGTATAAAAAGGCAGCTTGTCCAGTAACCTGTTCAGTCTCGGCACTTCATTCTTATAGCTGAAGTCCACCCCCACCATGGTATTCCGGATAGGATCTTCCCCATAACCCATTTTGGTAAAATAGGGTCTTTCGCTCAACCGTACCATCGTGGCGCCGAGCGTCAGGTTTTTGTTTGCCAGGTAGTCCAGCCGCACCCCCATATAGTTCCGCTGCTGCAATCCAAAAGATGCCTGGTTTTCGAACTGCACGTCTACGGGAATGCCGGAAGTCAGGATGGCCTGGTTCAGGATGCGAACAGTACCCAGGCTATAATTTACTTCATAGTCTGCCCCTTCCGTCAGGGTTCGCCCGCCAGCGGTAACTGTCACAGAACCCTGCGGCACATTGAATGCATTCAGGGATATCTCGGATTGCCCGGCCGTTGAAGCTTTTGCAGTTCCTTTGATTACAAAACGGTTCAGGTTGGCATAGGTCTGGGCGATGGCCTTAATAGTATCATACAGCGGCAGGTAAAGATATTTCTGTTTGAGCGCCGGGTCTGAAAAGGCGAATTCCAGGTCGCGCCCGAAAGGTTCCAGCACCGGAAACGCGATCTGCGCCCTGTAGGGGAATATGGTAAAGTCCTCCAGGAAATCAAATACCCCATCCGGCTGCGGATCGTTCTGGTTATTCAGCCGGTCCAGGTTGAGCAGGGTCAGCAATGGCACCCCTGCCTGATCTCCTTCCGGCAGATACCGCTTTTGCCCTCCCCCGGGCTCGTCATATAATACGTTCAGTTGAAAATCGGAACGGTCCAGTCCTGCAAGATAATCTCCGCTCTCACTTTTCAGCGTGTAAATATTTTTCATCATCAGGTCCCAGATCGGTAGCTGTGTGCGGGCGGATGTAGCTTTTAATAATTTCAGGAATAACACTTTTTGTACACCCGATGTGGAGTCCACCGGCACATCCTGCGAAAACTCTCCTACCTGGTACACCCTTCCATTATAGGTATACTGAAAAGCTACTGCCAGCACTTCATTGGGCTGCAGGGCCGCATTCAGCGACAGGTAACCGAGCTGCCGGTTGTATACATACTGGCTGGAATCCAGCTTACGGGCAAAAGTTTTTTCAAAGTCCTGTACCTGTCGCAGCCCCATACCCGTGAGGACGGAAACGGCCTGTGACGGGCTCCTTGCCGATGAATTACCAATGATCTGGCGGTACAGGTTGTTGACATCATTCCTGGGCAGGTCGGCCGGATTACCGGAGCCGCCCCAGGCGCCGTATGGTTGAGGTTCCCCTATATCCATTAAGCCCACAATGTCGCGGCTGTCTGTCGTTACATTCGATCCTGTCCGGTTGGTTACCCATACTTCCAGGCGCATCAGTTGTACCTGCGACGACACTAATGGCAGGGTCTTCATCGCATCGTTGTACTTATTCCGGAAATACTGCGCCATCAAAAAGTGGCGGTTCTCATCATAATCATCGGCTTTCACCGATATCCGGGAAGTAGAGGCACCACCCTGCGATGCCCTGGATTGCCGTTGAGATCTTTGTGTGGCAAAGGCCGCCGTCACCCACAGCTTGCCGAACTGGAGCTGTGTTTTTACCCCAAAAAGTGATTGGGCGCCGGGAATAAGCGTACCCTTTGCCGCAAAGCTGGTATTACCCAGCTCAATTTTCTTTATAATTTCATCCGGTTTCCCCGTATACTCCAGCTTCAGCTGATTTTCCCAGTCAAAAGTAGACTGGGTGTTATAAGAGATGGGAAGCTTTACCTTATCGCCGATATTGGCGATCACATTCAGGTTGGCCATCATATCAAAATCGAACCCGCCGTTCCTCCTGGCCCGTTCCGGCAAGGTCGGATTCTTTACATTCTGCCCCATATATCCTGCCGTAACACTCACATTACCCTGTGGGCGAATATCTATTTTCCCGTTTCCGAACAGCCGGTTGAATAAGTCATCTGTTGCGTTCAGCTTGGGCCTTACCAGGCTGTTATTGAGCTTGGAGATGGTATTGGCACGCTGACGGAAATATTCTGTTTCCTGCTTTCTTGACTGGATGCGCATGAACTCCTCGAAAGTGAGGGAGGTAGGCTTGCGGTAGTATTTGTCGCCGATCTTTTCAATGATGAAATACTGTTTTTCCTTCGGATCGTAAATGATAGAGTCCTTTACATTGGAAGGATCGTTCAGGTCAAATCCTTTGGACTGTCCGGATGAAATTTTATCCGCCCTTCTGTCATAAATAGGATAATGAAGCGTATCCGGTACTTTAATAGTATCCTGGGCCAGGGTATCGGAAGCAGGAATGGTATCCCGCTGCTCCTGCAAAAAAATACGGGTGGGAGCAGGCATACCCTGTACTGTTGCCACATACGTCGTAAAGACGGCAACAATAGAAATCATTATCCGTAAGATATGCCAATGACTTAATGTCAATTTTCCCGTATTGTTTGTTGGGTAGAGATCTAATCAAATAAGCTGTAAAGCAGTTTTAATTAATGTTTCCAGGTTTTCGGCAGGGATGGCGGAAGTAGCTTTTTTAACAGCAGCTTCTGCTGCGTTACGGGCAATGCCCAATGCTACCAGAGCATTTAACGCATCCTGTTCCAAAGTATTGTTTTTGTGTGTAAAACTTGTAGTATCAACGAGGTTTTTAGATATTTTATCCCTTAGTTCCAATACAATTCTTTCTGCTGACTTTTTGCCTATACCCTTTATTTTTTCCAAACGCGGGGTATCTCCCTTATAAATTGCATCCGTCAGTTCTTCGGGCTTCAGGGAAGATAACATCATCCTGGCAGTAGAAGTGCCTATGCCATTCACACTGATGAGCTGTAAAAATATATTTTTTTCCACGATATCTGCAAATCCATACAATGTATGCGCATCTTCCTTTATGTGCAGCCAGGTATGCAACAGTCCTTTTTCCAGGGACTGGATCTTTGAATAGGTGTTCAGGCTTATCTGCACTTCGTAACCTACACCGTTTATATCGATGTGTACCACGGCGGGACTCTTATATACAAAGTTACCTGACAGAAAAGCGATCATACCTACCTAAAAGAGGGCAAAGATACAGGAACAGTTTGTAGAAAACCGGCTTACATTATTTTGATTTGTCCCGATAATTGTATTTTCGTCCCCAATTTTGAAAAAAACAAACATGAGTGTTAAAATAAGCGCCGCCATTACCGCAGTGGGTGGCTATGTTCCGGATTATGTTTTGACCAATGCAGAACTGGAGAAGATGGTAGACACTAACGATGAATGGATTCGAACCAGGACCGGCATCAGTGAAAGAAGGATATTGAAAGGAGAGGGACTGGCAACATCTGATATGGTGGTGCCCGCAGTGAAAGAAATACTGAAAAAAAGAAATATCTCACCCGAGGAAATTGACTGTCTAATCGTGGGGACGGTTACACCCGACCAGGTATTCCCGTCTACAGCCAACCTGGCCTGCCACAAGCTGGGTGCCGTGAATGCCTGGGGTTATGACCTGACAGCAGCCTGCTCCGGCTTTTTATATGCCCTTACAACAGGTGCTGCCATGATAGAAAGCGGAAGGTGCAAAAAAGTGATCGTAGCGGGAGCAGATAAAATGAGCGCTATTGTTGATTACAGCGACAGGACCACCTGCATCATATTCGGCGACGGTGCAGGCGCCGTATTACTGGAGCCCAATACCGAAGGATATGGTATAAAAGATAGTATCCTCAGGAGTGATGGCCGTGGCGGTAATTACCTGCATATGAAAGCCGGCGGGTCACTGCACCCTGCTTCTGTGGAAACGGTAAGCAATAAAGAGCATTTTATTTACCAGGAGGGACAAACAGTTTTCAAGCATGCCGTGAAGGATATGGCAGATGTCAGCTACGAGCTGATGCAAAGAAATAACCTGACGGCAGATGATATTGCCTGGCTGGTGCCACACCAGGCCAACAAGCGTATCATTGACGCCACCGCAAACAGGATGGGATTACCGGCAGAGAAAGTGATGATCAATATTGAACGCTATGGTAATACCACGGCGGGTACACTTCCGCTATGCCTGTGGGACTGGGAGGATAAGCTGAATAAAGGAGATAACCTGGTGCTCGCCGCTTTCGGAGGTGGTTTCACCTGGGGTGCTACCTGGATCAGGTGGGGATGTTAAGCGCTGCCGCCGGTATCGGGTAAACTACGGAAAATACCACGCATGCTATGAATGAAAAACCAGATCAACGGTATTAAGTTCAGCGTTTATAATATGCCATACTTTACAAGGCTTATACCTGCATTATTGTTATTATTTGTGTCCTGCGGCGCACCAAAGCAGCCGTCCGCAGCCCTGCAGGGAACCTGGAAATCTCTCTGGGAAGAGGATATGACCCTGCAACTGCAGCTCGACAACGACAACCGGTTCAAGGTCACCCTTAACAGGACCGGACAAACGCATACCAATTCCGGCTGGTACACCACAGAAGGCAATCTTTTTTTATTGAAAGATTCTATTAACTATCCCCTGCCTGTTTGCAATCTTTCGGATACCGGCCGATACCATTTTGAGATCAACAGGGATACTCTCCGGTTTAAGGCAATAAACGATCCATGTGAAAGGAGGTCCGGCGCCCTGCAACTGGAAAGGTTTGTGAGGATCCGTTAATGCCCGGGCACAAGCTACCGGTGGTCTCTCTATCGCCGGTGCTGGCGCAGAACGTTTTTTACGACGAGGGAAATTCAAAACAGATGCTTCCTCCTTCGGCATAACAAGCAGCAGGACCAGCAGTCACCCGCATAAGCCCTACCGCCGGGTAGGTAATGACCGGGAACAGGTGATGTTGATCATCATTATAATGTAAAGGTTCTGTGATCGCTGATCACAGGCTACCGGTCGAACCATCTTTTAAAAGAGGGTGCTTTTTCCCTGCTGACGTCTACTTCCGTTTTTACAGGGGCTTTCAGCTTTAAAGTAAGCTTTTGGTTCTCGTGTAACTGGACGCTTTGTATTGCTTCGATGTTTACGATACACTGACGGTTTGCCCTGTAGAACCTGGTGGGATCCAATAGCTCTTCAATTTCTTCCAGCGTGCTGTAATCGAGTATGTGCCTTTCGCCCGAAAAAGTGTAGAGGTAGTTGAGGGTCTCTTTCACAAAACACGCAATATCTTCTGTATTTACAGGCAACCACTGCTGCCTTACCTGCACGATGAACTTTTCCTTGTAAGCCGTACCCGGCTTACCTGCCGCAAAAGACTGGATCATCTGCAGCAGTTCTCCGGGAAGGATCTTTACGGGCTCCCGGCGTTCGCGGCATTTATGGATCGCCTTTCTCAGCTCTTCTTCATCCACCGGTTTCAGCAGGTAATCAATACCATTTACCCTGAAGGCTTTGATGGCATACTCATTATAGGCAGTTGTAAAAATAATAAGGCTTTTCAGGGAAAAATCCTCCAGCAAACTGAAGCTGATGCCGTCTCCCAACTGGATATCCATAAATATCACATCCGGCTCGGCGTGCTCCATAAACCATTTCCTCGCTGTTTTGAGACTGGGCAGGATGGTCTCCACTTCTATATCTTCGGCAACCGCCTGTATTTTGGTCACCAGCTCTTTTGCTACCAGCATTTCGTCTTCAATAATAACTGCTTTCATGGCATGTAAATAATAAATTATAATAATGGAACCTTTACTATAAAATGCTGTTCCGTGGATTGTATTTCAATTGTGCGTTCCGAAAAATAGGAATAAAGAGACCTCAGGCTTGCCAGTCCCTGCCGGTTACTGGTTTCCACAAAGGGTTTCCTGTTCAGGCTGTTCTTTACTACCAGTTGATTTTCTTCATTGGTGTATATCTCTATCACCAGGGGCTCATCTTCCGTTACAATATTATGCTTGATGGCATTTTCCAGCAGGTTCTGCATGGTGACCGGTGCAATTTTTGCATCAAGGTGCTCGTCCCTGATGCTTATTTTTACCTGTAAAGCATTTTCAAACCTGGTCTTTTGGAGTTTGATATAGATTTCAGAAAACTGGCGCTCATCCGCCAGCGATACCAGCTCTTTTTCCCGGTTGTTCAATATATAACGGTAGGTCTTACTCAAACCGTCGAGGAATTCACCTGCCATTTTTTGGTTGATACGGATGAGGCTGCTCAGCGAAGTAAGTGAGTTGAATAAGAAATGAGGATTTAACTGCTGCTTCAGGTTGTTGTACATGATCATAGCCTTCTCTTTTTCCAGCAGTCCTGCTTTGGCCTGCAACTGGAATAGCCGCCTTTGGTTTCTTAACCGTATGGTATAAACGATATACATGATCCCCAGGATCGCCAGTACGGCAGCAATCCTGAATCCACTGGTATTATACAGGTATCCAGATACACGTATGGGAAGCGTAACCGTTGCTCCCGACTCCTGCCCGCTGTTGCCAATAGCCCGCACTTTAAATATATAATCCCCCGGCGCCAGGTTTGCATATGCAGCATAACGGCTATAGGTAGCGGTCCATTCCTTATCTGCCCCTTCCAGCATGTATGCATATCGTTGCTTACCCGTGCGGTTGAAGTCAATACTGGCAAACTCGAAAGAAAAATGGTTCTCGGAAGGGTCCAGCATTACCTTTTCATATTTTCCCAGGTCCTCTCCATAAAACCGGTATGCTCCTTTGACCATAAATGAAGTGATGGCCATCGGAGCAGGCTGTTGCGGTACGTTCAGGCTGTCCGGGTGAAAAAGAAAATATCCCCTGGCCGCCGGTATCATCATAATACCATCTTCCAGCGTATTGATATCATTGCCTATGGCAGGCTGATCCAGCCCTTCGTCCAGTCCATAGTTGCTTACCGTACCCTTAGCCGGGTTCACTTTACAGAGCGCGGTTTCCGTGATGCACCATATTTCCCCGTTCTTATCCGTGTATACCTTGTTCACAATGTCCGAGGTAATACCGTTTTCCGACGTAAACATTTTCACCGGCTTTTTTTCGGAAGCGCTGAATTGCAGCAATCCTACATCTGTGCCCACCCATACCTGGTTATCCCTGGTGCATGTAAGGCTGTTGACAGCGCCCACCACCGGTTCTCCCCGGATATCCACCTGCACCTGCCGGATGTTTCCCTCTGCGTCCGGATAACCCAGGAATCCTTTACTGCCGCCTATCCACATTATATTATTATCGTCCCGGTGCAATGCGGAGATGTAACTTACAGGCAGGTACGAAGAACGGTCTTCTGGTGTGTAATGCCGTATGATACTATCCCGTTCCTTATCGTATACAAATATGCCGTTCCTGAGAGTGGCTATCCACAAGCTTCCGTCTCCTGCCTCCGCCAGGGCGGCAAAATAATTGCTCCTGTTTTGTTTAAAGAGGGGTGGCTGACGGTGCTTCGTCAGCTTCTGTGCCTTTTCGTCGAACGCATAAATATAGTCACGGGTAAGCACCCATATACAACCTTTCATATCCCGTTTGATATCCATTATGAGCATGTTCTGCTCTTCACCCGGTAATATATCCACCGGAAGAACGACCAACCTGCCGGTGCGTTTGTCCTTCACCTGCAAGCCGTCTGCAAACCATGTTCCGTAAAGAATAAGCTCCTCGTTCTCGTATACATGTCCTACAGCGTACAGATCATTGTTGGAGGAAGCCCCCACGGGCAGCTCATGGAAGATGAACTTTCTCGACTGGTTCCATATTTTTATCAGGCCCCTGCTGGAGGCAATCCAGACATTAGCGGCTTTGTCTTTATAGATCGAGTTAAATTCCGCAGAAACATTTGGGACAGCATTATTGAGAAAGTGAAAGGTTTTCTTTTTTTTGTCGAAATAACCGGGTCCTTTATCATTGGTTACAATCAATACCGAATCTGTGTCGGGTCTCAGCAACAGGTCGGGAACAACATTATTGGTGGGCGCAGGTCTTGTATACATAAAATGGCCCCATTCCTTTTTATCTGTATCATATGTTGATATTCCTCCCGCCCAGGAGCCTAACCACAAGGTTTCACGTTCCTTCCTGATGCTCACGAACAGCTCTGTGTTATTATTTTCCTGCAAAGGCCTGTTCCTTAACAAAGACATTGATTTATCAGCAGGTGCAAAACGGTATAACCCTGCATGTGTCGCCAGCCAGTATACACCTGCGTCATCCTCTTCCGTCATGCCATATACTGTATTATAAGCCGGAGGTACCGGGACCTGATCCGCGGATACCAGATCATACTGAACATAGCTGCCGGCATTTTTATCCAGCTTATATAAGCCTTTGTTCCTCACCCCTATCCATACCTGGTTTTGCCTGTCAATGAACAGGCAGGTGATCTCCCCCGCTTTTGCTTTTACTGCATCCGGATCCTGTAAAGGATAATGTTGAAAGACACCCGTTGCGGTATTGTAGCGGCTCACGCCATCGTTCAGATAGCCTATCCAGATGTCTCCCACCTGGTCTTCCGCCAGTTGGGTTATAAAGTTTCCTCTTACCGTATTTTTATTGCTGCTGCTTTTCCTCAGGGTATTAAAGGTATATCCGTCATACGTGTTAAGTCCGTCAGGGGTACCCACCCATAACATACCGCGACTATCCTGCATTACGCAGCGGATGATGCTGCTGCTCAGCCCGTCGGATTCCGTATAGGTGGTGATCTTCAGATCCCCCGACTGTGCCCTCATACCTGTGACATACAACAGCAGTGTAAGGATTCCCCCAATTTTAACCCCGCAACGCATTATAGACATATCAAATTAAAAAGTCTGTAAAACTATAAAAAACGGGTGTCTGTACAACTATAATTAAGCGAAGCGTAGATAATCCTGTCTGAGCCGTTTTCCATAAAAAAATGCTAAAACGGATAAGATCATTTTATACGCTTTTTAATACAATTGTGCTACACTTCAACAAACATTAATTGACAGCGGGTATACAGCAGGATAATTTTGTGCCATCAATCAAAAAAACAAAATAACAAACAATGACAAAGTGTATCAAATCAGGATGGAGTTCCAAAATTTTTCTTGCATTCTTTTTACTGGGTATGGTAACCCTGATGAATAGCTGTAAAAAAGACAAAAGTCCGACAGGAAGTTTTATATTCTATACCTTCCTGGACAATACAAAGTTTGACGCCATAAAAATTTACGTAGATGGCAAACAGGCCGGTGAAATAACGCTTACACATATTGAAAGACCGCAGTGCGGCACGCCCAGCAGCATAAATGTAGTAAATGTAAAGCTTCCCGCCGGCACACATTCCTGGCATGCAAAGCAAATTTTAAACGGTAAGGAAATTGACGAGTGGGATGAAAGGGACGAGGTCATCAAAGAAGGGGAGTGCAATTTTATAAAGCTGACTGACTAATTTTTGAGTCGGCTTAAAGCATATTGAGATGAAAAGTTTATTCATATACGTATTAGCGGCAGCAGGTTATGTAGCGTATATACAAACTCAAACAGCCGGGGCAGGAAACGATGACAGTAATCAAAATGATAGTTTGCCCGTGCAGATCATCCGTGAGGGGTTTATATTGAATGGTTTGGCTTTGATGATCTTTACGGAAAACAAAAAGACGATCACCGGTGCCGGAAGAGCAGGCAAACATCAAAAAGGTAAGATGCAGATCGACGCCCATACAGCAACGAAAGCAAGGATCCGATACCTGAAGTCTATGACGGCTAAACGAAGCGGGCTGCCCGGCTATATCTCTCAACCTGAACAGGATCGAAATTTTTTACCAGCCACAGATAACATAGGGATCTCCGGACGAATATATGATGTGGATGCAAGAAGAAGGCGACCTTATATAAATGAAAAGACAGCAGATCTTAACTGACCACTGCCGGTAATTACCAAACAAACGAATTTGCGGTCTGATCTGTCGGGAAGCCAAAATTACCTTGTGTGATCCTGTGAAGAAGAAGTCTAAATAAATATGCCCCTGTATACTGCCCGCGCTTATTTTTCCTCACTTATGCGAGCAGATTCGTAATGCTTCGAAACAAAAAGCCCCCGGCTGTTGCCAGGGGCTTCGTTATTTGTCGGGAAGACAAGATTCGAACTTGCGACCCCTTGCACCCCATGCAAGTGCGCTACCGGGCTGCGCCACTTCCCGAACTCATACAATAAGTTGCAAAACTTACTGCATACTATTTTTATCTCAAATATCTTTTTATTGGCTTGCGACCCGCCCGCCACAGCGGGATGCGCTACCGGGCTACGCCACTTCCCGGTCCTTTTAAGGGTTGCAAAAATAATCAAATTTTTGATGTGGTCAAATGAGAAATGAAAAATGAGATTTTAGCCGTAATTACTGCCTTTTCACTTTTAGATCCAGCTTAACCTCAAAAATATCTACCTTTCAGCTATGGAAATTTATATCAATGGGCAAGCCGCCAGCTATGAGCTGGTTGACCTGGAAGGCAAACAATATCACCGGGTAACCATCGGGGATAAAGTGTTTTATATTGCTCCAAGTTATGGAGAATCGGACAGGATCATCTGGAGGGACGTCGATGACTTCACGGACGACGAGATACAGGGCATTGGTGATGCCATCCTGGCGCAGGAAACCAAATCTTAGGTGCTAATAATCCATCAGCTTCTGCACATATGCATGCAGCCTGGACTTTGCCATAAAGTTTTTCTCCAGTTCTGTGTTAAAGGGAACAGGTGTGTCCAGGGAAGCGCAACGCATTACCGGCGCATCTAGCATCCGGAAACAATGCTCGGATATCCAGGCGCTGATCTCTGCCCCTACGCCTGCTGTAAGAGTATCTTCATGTAATACCAGCACTTTCCCCGTGCGTGATACCGAAGCCTGAATAGCTTCATAATCCAATGGCAACAGCGAGCGCAGATCAAGAATATCAATAGACAGGTTCAGGTGTTGCGCGGCATATTCCAGCGCCCAATGCACACCCGCGCCGTAGGTGATGATGGAAATATCGTTCCCCTCTTCTACCACCCTTGCCTTCCCTATCGGTACTTCATATATTTCTTCCGGTACCTGCCCGGTAATGCTGCGGTAAAGCCCCTTATGCTCAAAAAACAATACCGGGTTGGGATCGTTTACAGCCGCTACCAGCAAGCCTTTGGCATCAGCAGCCGTAGAAGGATATACCACTTTTAACCCGGGAGTATGCATAAACCAGGCTTCGTTGCTCTGCGAGTGGAAAGGTCCCGCACCCATGCCACCCCCCGTTGGCATCCGTATCACCACATCCGCATTTTGCCCCCAGCGGTAATGAATCTTTGCCAGGTTGTTTACGATCTGGTTAAAGCCCATGGTCACAAAATCTGCAAACTGCATTTCAACGATACTCTTGTATCCCTCGAGGCTCAGCCCCAGTCCGGCGCCAATAACAGCGCTTTCACAGATAGGGGTATTCCGGATCCGTTCTCTTCCGAACTTATTGACCAGGCCGTCCGTTACTTTAAAGGCACCGCCATATTCGGCAATATCCTGTCCCATTACTACCAGGTTATCATGAAACAGCAGCGATTGATAGATACCCTCCGCTATCGCATCTACAAATCTTTTTTCGCGCAGATTGAATATAGACGGATGAATATTAGCCGTATCGGTGATGACCAGGATCTCCTTGTCACTTTGCACTTTTGTAAGATCTGCATACACATCTTTCAACTCGTTACCTGTAACCGGCGTCACCGGCGGGGTATGAAAGCCCTTTTCTACTTCCTCATCGATGTATTTCTTGAAGCTGGTTTTGGCCGCTTCAATTTCTATTGTGGTCAATAAGTTCTCTTTCAGCAACCAGTGCTCGAAGTTCTTTACAGGATCCTTCTGTTCCCATATTTCAAACAGTTCCTGCGGCACATATTTTGTTCCGCTGGCTTCTTCATGCCCTCGCATACGGAAGGTCAAGCATTCTACCAGGTATGGTTTCTGCCTTTCCAGGCAATATTCCCTGACGCCTTTGATGGTATCATACACTTCCAGGATATTGTTGCCATCTATCTGCACACTCTCAATACCGTATCCTTTTGCCTTATCTACCAGGTGCTCACAACGGTATTGTTCATTGGTAGGCGTGCTTAAGGCATACCCGTTGTTCTCTATCAAAAAGATTACAGGCAGGTCCCATACGGCAGCAAGATTCAACGCTTCATGAAAGTCTCCTTCGCTGGTGCCGCCCTCTCCGGTAAATACCAGGGATACTTTCTTCTCTTCTTTCAGCTTATAGGCAAGCGATACCCCATCTGCCACGGCCAGCTGAGGCCCAAGGTGAGAGATCATGCCGCAGATATAATGCTCTTTATCTCCAAAATGAAAGCTTCTTTCGCGTCCCTGGCTATACCCTTCCCTGGCCCCCTGCCATTGCATCAGCAGCCTGTTCAGCGGTAACCCACGGGTGGTAAACACACCCAGGTTGCGGTGCATAGGGAATATCCACTCTTTTTCTTCCATTGCCAGGCTGGCACCCACGGCAATCGCCTCCTGTCCGATGCCGCTGAACCATTTGCTGATGCGCCCCTGGCGCAGCAGGAGCAGCATCTTCTCTTCAATCATCCTGGGCAACAGTAATGACCGGTATATATGCTCCAGTTGTGACGCAGATAAGCCTTTTTGTAAGAAATGCATATACAAACCTATAGGTTTTTTAAAATATGCAGTGTGATCATACTGTTTATTTTGTGTGCTGATAACCAGAATTTTGAGTTAAGAACGTATTTCATAGCTATCTTATGATAAAAGGTGGCAGGATTCGTAAAATTACTCGTCGGACTTACTGAACAAAACAGACGTAATAAAAGACAGGAGCAGGCTGAACAGCAGTGCCCACCAGAAGCCGTCTATTTTTATGCCGTCAATGAACTTTGCTGCGAGCAATATCAAAAGAGCGTTTATTACGAACAGAAACAGTCCGAAAGTAAGGATGGTAAGGGGTATTGTGAGAATAACCAGTATGGGGCGGATCAGGATATTTACGATGGCCAGCACCAACGCGAAAACAATAGCCGTCCAGTAGGTATCAATATTAATACCTTTTAAGATATAGGACAACCCAAAAGCTACTGCCCCTGTAACGAGAATACGTATTATAAAATTCATATTATCAAAATTTTATAAAAGGTACTACAAAATAATCAATACGCTCTTTCCTTTATACCGCTGTTCAATTAAACCTGTTTTTCCACGCCTGAAGAAGTGGCAGGGCAATGATCCACGTAACAACCAGCGGATACCCACAGCCTGTTGTAGCGGTAAGGGATATCGTCATAACCGGCAGCCCCGCCTGATGTTTTGTAATGAGCGTTTTGGTAAGTACCTTACACCTTCGTTGGCTTCTGTTTACCGGAAACGGCAGCAGCATCCATGAAATTTTAATGTTAAGAAGGAAAAAATGAAACCAGGTAAATTCAATACAGAGGGTCTCAGGCAGGAGTTTGCTACAATATTTAAAGAAACACCTTCTCTATACCGTTCGCCGGGCAGGATAAACATTATAGGCGAACATACGGATTACAACAATGGGTTTGTGCTGCCGGCTGCCATAGACAAGGCTGCTTACGTGGCCATAACACCCCGTAATGATGAAGAGATCCATTTATATTCCGTCAGCTTTCTCGAGCATTTTTCTACAAGCCTGCATACATTAAAAAGAAGATTTGGCTGGACGGATTATGTTTTGGGAGTGGTGGACCAGTTGAAAAAAAATGGCTATCTTATAAAAGGTTTCAACCTTGTTCTGGATGGTGATGTCATTATCGGAGCAGGTATATCATCGTCTGCAGCAGTGGAGTGTTGTGTGATATATGCGCTGAACGATATATTTCAGTTGAACATCCCGTTGATGAGGCTGGTGCAACTGGCACAACTGGCAGAGCACGAGTTTGCCGGCGTAAAATGTGGTATCATGGACCAGTTTGCTTCTGCTTTCGGGAAAGAAGGTTATGCGGTGCGGCTGGATTGCAGGAGCCTGGAATACGCCTACGTGCCCTTAAAGCTAGATGGATACAGGCTGGTATTGCTGAACAGCAATGTAAAACATTCGCTGGCAAGCTCCGAATATAACACAAGGCGCCAGCAATGTGAGCAAGGCGTTGCATGGGTAGCGGAAAAAGAGCCGGGTGTTCAATCGCTGAGGGATGTAACGCCGGAACAGCTTGATACATGGGTGAAAGACAGGGATGACGTGGTATACAGTCGGTGCCGGTATGTGATTGAAGAGAACAGCAGGCTGCAACAGGTTTGCGAATACCTGGCGGAAGGCAACCTGGCGGGAGTCGGGGAAATGCTGTATGCTTCCCACGAAGGATTGAGCAAAGACTACGAGGTAAGCTGCAAGGAACTGGACTGGCTGGTAGATTTTGTGAAAAAAGAAGAAACGGTTTTAGGTGCACGGATGATGGGTGGAGGGTTCGGAGGCTGTACCATCAACCTCGTAAGGGAAGATGCGGTAGAACAGTTGATAGAAAATGTAAAACACCTGTATACGCTTCACAACAACCTGCCACTGGACGCCTATGTGGTGCAACCGGAAGGAGGTACCTGTAAGATCGCGTAATACCAAATTGATCATTCTTTGAAATCTCTGAGATGATATCACAGCTATATAACCGGGCGCTGGTAAAAGACAACGAAGTGCCCTGGAAACAGGCAGCCCCTGGCGTGCAGCGAAAGATCATGAGTTATAATGAAAGCATTATGCTGGTGAAAGTAAAATTTGACCCCGGTGCAATCGGTGTTTTGCATCATCATCCGCACCTGCAGATGAGCTATGTAGCCAGAGGAAGGTTTGAAGTGGTAATGGGAGCAGAGAAAAAAGTATTGCAGGAAGGCGATGTTTACTTCGCATTGCCGGATGTGACGCATGGCGTTGTATGCCTGGAGGAGGGGATACTCATCGACGTCTTTAGTCCTGCGCGGGAAGATTTTTTGATTTAACAACTACAAAAAACTGTTATGAAGATGAAACTATTATTTGGATTTGCCCTAGCTGTGGCGCTCATGGGTTGTGGTGGTGAGCAATCGTCCAAAACGCAGGCAGATGCAGTCCAGCCGAGAGCGCAATGGACCCCGCAGGAAGCTAATGACTGGTACAACAAACAACCCTGGCTGGTGGGTGCGAATTTTGTACCCAGCACCGCCATCAATCAGTTGGAAATGTGGCAGTCCGAGACTTTTGACACGGCTACTATTGACCGTGAACTGGGCTGGGCCGCATCCATCGGCATGAATACAGCCAGGGTATACCTGCATGACATGGTCTTTGAACAGGGTGCTGAAGCCTTCCTGGAACGCATTGATGTTTTCCTGCAGATAGCGGCCCGCCATGGTATTAAACCTTTGCTGGTATTATTTGACTCTGTCTGGGACCCTTTTCCCAGGCCGGGTAAGCAACGCGAACCCAAACCCGGTGTGCATAACTCGGGATGGGTTCAAAACCCGGGAAAGGAAGTATTGCTGGACAGCACGCAGTATCCCCGTCTCGAAAAATATGTAAAGACAGTAGTAGGAAAATTCGCAAAAGATGAGCGGGTAATCGGCTGGGACCTCTGGAATGAGCCGGAAAATATGAACAACGACGAATATCGTCCGCATGAGCCTCAAAACAAGCCGGCACTGGTAGAAGCCCTGCTGGCACAGTGTTACAACTGGGCGCGATCAGTCGGTCCCATACAGCCGCTCACTGCCGGCCTGTGGTCTGGCGACTGGTCCGCGCCGGAAAAGCTGAAGTCGATCGAGACACTGATGGTGACAGAATCAGACGTAATTTCTTTTCATAATTACTCAACTGCGGAATCATTTGAGAAAGAAATAAAAGAGCTGCAACGCTACGGGCGCCCGATATTCTGCACAGAATACATGGCACGGGGTAATAACAGCACTTTTGAGGGATCATTGCCGATCGCTAAAAAATATAATGTGGCAGCTTACAACTGGGGACTGGTAGATGGCAAATCGCAGACAAAATATGCCTGGGACAGTTGGAAAAAAGCATACAGCGGAGAACCTCCCATATGGTTCCATGATATCTTTCACAAGGATGGAAAACCCTATAAGCAGGAAGAAGCAGACCTGATCAGGGAACTGACAGGAAGATAACTCCTCGTTTTAAGGTATCCTGGTTGCATTACAGGTGCTTCATGCCTCAGTGTGGCAAACCAGCAACTTTCCCGGTTTGTCACGCTGACAGAGGAAGCGTCTATCCTCATTGCATTACAGACGCCTTATAACCGCCAACTATATGTTTTTTACAACAAACAGATAGCCAATCGTCATCTCGATCCCCAATCGTAGGTGGAGGGAGGTATCTCATGAAGCAACAACAGGTCTCTCATTCCACTTCCTGCCCGTCCGGCAGGCGGGTGTTCCATTGCCAATGAGATATTATGCAAGCTGCTGTTACTCAACAACCTGCAAAAAGGTGCAGCGCACCGCAAATATTTATAGGAGGATGAGGCGTTAGTATCTAGCCGCATAGCGGCGAACTATTAATTAGTTTCCGTAAACGTGGGCTTCCATTTAATACTCCCTGCAATTTTTCAGCTACTTTTTTGCGGAAAAAAGTAGCGCAAAAAGCCGCCGGGGAATAACGTGTCCGCCGTGGTGGATTACCGCAATTCCCCGAGGCGCCTTGATTAAGCGGTGTTGCTACTGTAGCTTCAGCTATAGAGCCCTGATAAATCATCTAAATGAAGGACATCAACCAACTTATCAATATTGACTTTATATGTCACACCTCAATGATTGAGGAGCCGCCTAATTGGATACTCGAGATGGCGAATAAGTTGCACTAATTGTTTATCTCAGCACGACAAGCATCGAGATCGCGGCAATTTAATCCGGTAATATCTTTACCATAATGTCTTTATAGTATACCACGCTTTTGGGATCATGTGCCTGCAATGCAAAAGTGCCGCCACTGATCACCCGCAGCGGGTTACCCTCTCTTTTTACATCACAGGGTTCCGTATAGTCAACCACTACATTGTCGTTTATTTTAATGATCACCCGCCTGCCTTCTACTTTAATATATTCAGTATACCATTCATTATCTTTTGCCCAGGTTTCTCTCACATCGGATATATTGTATAAGCTGCCGGTTCTTCTCCAGTCAGTATGGGAATTATTTACCTGCACCTCATACCCTCTTTCCGGCCAACCGCCTTCCTGGTAGCTGGTATGAAAGTATATACCGGAGTTAGCGCCGGGTAATGTTTTAACCTTCGCTTTAAATTCAAAATTTTTGAAAATGCGTTTGCTCACAGGACCGTCATAATATAAATGTGCTACCGGTCCGTTTACCTTTATAGCGCCGTCTTCAATGCTAAAGCTGGTAGCATTCTTACCCACTTTCCAGTTCTCCATTGTTCCGTTGAATATGGATACCCAGCCATCATCCTGCGCATTTGTCTTACAAGCCAGTAAGTTCAACCCGATAAATAAAAAGAATAACACCTTTTTCATAATGTAATAATTTAAATTCCAACAATCGTATGGGAATGCACAATACAGATTACTGCACTGACATGAAAGGTAAAAAAAATACCATTACCACATGTTGTTTCCCGCCTGTATTAATTTAACCTGCCGGCCACGATCGGGCGCTGGGTAATCGTTCTGCCGGATCTGCCCGAAGCATCAAAGGTTTTCAGCTTGATGACCGCATTGGCCGGTATCGGATCCTTGTAAACCGGCGACTGTAGCGTAGGTTCTGTACCGTCCAGTGTATAATGGATCTTCAGTCCCGGCAGGGCTACATTTGCCTTCAGCAGTCCGTTCTCGATAATCGCACCTGCCGGAGGTACCCGGTATGCATACCCGCCATTTATTTTCGAGAGTTTCGGCAGCTCTCTCTGGGCAATGGTATTGGCAAAAAAGTTCCAGTCTTCTTCTATTTGCTTAACTCTTTTCGTCCTGTTGGGCTCATTCTCCCACCTGCGCTCGGGCGCCCAGGCGCTTTCCGCAAAGCCCAGCAGCTTCGGCAACAGATAATACTCCAGCATTTCCCTTCCTTTAATAGTTTCGGCCCATAGCTGTGCTTCAATGCCAATAATATTTTTCCGGGCCTCGGGCTGCAATACCTGCAGACCGTAAGAAGGACTTTCAAAAAATACTTCTGCCCCCTTGGCGTTAGTAAACGTAGTATTAAACATGTGGTAAGGCGCAAAAGCAAATGCGTTTTTTGTATTGATAAACCCTCCCCAGTATAGCCCCGGCTCCAGGGGATCATTATCATAAGCCAGGTCAAAATAAAAGTTGGAAACATTACACAGCACTACCTGATATCCTGCATTAGCAAGCCGGTATCCTATATCCGGGTAATCAAACAGGTTGTTCCAGATATACGGAACCACTTTTTTGCCGGCAAATTCCGGATTGGGTATATACTTTCCTGAATCATCTTTCAGCAGGGCCACTTCTTCCCATCCGTGAATGGTAAGGTTTCGTTTTTCCATGCGCTTCATCAGCTCCCTGAAGAAATAGGTCTGCAGGTTTTTAGGATCCTTTATATCAGGATTTTTCTGCATCAATTCCAGGGCTTCGGGAGATTGTGTCCAGGCTCCCTCCGCTACTTCATCACCTCCCGCGTGAAAGATGCCCATTACCAGTCCAGCTTCCTCGTACATTTTCCCGATCTCGTCCACTACTTTTTCAAAAAAGCGGAACGTCGATTCCCGGCTTACATTCACCACATTGTCCTTATACAACTGAGCAGAAAGATATACGGATTTGTCCTCCGGATCTATCAACCGGTATTCATTCGCTTCTTCTTCCTTCCCTTCTTTCATCAGGCGCTGGTAACGCGCTTCCATAGATTTGATTGCAGCCCTGGCATGCCCCGGGAAGTTTAATTCCGGGATCACCTTTATATGCCTTGCCGCGGCGTATTTCAGTATCTCGATAAAATCGTTACGGGTATAATATCCTGTTCCGTTATTATCTTTAGAGTCAGGATACGGGCCAGAGCCATAAGCAGGATGTAAGGCGGGCTCCGTAATGCTCTTCACATGACGCCTTCGTGCACCTACTTCCGTTAGCTCCGGCAGCCCGGGTATTTCAAGGCGCCATCCTTCATCTTCCGAGGTGTATAATAACAGGTAGTTGATCTTATAGCGGGATAATACATCAATGGTTCTCAGTACCGTTTCCTTGCTCTGGAAGTTCCTGGCCACATCC
>CAKSVK010000011.1 GCA_934502905.1 uncultured Chitinophagaceae bacterium
TTTGATTATCTGCGGAATTCAGCGGAATCTGCGGGAAATCTCAAATGAAAATTCATGTTTGACATGACCCTAGACTGCATATTACCAATTTGTCAGCAGATACGTTGAGACTAACATGGGAAGTTAATAAATCAGACACCAATCTTTATTTGTACATGGGTCCCCCTATTTTACACCTCCCTGCAGCCGGATAATCATACCAATAGCTTAACACGAACTATAGTACCTTTGCGGCCTACCATTCAACAATGAAATACCGGCATATATTTTTTGACCTCGACCATACGCTGTGGGATTTTGAATCAAACGCAAAGTTTACCCTCCGGGAACTGCATGCCACCCTGAAGTTGTCTGAACTGGGTATCGATGACTTTGAGCTTTTCTTTGAGCGGTACAACGATCATAACGATAAACTATGGGACCGCTACCGGAAAGGGTTTATAAAACGGGATGAGCTACGGCTGAAAAGAATGCGGCTTACCCTGCTGGATTTCAAGGTGGCCAATGAGACATTGGCCAAAACAATGGATACACAGTTCCTGGATATGTTACCCACGCGCACCATCCTGTTCCCCCATACCAAAGAAATTCTCGAACACCTGCAGGCGAAAGGATACCAGCTGCACCTGATCACCAACGGTTTTGAGGTGGTTCAGCACAACAAGCTGAAACACTCGGGCTTAACGGGGTATTTTAAACAGGTCATTACATCCGAGGCCAGCAACAGCCTGAAACCCCATAGGGAGATCTTTGAATATGCCTTTGATAAAACAGGTGCCCGACCGGATACCAGCATCATGATAGGCGATGACATAGAAGCCGACATTAAAGGCGCCCAAAATGCGGGCATCGACCAGGTGTTTGTGAACTACAAAAATCACCCCGGAAAAGTGGATGCCACCCACACGATCTATTCGCTGAAAGAGCTGGAAAATATCTTATAGGCTAAAACTCAATTTTATAGCTGACAACAGGAAGCATCATTTTCTCTTTTTCTATTTCAACCTTGCCGGAGCGAAAGTTGTATTCGTATCCATAAAACGATGGAGAGCCCAGCACATTTTTTAGCTGCAGGGCCAATACGCCTGAATATTTTTTACGGTTCCTTCTGTAAGTAATAGTGATATCGAAATAATATGTAGGAGATAACTGCTGTGCAAAAGCCCTGTTTTCATTGTAGTAAACTTTCTCTTCGCTTACACTGCGTTCTATATCAACCGGGCTGTGTCTTTCTCCTCCAACATAATTTATCCTGCCATTAATACCCAGCACATTTCCTTTCCGGGTGATAAATTCCTTTCCTGCAAGAACGTTAATGACGTATTGTTTATTGAATCGTGTATCACGCCATATACCATCGGCTGCTTTATATTTAGAATCAAAAAACGATGCTGTTACCAGGAAATAATAGTTATTACTTAAAAATCGCTCCAGCGTAACATCAATTCCGATATTTCTGCCGCTGCTGTTATTACCCAATGAATCGCTGAATGCCCAGTCCTGTAAAAAATTGATCATCGAGTAAGAGCTGTCCGCAATACCGGGTACTTTTTGCAGCAACTGATAATACGGCTCAACCTTGATACGAACATTTTTTGAAACAAGCCAGTCATACGATACAATAAAGTGCTGCGCCTTCGCTTGCTTAAGGTTTTTGTTGGGATAAGAAACCTTTCCGTCATACACACGCTCTAACATATAAATGCGCAGGTCTTCCATTTGGCGGTGCCGTCCGTATCCCAAACCCAGGGTATGCGTGTTGGTTAGCTTGTATTTCAAACCCAGCCTCGGGTCTATGGAAAATTCATTACCCACTTCAAAATAGCCGGCATTGATACCAGGACTTAGTGAAAGCTTTTCATTAAGATCGTACCGCAACTGCAAATAGTATTCCTGGAAACCGCTTTCTCCTTTTGCACGTGTAATATTACGCAATGTACCTGGCTCATTATTGATGGTATTGTTTATATCAAAGTTATAAAACAGGCGGTGATAGTTTATGCCGGATCGCAATGATAACGCAAGATTAAACTTGTGATGTAATAAGATGCTTGCTGTAGCCCTGCCGGATTTATCAGACAATAAAGCGCTGGGCTCCATGCTGAGCTGATCATTCATGCGCTGTATGGTTGCAACGCTGCTTACACGCGAAGCCATAAGGGTTGTATTAAGATAAGTGCTGCGTCCTAACGGCAGCTTATGTGAAATGCCTGCCGCACCGGAATGAAGATTCCAGTCGTCCCTGTAGCGGTCCCAGTCTGTTTCCCACTTTGCAGAATCCGATATTTCTTTTGCCATAAGGTGATCAATAGCGCCTATCCCCCATACAGAGAACGTCCCGGCATTTTTAGTCGGGAAATTCAGCTTGAAAGAAAGATCCTGGTATTTTGGAATAACGGGACTGTTAAACAATCCCAGGCCAGCCAGCAATCCTAATGTAGAGTACCGGTAGTTAAATAAGTATGTTGCGCTTTTGCCTTTAATAAAGGGACCTTCCGACGATACATCAATACCCAGCAAACCAAGCTGCACAGCGCTTTCCCGTTTCTCATTATTACCATTTCTGAATTTCATATCAAACACACCTGCCAACGCATTGCCATATTCCGCCGGGAAAGCACCTGTATAAAAATCAGAGTTGGCAAGCATCTGGCTGCTGAACACCGTAACAATTCCTCCACCGGCAACATTTCCGCCTGCAAAATGATTGGGATTGGGGATTTCTACTCCTTCCAGCCGCCAAGATACCCCCTTGGGTGCATTCCCCCGGATTACAATAGCATTGTCCTGCAGGTTGCCTGTAGTAACGCCGGCAAATGCAGCAGCCATCCGTGCAGGATCATCGAGCCCACCGGCGTAACGCCTGGTTTCTTCTACTGAGAAAGAACGGGCGCTTACAGCCGCCATATTATTTTGCACTTTTCCTTTTTGTGTGCCCGACTTGATCACAACTTCACGCAGCATTGAAATAGATTGCCGGAGCCCGATAGAAAGAACCACCTCTTTTCCACTTGTAACAAGCACTTCCGGAATGATAACCGGCTCGTATCCGCTTATGCTTACTGCAAAGGAATACCTTCCCAGGAATACCTTATTGAACCTAAAATTGCCGCTGCTATCAGAAATGCTGCCGGCCGGGGGATTCGTTCCAATGATACTGATACTTGCCCCCGCAAGGGGTTCCTGTGATTCACCATCAAACACTTTGCCATGCACAACCTGTGTGATCGATTGGGCGTATACAGTGAGTGTGAGAAGGCTTATTGCGGACACTAAAATGATCCTGCCAGGTATTTTTCGGGCAATAAACAGCTTATTCATTTTTTCGTCTTAAAAAATGATAGATATGATTACTAAGAATTATTGGGAAAAACAGGACCTGTTAATTATAACATTGGCCACTTTACAAAAAACACCAGGAACGATATCCTTATATCGTAACAGCAACACTATATAAAATAGCATACCACCGTTGCAGGATATCATTAGTTCAGTTTCGGTACGCAGTTACCCTGCTGTTATAATAGGACACCTGTGAATAAGCAAACCCTTATTACACTGAAAAATTTATCGTATACCAACGGCTTGGATCAGTATGTTAGTTTTTATGAGCCATAAGCTCAATCCTGTAGCAGATGCGGCTCATACAAAATTGTTTCGTGGAGCATAAAGTACGACGCCCTTAGGCATACGAAGGAATGCCATAGAAAATGATTTGGAAAAAGCTAAAAACCATTCTAAGTTCAGTTATCTGTTTTGTTACATCAAAATAGAAAGACGACAGCAGAATCGACCTTGCATAAAGATGTCGCGCTAAGACCGCAAAGAAAGAACTGATTAAAAAGGATTGTTTGTGCGGGCTTTGTGCGAAATTATACAGATCATTGTAGATCCATCCTGCTTTTTACACATCACTAAAAAATCTGTATAATGGAATTACCGGGAGCTCTGTTATCTAATGCGCTTCCAGCCAGCTTTTGCCTTCTCCTACTTCCGCCACTACCGGCACATCGTTGGGTAGCGACATGGCTGTTTGCATATTCTCTATGATGAGGGCTTTCAGGGCGGGGACTTCTTCCTTCCATGCATCAAAGATCAGCTCATCGTGCACCTGCAGGATCATCCTGCTTTTCAGCTTCTCCTTCTTCATGGCCTTATGCACTTTTATCATCGCCAGCTTGATCATATCCGCGGCGCTTCCCTGTATGGGTGAGTTGATGGCATTTCGCTCTGCATATCCCCTTACGGTAAAATTGGAAGAGTTGATATCCCGTAACCAGCGTTTGCGCCCCATCAGCGTTTGCACGTAACCGTGCTCCCGGGCAAAATTGATGCTGCTGTTCATATACTGTGTAATAGCAGCAAACTCCTTTTTATAGTTTTCTATGATCTCTTTTGCTTCAGTACGGCTGATGCCCAGGTTATCCGCCAGCCCAAAAGCACCCTGTCCGTATATGATACCGAAATTCACACTTTTGGCTTTATAACGTTGCTCCTTGGTTACCTCCGCTTCCGCTATATTATATACTTTGGCTGCGGTGGCCGCATGGATATCTTTTCCCAGGCGGAAGGCTTCACACATCTCAGGATCACCGCTGATGGCTGCTACTATGCGTAATTCGATCTGTGAATAGTCGGCCGATAGCAGGATATGATTATCATCCCGGGGTATAAAGGCCTTCCGGATCTCTCTTCCCCGGGCGGTACGCACGGGAATATTCTGCAGATTGGGGTTATTGCTGGCCAATCTACCGGTGACGGCTACTGCCTGCGCATAAGTTGTGTGCACACGCCCGGTCCGTGCGTTCACCATCAGCGGCAGCGCATCTATATAAGTTGACTTGAGCTTGGTAAGCTCCCGGTAGGCAAGAATATCTTCTACTATTTTACTTTTATGGGAAAGCTTCAGCAACACATCTTCCCCTGTGCCGTATTGCCCGGTCTTTGTCTTTTTCGCGTTGGGGTCCAGCTTCAGCTTTTCAAACAATACTTCCCCAAGCTGTTTGGGAGATGCCAGGTTGAACCGTACACCTGCCTGCTCGTACACCTTTGCTTCAGCTTCGGCGGCCTCTGCTTCAAGCTGTTTTGAATACTCTGCCAGGAAACCCGTATCTACCTTTACACCCTCAAATTCCATATCGGTCAACACGTTCACCAGTGGGTTTTCCACTTCATAAAATACCCTTTCTACTGATTTCGTCTTCAGTTCCGGTAACAGGCGTTGCTTAAGCTGCAATGTGACATCTGCATCTTCTGCTGCATAATCTTTGATCTTATCCAGCTCCACATCCCGCATGTTACCCTGCGATTTTCCTTTTTTACCGATCAGCTCTTCAATAGGTACAGGTTCATAGCCCAGGTATTGAGCACTTAATACATCCATACCTCTCTTGCCATCGGGATCTACCACGTAATGCGCCAGCATGGTATCAAATATTTCACCGGCAATACGGATATCGTACCAGCGCAGTACTAGCATATCAAACTTCAGGTTCTGCCCTATCCAGGTAATATTCTTGTTGTCGAAAACGGGTTTCAGCGTCGCCAGAATCTCCAGTGTCTTTTCTCTTTGCGGCGGACAGGGTATATAGTATGCTTCACCGGGATTCCAGCAAAAGCTCATGCCTACCAGTTCTGTCGCATTGGCATCAATGCCGGTAGTTTCTGTATCAAAGCATATTTCTGTTTGTTGATTAAGGTCGGAGACCAGCTTTTCCAGTGCCGCAGCTTCTGTAACAGCCACGTAGGTATGTGGTGTGTTATGTATGTTCCTGGAAGCGCTGGTGACCACCACTTCTGTTTCAACTACAATTTTAACCGCTTTCTTTGTCGTAGCAGATTCCACCATATTACCAAACAGGTCGGTTTGCACCACACCGCCGCTCTTATCCGTTGCGTTTCTCGCTGTAATGGAAATCGTTTCTCCCAGCAAACGCTGCGCGATGGTACGGAATTCGAGCTTGGTAAAAATATCCTTCAGCACATCCCTGTTCCAGTCAGACAGCCTGAAGTCCTCTTCATGAAAATCTACCGGCACATCGGTAATAATAGTGGCGAGCTTCTTGCTGAGGATGGCATCTTCTTTTCCCTTTCTTACTTTTTCGCCCAAAGCTCCCTTGATATTATCAGCATTTGCCAGCACATTTTCGAGGGTGCCGTATTCTGCCAGCAGCTTTGCCGCCGTTTTTTCCCCTACACCGGCAATACCCGGAATATTATCTACCACATCCCCCATCAGCCCCAGTATATCTATTACCTGGTCTACCGATGCGATATTCCATTTGGCGCAGACCTCTTCCGGGCCCAGTATCTCGGGGTCGCCTCCCTGGTAGCCGGGTTTGTATATTTTTATGGATTCTGTTACCAGCTGACCATAATCCTTGTCCGGAGTTACCATGAATACTTCATACCCTGCTGCAGCAGCTTTTTTACTGAGGGCGCCTATGATATCATCCGCCTCATAACCATCCGCTTCTATGACCGGGATATTAAAGCCCCTGATAATTTCCTTGATATCCGGAATAGCTGCCAGCAGGTCTTCCGGCGCCTCCTGGCGGTTGGCCTTATAGTCTGCAAAATCCGTATGCCTCTCGGTTGGCGCATGGGTATCAAAGCACACGGCCATATGCGATGGTTTACGGTTATTGATCAGCTCCAGCAAGGTATTTGTAAACCCAAACTGGGCATTGGTATTATACCCTTTTGATGTTATCCTGGGGTTACGGATCAGCGCATAATACGCCCTGAACACCAACGCCATTGCGTCCAGTAAAAACAGCCTTTTATCCATCCTGCTAAGGTAAAACTTTGGAGTGAAAGTTACGGGGGCGCAGGACGGGAAATGGGGATGCAGATCACAGGTTGAAAGTCAGTATTGTTTCCACCTGCCAAAGGATTGCCCGCCAATCCAAATTTTTAAAGAAAGGTTATTTGTTTTGCCGGATACTATTGCTATTTTGTAGGAAAGAGCGGAAAGCATAGGCGCCTGTTTAAGCATTTCCCGGAGGTAAAACGGTACCTGTATAAAACATCGGTTCATATTAGTTAGCATTTATGTTTCCTCAAATTACTTTAAAAGGGGTATATGGAGCGGGTGATCATTTCTTTTTACCACATCTTCCATGGAATACTTTTTTTCCAGGTAGCAATTTTTCTATACCTGTATTTTAGCTCGAAGAAGAAGGAATATCTTTATTTTTCACTTTTTCTCCTGTTGCTGGGTATAAACTTTTTCCTGAATTCCACCGGGTTATACGGACTTACCGATCATGACACTTTTATGTACTCAGCATTTTACAATTTTGTAAATACACCACTGGTAATAACCGCCAACATCTGCTACTGCCATTTCTTAAAAGCCTTCTACAAAGGCTTTGCCAATTCGAAGCTGTTCTTTAAAATACTCGACCGGTTACTTGTATTGCTGTGGATCGTCTTACTGCTGTTTGTGGTCCTTTACATTTTCGGCATTATTTCAAACCTGTTGTTCAATATACTTCATGTCATAGGTATTGCAGCCGGGATTTGGCTGGTGGTAATTATACTCCGTGATAAGCTGCCATACAAAAAATTTATGGCAAGCGCTTTTATATCAAACCTTGCCGGTACCCTGCTTACCATTTGCATGCTGTTGCTGCAAAATACGGAAGAACAACATTTGCTGGTGAGGCAGTACCCGTACATATTTATCCAGGTTGGCCTGCTCATTGAAATATTTTTCTTCAATATGGCTATGCTGAACAAGTGGATACACCTGGAGAAAAAGTCTGTGGTACTCGAACTGGAAGGTCAGCTGGAGGTAGAAAAGCTACGCAATAAAATTTCGGGCCAATTGCACGACGATATTGGCAGCACGCTCAGCGGTATCAGCATGCACAGCCACCTGACACAAACCATGCTGCAAAACGGTAATTACGACCTGGTAAAAGATGCCGTATCGATTATCCAGCGTTCGGCAAATGAAGTGATCAATAAGCTCGGCGACCTGGTATGGGCCATTAAGCCGGATAATGATTCGTTTACCCGCATGATAGATAAAATACAGCAATACGGGTATGAAATGTGTAACACAAAAAACATCCGGTTTGAAAGCACAATTGAAAATGTAACCGATCTGCCGGGACTCGCATTAGATGTAAAGCAGCATATATACCTTATTCTGAAAGAAGCCATTAATAATGCGGTGAAATACAGTAATGCAGATACCATTGAATTTTATGTGCAACCTGCCGGCAGCATGCTTGAGATGATTGTAAGCGATAATGGGAAAGGCTTTGACCCCGGGAATGTCAAAAAAGGCAACGGCCTCGGTAATATGCAGAAAAGAGCGGATGAAGCTGGCGCAGCATTCAGCATAAGATCCCGGCCGGGTAATGGATCTATAATACAGGTAACTTACAGAATACCCCAATGAGGTATAGTAAAGCTATCCCTGCATAGGTACTTTTAGGAGCACATTTCAATTTGGTCATATAACCGCCTGCAATATCATGCAACACAGTATACCCGGCAACCACCTGTTACCCGTAGCGGATAAAAACAGGATACAGGCTTTGGATATTCTCAGGGGAATTGCGCTTTTAGGCATCCTGCTCATGAATATACCCGAGTTTTCTTTACCACGCCGGTACTCCGAAGATTTCAGGAATGATCCTGAAAGCATCAATTTCTGGGCAAGGGTCATAATGCTCCTGTTTTTTGAGGGAAAAATGAGGGCATTATTTTCCTTGCTATTCGGCGCCGGTATCGTTTTATTTTTCACCAACAAAACTGCTGTCACCAAAGTTGTGGTTAAGCTGTTCTATAAAAGAATGTTCTGGCTGATCGTTTTCGGTCTGATAGATGCTTACCTGCTCCTCTGGGATGGCGATATCCTGTATTTATACGCGGTTACGGGTATGATAGCCGTTTTGTTTTTAAGGGTAAAATCAAAATGGCTGGTTTGGGCCGTACCCCTGGTAGCTATTGTGGAATTTGTCCTGCAAACCAGCTTCTATCAGGATATCAGGGAGAAAAGAATGGCTTATGTGGCGACTACAAAAGCCATTTCCGGAGATACGGGGGCCACGAAGGAACAACAGGAAGTGATGGAAGAATGGCGGGAAATTGAAAAGACTTTCCTGCCCAATACACAGGACATTGCGGAACACACCCGGACCATGAAAAGTAACTACGCTGCTATCGCGAAAAAGAAAAGAGCGCTGTCATGGCAATACCAAACCACTTATCTTATTTACAGTATCTGGGATCCGCTGGCGCTCATGTTGTTGGGGATGGCCCTGTTGCGTTGGGGCTTTCTGACCAATCAATGGACGACCCGGCAATACCGGTGGACGCTTATCTTAGGTTATGGACTGGGTCTGCCCCTGGTTGCCTGGGAAATTTATTACGGCTATCGCTATATCCCCAACCTGGAGGCCTGGCTTGCCCAAATGGAAAGCATACGTATACCCTGGCACAACCTGCTTTATCCCATCCAGCGCATTGCTATTATGATGGGACATATAGCCCTGGTCATGCTCATTATCCGCCGGGGTATCCTGAAAAGGCTTTTAGGTTGCCTGGCTGCGGTCGGGCAAATGGCGCTGACCAATTATATCATGCAAACCATTCTCTGCAGCTTTATTTTCTTAGGCTTCGGGCTTAACTATTTTGACGCTTTTCAATACTACCAGATATTCTATTTTATAGTGGTTATCTGGCTGTTCCAGCTTCTTACCTCATTTATCTGGCTGCAATATTTTCTTTTCGGGCCGTTGGAATGGTTGTGGCGGGTGCTGACTTATTGGAAGATTCAGGGATTTCGGAGAGAGAGGTCAAATGAAAACCAGCATGCTGTTATATAGTAGAATTAAAAATCACCCGATGGAAACTTGGTAAATTCACACATTACCATACTTTTTATATTTCCCGTACCCCTTAGGGGTACAGCAAATACTTCTTACGCATTTCTTTATAGCGGCTCAGCCCCGGCTCCCAGCTTTTGCGGATATCTTCCTCTGACACACCATCGATGATCTGCTGCCGGAACAGGCCGTTCCCGATCAGGTTCTCAATCCTTCCCATTTGATTACTGAGCCTGGAATCGAAGAACTTTTCTTTGTGGGGATGGGCTTTGTACAGCTCCATGATCCACTGCAGATTGATCTTGCCGCTTTTACGCAACAACTCCACATCATAGTTACGCAGATCCAGCCCGTAACAAACCTCGTTCATGAACAGCGGCGTTTCCGCCATCCCTTTAATAGACTTCGGTGTAAAGGAAAAAGCATATTTACCTTTCAGCTCAGGGCTGCCCAACACCGTAAACGGGTACAAGGTCCCCCTGCCGTGGTTCACATATACCCCCTCAAACATGCAGGTAGAAGGATATAACAGGATAGCCTGTTGTGTATTGAGGTTAGGAGAGGGCTTCACCGGCAGGGTATAGGGCATGTCATGGCTATAGTTGGCCACCGGAATTATTTTCAGCTTACATTTCACCTTATTGGCCAGCCAGCCTTCTCCGTTGGCCATTTGTGCAAACTCCGCAACCGTCAAGCCATGCGACATGGGCAGGAGGAACATACCTATGCCGGACTTATACTTCATATCCAGTATGGGACCATCTACCAGGTATCCGTTGGGGTTAGGGCGATCGAGGATCAGCATTTCTTTTCCATTCTCTGCGCAGGCTTCCATCAGCTTCGCCAGCGCATTGATATTTGTATAGAACCGTACGCCCACATCCTGCAGGTCGTAGACAAGTATGTCCACATCCGCCATATCCTCCCTGGCCGGCTTGCTTTTGGCGCCATACAAAGAAATAACAGGAATGCCTGTTGCCGGGTCTTTTTCATCCTTCACTTCCACACCGGCGCTGGCATTTCCACGGAAGCCATGCTCGGGACCAAATACTTTTACAATTTGTATACCCAGGCCCTGCAGGCTGTCCACCAGGTGCTTTTTCCCAATGATGGTAGTGGGGTTAGCCATAACGGCCACCCGTTTTCCTTTCAGGTAATCAACATATTTTTCCGTCTGATCCGCCCCGGTAAGAATTTCTTTTCCGGGTGAATGGGTTGTAGGTCTTTCAAAACCAAAACAGACCATTAACCCCAGCATAAGTGTACCCAGTAGCTTCATGTTATCTTTTTAAATAATTTAACTACGACTCCTGAAGCAGGTTGAATTTCCATTACCGGTTCCGCAGTCCTTGTTTATTTTTTCAAATACCGGCGACTTTTGATCATTTCAGTGAATACCCGAACATTGCCGCCGCAGAGAAAGTTCTGTCTGCCGTATTGATGATGTTATTGAAGTTGATCAGATAACCGCCCCTGAATCCGATCATTACTTTTTCCACCAGCCTGTATTTCACGCCGGCTCCGGCAGTAGCACCGAATGTTAACCTGTTCTTATCCCTGTCTTTGTTGATCAGGATACTATTAAATGCATAATCGAGCCTTGCACCGCCAAATATAAATGGCGTCAACCTGCGTTCTGAAAAGTTATAGTCTGCAAATGTGTTCAGGGTCAGATAATCTATTCCCCGTGTTTCTCTTTTTTTGTCTATTTCGTTTCCCAGGGCATCTGTAAGCGTAACCATATCAGAACCTACTTTTTTCAGAACACCAATATTTGAGCTCAGGTTAATCCGCTTTTTTTGCAAAAAATCCAGCCCTGCTGTTGCATAGTAGCCAACAGCATAATCATTGAAATAAGTCTGGTTGTTTAATTGATAATTTAAGCTGCCAATGGTTGTGCCGGCTTCAATTTTTATGGTTTGTCCCAGGCACCAGACAGGACAAAAGCTCAGGAGAATGATCAACTTTCTCATTTCAAAGGATTTTTCAAAAAAATAACGGAAAAGCAAAGATAACTTATAATAAGCAGTTTACGAGGTGGGCTATTGTTGTCAGTAACGATTTGGTAATAATGCTTTTCCTACCAATTTTTTCAATACCTGTGCCTGGGTTTGATATATTCCCAATAATAGTGTGGCAATAAGAATAAGTGTTTTTATCTGATTGTAATTTAATTTTTAAAGCTGTTTACAGTTTTGTTATCCTAATATTAGTGACATAAATTCCCAAATGCTTACTGCTGTGGGAAGTGATGTTCTCAAAGTAAAACGATGTGAGCCTGGCGCAATCAGGTAATTCGTTAAACCCCGGAATTGGTTTACCGTACTTGTCCAGCGCCCCGATCTCTTTATCATCAACAAAGGCTCTTACTTTCTTCCCTTCTTTGGTGATGGTGAAATGTACTTTGCTTTTTTTGTTACTGAACTCATTGTTGTACTTCAGAACATCGGCATTGCGCACTGCGCTATTCATTCCTGTATAGGTTGTTTTCAACCTGGTGTATCCGGTGGGGTTCTGTGTAAATTTTTCATTGCCTGCTTTTGCGTCAAGGTCAATGAATATTTGTTTGGGTGCATCCGTATAGTCGCCTTCTGGTCGGAGTATTTTATTGTGGATTCGTAACAAAAAGGCACCTCCGGTATTTTCCTTAAAATCATTGTCGGTAGCTACGTCAAACTCCATTTTAAAATTGTCGGGCAGGGGCTTATTGCTATCATCAGACATCAACCTGTGTTGCCCTATTTTCACCCAATTTCCTGTTTCGCCATTGGGGGTGATAATTACTGAAGGCTCACCTGCACTGGGCACATACCATCCTTGCGGCTTTTGTCCTGCACTGTTGCCCGAGAAATTCTCAAAAAAATAGACATTGGCTGCAAGGTTTTTAGTAGCTGAGGGTTTATCTCCTTTCTTGTTTTTGTAAGAAGCCAAATGGGATTTTTGCACCTCTTCATTCAGAATAGCGTAAGGCTTGTTCTTTACAGTTTCCGGACGGAAGAAATAATCATACACATAATCAAAGTTGAAATGGGTGATCATGCTGCGGTGTATTTCTCTTTCGTAAGGATTGTATTGAATATCGGCAGGTTTCCAACTGATGCAAATCCAAAGCGGCTGATCCTGTTTGCTTTTTTGCAGCACATTGTCCTCATAAGTATAAATCCCGATAGTACTGTAGTTCAATCTTTTTGCATCTTCGTTATCAAAAATATCATCGCCGTTGAAAATGTCTGTCATGTCAATGCTTGGGTTTCTCATTTCAGCAGGAGCGTTAAGGCTGTTACGGTATTTCTTCCTAAGGGCTTGCAAATGGGATTTTACCCTCTCCACTGCCTTATGTTTTTCGTTGGGCATAAGACTTTCAATCTTTTTTGTTTCTTTAGGAATAGCCTGCTCTATCATATCCAGCACTTCGCCCCGGGTAAGCTGGCGGATAGGTAATTTGTCATTGGGTGCCAGGTAAACGGCTGCCCGTGGCTGGCAACCATCGCCACTACAGCCATAGTATTGAATGATGTATTTGCCTATTTGCGGGTGTTCTTCCAGTTTAAGTTGCCTTAAAAATTGATTCCACCGTTTGCTTCCTGCAAATGCTTTTTCAATATCGGGCGAAAGCCATGTAAATACCGGCCGGCCGGGAAGCGTAAGCATGGAGATAGGTTCGGCATCTATAATATTATTAGTAATGATGAAAATGCCATTTTCAGAATGCGGTTGCCTTACTACTTTAGCACCTGCCTTGTCCCACATAGGACGCCACATGGCCGCATTGATGCCCGTGCCATAAGGCTGCACTTCCTCTTTTTTGTTGGGCTCTGCTATGGCATAGGAAAAATCCAACGCGCCGATAGGGATATAACTTTTCTGCAGCCATTGGGCAAAAAGTTCGGGATACTTTAATTGTGCCGGGGTAAAGGTCCTGGGATATGCTGTTGCGTTTAATGTAGGAATAGCCTTCCATGAAAAGATACTATCTTCTAACTGAAAGTCCTTGCTGCGTTGTGCACAGGTACTTACTGTTGCAAGCAGCAGGCAGAACAGGGTGGTTGTTTTTTTCATTACATGTTGGTTTAATGATTATAAAACGGATTTCCACCAATGAAAACCAATTCACCGGAGGCGGTTACCTGGTTATTAAATACCCCGCTGAAAGCCTTGGTGATTACTCTATCATCATCATAGCGGAGGATGAGCGTAAAGTTTTTTATTTCATAAGTACCGCTACCCGGCGCTCTTTGAGGGTCCTGGTAGGGCATGGAGAAATTACTAACAAATGCACCCCTGTCATTGAATGTACCCGTAGTGGTAAATTCAATCATCGGTTGAGGATCGTTGGGGCCGTATGGATAGTTGGATATGGTTGACCAGTCAGGTATGGTGTTGTATTTGCCCGAAAGTTTTAAGCCTTCCACCGAAGCCAGCTTATATATATGGTTGGTATAGCCCACTATTTCCATTTCGGTATTGCTGATTTTGTTCACCTGAAGCGTTTCATATTGATTGGTAAAAGCCCCGGAATTACCATTCATGGTAAATGTTCCCCACGAGCCCCCGGGTTGATTTTTTGAAAAATTTAAAAAGCCTTCGGTTGGAAGCTGGTTAAAGTAAGCGCCATCAGGCAATACAACCATCCATCGTAAGTTAGAGAAGTTACCGGTTGAGCCTGCTTTCTGGCCCATCCAGATTTCCAAAGCCTGTTTATCGGGATTGTCAGCAATATTACCGCTGTCTTTAGTGCAGGAAGCCCATGCTGTAGATGCTATCGCTGCTATTAAAAGATACTTTTTCATAAAATATGTTTTTTAATGGTTAAAGTGTAAAATTGGATTTGTTTTGAGCGGTATGGTATCATTAGAAAGCATGGTTTTTAGAAGTGGATATGTCATTAAAAAAGTGGATTTTCGGCATTTCGTTAAAGCGTGTTAACGGCCCTGCTTTATTCGTTAAAAAAAGGATTGGTGCCGATGTAAATCATTTTATTGTCCACGGCCGGGTCTTTATCCGCTATGCCGGTGAATGCCTTATGTATGGTGCGACCATCATCATATTTCAGCAGCACTGTAAAATGGCTGATGCTGTAAGTGCCTTTGCCCGGTGCATTCCCGGGATACTGCATAGGCATGCTCAGGTTGGTTACAAATATCCCGTGGTCGGTAAAACTGCCATCCTTCTTAAATTCTATTACGCCTCTCACCCCTGAACCATTAAAGCCGGCAGGGTTTCCATGGATCGGGTCTTTTCTCCATTCTGAAAAGCTGCCCCACTGCCCTTCAAATACCAAGCCGTCTACCGGCACACATTTATAGAAGCTGAAAGTGTAACCTGTTTTTTTCATTTGTGTAGCCGATGTTTTTTCCACTTCTATGCTTTCGTATTTAGATTGAAATTTTCCTTTGGTCCCCTTTATAGTGAAAGTGCCCCATGATTCATTCTTATTAGCATTACTGAATGTAAGCAGGCCTTCTGGAGGAAAATGCGGATAATAATCACCATTGGGATAAATGACATAAAACCGGGGTTTAATTTTTCCCATCAGGTTAAAATTATTTGATATGGATTTGTATTGCATATTCATCCATACTTCAGGGCGTAGTGTGCCCGTTCCGGCCTGCTGCCGGTTATTTTTGCCGGTAAGGCTTTCCTCAGACAGTGTTCCCAAAAGAGTGATACCATCTAAGAATGTTTCCATTTCTTTTTGAAACTTGTCGGTATTGGTCAGAATCAAAATGTTTACCATTTTGTTGTTTTTGGAACTGTTTACCAAAATGGCCGCGCCTTTTAATCCATCCTTTTCAAAAGGAGCAGAACCCATATGTGTTTTCCAGCCATTATCAGTAGTACCCGGCTGCATGGTAGCTGCCCCCGCTCCCAGGTTATTTATAGCCATAGTCTCCCAGCTAAGATTAAAATTGGCATAGGCATCTGTTCCTGCTTCAACAGATTTGCAAAGGGTGATTACACAGTAATTTTCTTTATCATCTTCTTTGCTAAAGGAAAGGGTTTCTCTGGTGGAAGATTGTTGCCATCCTTTTGGTTTTTCATAGCTTATGATGTCAAAGGGCTGTTCGTGTTGGGCCAGCGTAACTTTCCCTGTGAGTAACAGTAATACCCATATAACTATTCTCATCTTATTCAATTTTTATTTTCCAAAAACGCCCGTACCGCCTGCTGTAGCGTGGCCGCTTACCAAACTGATCTTTACCTGCCCTCCGGCAGAAGTGCTGCCGGCAGTTCCATCAAGCTCTACGCCAGCTTCCATACCACCGCCAACAATAAAGTCTTTTATTCCCGATCCGTCCAGTTCAACGCCAACAGTAATGCCTGCTGATGCACCAACTTTTACCGGACCTATCTCAACATCCTTACTTTTTGAAACGCCCACTTCAATGGTACTGCCTACAAACTGCTCCCTAAAGGTTTTTCCCTTGTCAGCATCCATAGTTATAGACATCTTCAGAAATTCACAATCAAATTCACCTTTCAATGTGCTGCAGTTAGAAATAATTTTACTGCAGGGCAGTTTGATTTCACTTTTGTATTGGCAGGCTACATCATCAAATTTCTGCAAACCTGTTTTCTTAGGTGGCCGGGGCGGGTCGCAGGCATACTTTGTAATAGATAAAAAATTATATGGCGCTTCTGCACTCAGGTGTTTTAACCAGTTGATTTGCGCACCCAGCTTTGCTACCTGATAGCTTTCTGAAAAATCGGTGTACACGCGCCAATGGGTAGACTGGTTGATGTAATCTTTTTCTATTTGCAGGTATTCTTTAAAAAATATTTCCAGTTGGCTGTTGTATGCTTTCAAATACTCATCGCAGGCTTCGCGGTATCTGGGGCAAAAGTTGGCATTGGGCTTGCCTTCGCCAGTCTGTTCCAGGTCTTCTTTTCTGAGTTTAGCCATTTTTTCTTCATTCCGCAGCCTGAGTTCATTTCCTGTTCCTTCCAGAAACGCTTTTACCTTTTCCATATGGCCATTCATCTTTCTGCCGTAAGTATTGGTCACTTCATTCAGTTGTCTTTCTGCCCGTTTCGCGTAGATGGGTGCAGCCATAAGGTCTCCCTGTACCATGCCGGCTTTTTGCGATGCCTGCACTAAGACTAAATTATCGTTCTGCTGTTGCTTCAGAAAATTTTCCGCTACCCGGCTCGCCGCTTCTTTCTCCTGCTCTAACCCGGTAATTCTTTGATTGATCATGCCACGGAACTCATTCCATTCTAAACCAAGCGTTACACATTCCATCACCGATAGCGGAAAGCGTGGTGGGTTGAATCCTCCAAGGTTTAATGGGTCGGCTTTTAATTTTTGTGGAAAGTTATCATCCTTCAGATCAGACTTTCCTCCTAACTGCCGCAGTTTGGCCTCTTTCTCAGGCGTATGGCCTTTTTGTATAGACCGTTTAATGGCAACTATTGCAGCCGGAATATTCCCTTTGCTTTCTTCAATCAGGCATTTTGTAAAATTGGCCTGCGAATGATTAGCATACAAAACAATAGTTTCATTGATGTATTTTCCAGCTTTAGGAATATCTCCTAACTGAAACCAGGCCTGCCCCAGGTTATTGAGTACAGTATTGTTTTTCGGAAATTTTAAATTGATATTATCTAAAACAGGGATCGCCAAATGTGCCGCACCTAACATGGTAAGCATAGCCCCATAGTTGTTGAGGTTATTGCTATTGGCAGCATCCTGCTCGCAGGCTTTTGCCATTATATAAAAGGCTGTTTCAGGATAGCCTGTCATCCATAATCCCATTGCGGCATTGCCAAGGTAATCTGCAGAAGGGTTCTTTTTCTTAAATTCATTAAAAATTTCACCGGCCTTTACTTTTAAAGCAGCATCCAATAAGGGTAATATTTTTTGGTTTGTAGAAACAATGTAATCCGGCATTTGCCCTGCGCCAATGGCTTTAGGAATTTGTGCTATACGTGCGGCATCTTTCTGTGGCACTACCCGGTTTTCATCTTCCCATGCCTTGGCCAGTTGCTTATCTGAAACGTTGGGTACATTTTTAAAATCCGGCATTTTAATGCCGAGGCTATCCATCATTTTTTTATCTTCCTCACTTAATTCGCCCATCATTTTCTGCGCTTCCTTCATCATCTCCTTCATTTCTTTTTGAGTGGGAGGCTTTTCTTTGGGCTTGGTTTGCACCATAGCGACAAAAGGAAAAAAGCAAACTACTATTATGGATAACAACTGTTTCATTTTTAGTATTTTCGATATACAAATTTCTATACCCGCCTGCAAGATTTTCATCGTTAAAAAAGATGATTTTTCAGGAAAGAAAATCATTAAAAAGTATGAGGTGATACATAAGGGATTATATGTTTTTTTGTGCAATGAATTGAAAAAATGAGAAAGTTGGTTACTATATTCCTGCTATACATCTTATGTGTAAAAGCCGGGTCGCAAACCCTTATGAATAAGGATAGCCTGCTCCGTCTCCTGCCAAATGCCAGGCAGGATACGGCGCTGTTGCATCTTTACATCAACATCGGGCAGCAATATGAACTGGATGAACCTGAAAAAGCAAAAGACTGGTATCGTAAGGCAAAACTGCTCAGTGAAGAAATTGCATATCCGCGGGGTTTCATAAAGTATGCAACAAATTATACCGCCGTCCTGAACCAGGAAGCAAAGTTTGATTCTTCATTAGCCATCAACAGGCAGGCACTGGAAGTGTCGCATAAATTGAATGACCAACGGCTTATCGGAATAAATATGGCCAATGTCGGCAACGTATTTCAGTATATGGGGATATATGACAGTGCTGCCTATTACTACGAAAGAAGTAAGCCTTTTTTTGAGCGGGCCGGCGATAAAAATTCGCAGGCAAGGCTTGACGACCAGTTACAAAACCTTTACAACAACCTTCGCCAACACAAGAAAGCGATACAACATGGTGAATCGGCGCTGGCTTATTTTCGCACCACGGACGATGCAATTTCCCTCGGCCATGTACTGTTAAACCTGGGAAATAATTACAGCAATGCGCTACAGTTTGACAAGGCCCACGATGCTTATCGAGAAGCATTGGCTGTAGCAAAAAAAACAAGCTATAAGCGATTAGAATTATCCGCCCTGGAAAGCATGGGAGACCTGCTCATGAAACAATCGAAAATGGATAGCCTGAAGTTTTATTATGAGCCAGCACTCAGACTAAGCAGGGAAATCAATGACAAAGAAGCCGAGAGTGTTGCGAACAGGGGGCTGGGCTTACATTATTTATTTACAAAATCGTACAGCCTGTCAAAACATTATCTTGAAGAAGCACTCGCCATTTCCGAAAAAAACGGGTTACAGATGGAGCTCATAAAAAATATGAACGCCATCAGCAGCATATATTTTGCAATGCAAAAGCCGGGAGAAGGAGAAAAATACCTGCAACAAAGCACCCGGTTACGAGATAGCCTTGCCGATGATGAGATGCGGAACAAAGTTGTGCAGCTTGAGAAGTTATACGAGACTCAAAAAAAAGAAACCCATATAAAATTACAGCAAGAACAGATCAAACAAAAGAACACACTAAACTACATCCTTTTCGGTAGTGCTATCGTCCTGGTTATCATTTCTTTATTGGGTTACCGCAATTACCACGACAAACAAAAACTGCAGCAGGCAAGAATAGACGAATTGGAAACCGAGAAACACCTCACCGCCACCGAAGCCGTACTCAAGGGCGAAGAGCAGGAACGCACCCGTCTTGCCAAAGACCTGCATGACGGACTGGGCGGCATGTTAAGCGGTATTAAATACTCATTTCAAAATATGAAAGAAAATCTTATTCTCACACCGGAAAATGCGCAGGCATTTGAGCGCAGCATTGATATGCTTGACAGCTCTATCAAAGAAATGCGCCGGGTGGCACATAACATGATGCCTGAAATGCTGGTTAAATATGGGCTTAATGTGGCATTGAAAGAGTTTTGTAACGAAATAAACCGTAACGGAGTGGTGAAGACTACCTACCAATCTATTGGAATGGACGAAATAACAGTAGAGCAAACTACGGCAGTAACGGTTTATCGCATCATACAGGAGCTTGCACACAATGCGATTAAGCATGCCAATGCCCAAAACTTATTGGTGCAGGTACATGCCTCAGCGCAGGAAAGAATGCTGTCGGTAACAGTAGAAGACGACGGCAAGGGGTTTGATACCACTTTGATACAAAATGCGCAAGGCATCGGCTGGAGTAATGTCCAAAACCGGATAGACTTCCTTAAAGGAAAAATCGACCTGAATTCAGCGCCCCATAAAGGCACTTCTGTATTAATAGAGATACCCCTGTCATGAAAACAAAACTCTTCATCGTTGATGACCACTACATGGTGATAGAAGGTATCCGTTCGTTATTGCAGACCGAAAAGGATATAGAATGGACAGGGCATGCCATGAACGCTTCGTCCTGTTTTGCATTTCTGAAACAAAACCAACCCGATGTGATACTGATGGATATAAATCTTCCGGATATGAGTGGCGTGGATTTATGCAAGGAGGTAAAACAACTATACCCGTTGATCAATATATTAGGATTGAGCACTTTTAACCAGCAACATGTTATCCGCAATATGATGGATAACGGGGCCTCAGGTTATGTATTGAAAAACGCTACCAGGCAAGAGCTGCTTACGGCTATTACTACGGTAAGACTGGGAAAAACCTTCCTGAGCTTTGAGGCTGTACAATCGCTCCGTGAAATGACAACCGAAGTTCCTGTCATCTCACGCCGTGAGAAAGAAGTGCTGCAGCTTATTGCCGAAGGTTTCACTAATGCTGAAATAGCTTCAAAACTTTCTATCAGCATCCCAACCGTAAACACACACCGGAAAAGCCTGATTGAAAAATTCGATGCGGCTAACACGGCTGTGCTAATAGGCAAGGCAATAAAAAATGGGATAATATAGCACTAACGTGCCCCCAAATCCTCCCCTGGATGTCAACAACCCCAAATGCGTATTTTTTAGCGAACTTCACTGTGTCGCTTATTTTTAATAAAAGTATTTCATGCCCTTCAGATCACAGGTTTTTGTGTGCTTTCGTCGCTGTTTTTACCTGTTTTTAATTATTTACCGCGCTTAATTTAGCCGAAATATCCTTTGCGGGAAAAAACAGCAATTGCTTTCCCGATTTCCGGTATTCCATCAGGCCTGCATTTACTAAATAGTTAAGATCGTTACGGGCTGTTTGGTTGCTCACGCGAAACCATTGTTCCAGCTTATTAACGGTAAAGCTGGAGTGCGCGTCATGAAGTATTTCCTGGAGAATTTGTACCTGGCGTTCATTGAAATTACTGTGGCGGAGCAATTCGAAGGTTTGCTTTTTTTCTTTGGTTTTCCTGTCAATATATTGCTTCAGGTCCTTCAGCGCGGTTTTAATGCATTGAAGGTTATAGAGAACAAAATAGGTAAGATCATTATCATCAATTTCTGTATGCAGGTATGCTCTTGCATATTGTGCTTTTGCATTCAGTATCACTCTTGAAACCGACATGTATTCTATCAGCCAGTAGCCTTTGCGAAGCAGATACCAATAAAACAGGGTCCGGGCCGTTCTTCCGTTGCCATCTGCAAACGGATGGATATATCCGATCAGGAAGTGGAGGATGATACCCCTCACAACAGGATGGATAAAGAAATTAAATTTTTGCTGATCATTAGCAAAGCGACAAAACAAACTCATCAGTTCCGGAAGCTCTTCATATGGCGGAGGGCGATGAACAATTTCTCCTGTTCCTGCATCCACTACATGTATGTTATCATCTGTTCTGAAAGCGCCTTCATCGGTTTGCCGGGTCAGGGTATGTTTTGTGATAATGCTGTGAAGTATCAGGATGTTTTGTTCTGTTATCGGTTGATGCTTGTTCTCAACGATCCATTTCATGGCTTCGTAGTTGTTAAGGATCATCTGCTCCGATTCATTGCGGGGTTTCCTGCTGGTCTCCAGCATCTCTTTGGCCAGCTTGCGCGTGGTAACAGCGCCCTCCAGTTGCGATGAGGCAATAGCTTCTTCCATTAATGAGCTGAGCAGGTACCGCTCTTTTTCCTGGGCCGGCACAATCCCTTCTCCCTGTATGGTTCCCCCCAGGTTCATATCAAAATCGTGCAGATATTCCTGTATTAAAGAAGGAGTATTGAAACGAAACCTATAAGTGGAAGAAAAGTTAAACCGATTGTTCCTGCGGCTTGTTTTTACAATTGCCCAAAGCCTTTGAGGGTCATAATTCCATTCTTTGGCAATATATTTCCATTTATCCCAATAAGGATATTCATTATTGTCGGTTTCAAACAGCTCCGAAAACTTTCGCAGGGTTACAAGTTCATCCAATGCCTTCCCATAGTCAAAGTCTTCCGGGATAGCTGGCGGAGTTTCCGGTATCTTCATATTTGTCCCTAATTTATCCTAAAATTAGGAATAAAATTCATTTTCCCCTAATTTTTGTTCATTTTAGGAGCAATTAGGAAATCAATGTTCTGCCCACACCTGGGCGGCTTTTATGGCTCTTGCCCAGTCTTTTGCCAGCTTATTCTGTGTTACTTCCGGCATTTGGGGAGTAAATGCTTTGTTCATTTTCCATTGAGAATGAATTTCTTCCGTATCCTTCCAGTAACCTACTGCCAGTCCTGCAAGGTAAGCCGCACCGAGGGCAGTGGTCTCGGTTATTTCCGGGCGGACCACCCGGGTATTCAGCATATCGCTCTGGAACTGCATCAGCAAATCGTTGGCGGTAGCGCCGCCATCCACCCTCAGCTCCGTAATGTCTATCCCCGCATCCGCCTGCATGGCTTTCAGCACATCCATGGTCTGGTAGGCAATACTTTCAATTGAGGCCCTGGCAATATGCGCAGCTGTTGTTCCACGGGTCATGCCTACCATCGTACCGCGTACATGCTGGTTCCAGTAGGGAGCGCCCAAACCCGCAAAAGCCGGTACAAAGTATACGCCGTCGTTATCCTCGGCTTTTAATGCCAGCGCCTCCACGTCTGCCGACGACTTGATAATACCCAGTCCATCCCTGAGCCATTGTACCACCGCGCCGGCAATGAACACGCTACCCTCAAGCGCATAATGCGTAATACCGTTCAGCTTCCAGGCTATGGTTGTCAGCAGGTTATTTTGAGAAGGCACCGCTTTTTCACCGGTATTCATCAGCATAAAGCAGCCGGTGCCATAGGTATTTTTTATCATACCCGGCCGGGTACACATTTGCCCGAACAGGGCCGATTGCTGGTCGCCCGCCAGGGAAGCGATAGGTATATTATATGCCGAAATAATATTCTGGGTTTCGCCGTACACCTCGCTGTTGCTGCGCACCTGAGGCAGCATATTGCCCGGTATGTCAAACAACCGTTCCAGCTCGCCGTCCCATTGCCCGGTGTGGATGTTCAGCAGCATAGTGCGGGAAGCATTGGATACATCCGTAGCATGCACCTTCCCTTTTGTGAGGTTCCAGAGCAGCCAGGTGTCGATAGTGCCAAAGCAGAGCTCTCCGTTTTCCGCCTTTTTGCGGGCGCCTTCCACGTTATCCAGGATCCATTTTACTTTGGTAGCAGAGAAATAGGCATCGATTACCAGCCCGGTTTTTCCCTGGATCAGCCCGGCTTTACCTTCTTTTTTCAGCGCATCGCAATAAGCCGCGGTCCGGCGGTCCTGCCACACAATCGCGTTATAAACGGGTTTGCCGGTGGCACGCTCCCATACTACGGTCGTTTCCCTTTGATTGGTGATACCGATGGCAGCGATATTTTCGGCCGAAAGCCCGGCTTTTGATATGGCTTCTGCTGCCACCCCCAGCTGTGTGCTCCATATTTCGTTGGGGTCATGCTCCACCCAGCCCGGTTTCGGGAAGATCTGGCGGAACTCTTTTTGAGCGGTACAAATAGCCGTCCCCTGCTTATCGAAAATAATGGCTCTTGAACTGGTGGTACCCTGGTCGAGGGCAAGAATGTATTTTGACATCAGCAATCCTTTTGGATGAAGATACAGATTCGCAGAAAATTAGCCTAAGCAACTATTCTTCGCAGGCGAGGAAAGGACCGGCTACAAGTGGGAAAACAATCTTATTGAACGATAAAGGTTTAAATATTTGAGATTGCCTCTCCCACCTACGGACAGATACCAATAATGCGCTACACAAGTCGCTGATGATCAATAAATTAAAAAAAGTTGATGATTTCTGAATGTTCAGGGTGGGAAGGTTGCGTGTCCCCACGCGTCATTAGATACAGATTGAATTTATCAGTGAAACCTGTATAGAACAAAACCTGAACTATATTCACCGAAGGTAAATACTCTTCTCTTCATTAAGTCTTCCGGTATCTTATATAGTTATCATATGACCAGCCCTGTTACATACCTGCCTCAAAATAGTCTGTCCCTCATTGCTGTTTTATGTATCTTTGCAGTATAAATTTATAGTGTAATATGATAAGGACAGGTAACCCGGTTATCAGCATCTATACAGAGATGACGCCTAACCCGGAAACAATGAAATTTGTTGCCAACAAATTATTGTACCCTGGGAAAAGCATTGATTTCCCGGATGCAGAAGCTGCAAAACCTTCTCCATTGGCCCAGGAGCTTTTCGGGTATCCCTTTATTAAAGCGGTTTTTATCGCCAGCAATTTCGTTACGCTCACAAAAACCAGCGAAACGGAATGGCAGGATGTGATCCCCTCTATCAGGCAGTTTTTGAAAGACTACCTGGAAGAAGGTAAGCCGGTGATCAATGAAGACGAAGTGGTAACCATCAAGCCGGAAGCATCCAACGCTATCAGCGCCGATGACGATGATGTGGTAAAACGTATTAAAGAAATACTGGACAATTATGTAAAGCCGGCCGTGGAAATGGATGGCGGCGCTATCCAGTTCAAAAGCTACGACGACGGCGTGGTAAACCTGATGCTGCAGGGGTCCTGCTCAGGATGCCCTTCCTCCATGATCACATTGAAGAGCGGCATCGAGGGTATGATGAAAAGAATGATCCCTGAAGTAAAGGAAGTGGTGGCAGAAGCTGAATAACCAATTTTTATTTCTGTATATAAAAAGGAACCTATGGGTTCCTTTTTTTCTTATCAGTCACCGGAAGCATTCCTGCCACGTCTCCAGCTGTTTTCTATTTCCACCAGTGCTTTTTGCTTTGTTTCCGGTACCCATACCAGTGAAAAAACAAAGAGAATGGCGCTGCTCAGCATAAATAACCAGAACGTATAAGCGCCGCCAAGGATTTCCGGCAGCCGGGGCATCAGCTGTGTGATCAGCAGTACGCCTATCTGCAGGATGACAGTGGCTACCGACATGGCAAGCCCGGACTGGCAGCTGAAAAATGGAAGCAATTTGTTCCCTAATGCAGGCGGGAAATTATGACAGCATACCACTGCTACTGCTTCCCGGTAACATCGCAACTATTTCGCCAGCTCCCACCTGTTCTCCAGGCTGTGGTATACAAGCTGGTGAACGGGACTGACAACGCTTTCCATATTATTGGAATCCACCACCGTGAATGCAAAATATACACAATTGTTTACGGACTTGACAAGACTCGCAACATCCATATGGTAATCAGTCGTGTTGGTGAGCATAGGAATGACCCGCGCCGGGGCCTTTGCTGACACGTCGTAATTATCCCGTGAATCAAATACATACATTACCAGCTTCCGTATTTTTCTTTCCGGGTTGTTGCCGGTAATTTTTATGACCAGCGAATCCGTACCTTTTTGATCCATGGAAGTAATAACGGGCGGAAGGGGAGCAATGCTGTCTATCCAGCGCATCGGCGGTATCAGCGCCGGGTATCTATAATAATTATTCTGCAGGCTGTCGCTCCACCCGTTGGGATTGGAGACAAAAGATTTAGAGCTGAAGTATACCTGTCCCTGGATCGTCGGGTATTTGCGGCTATCCTGTATTTGCAGCGGGATGATATTGGTATCGCGCCAGCGGGTGTTGCTGCCGGCCTTGTACACGCCCAGTCCTATATAGCAATGCCGCCCATAGGAATGATGGGCCCACCAATCCACCAGTACCTCGTAAGGCGCTGCGCGGTGCCCGTGCTCCCAGTACAGTTGGGGAACCACATAGTCAATATACCCTTCCCTCAGCCACAGCAGGATGTCGGCATACAGGTCATCGTAATTTGTTTGGCCCGCTGTTGTTTCGCTGCCCAGGCTGTCCAGGCTTTTATTGCGCCAAACGCCAAAAGGGCTGATGCCAAACCGGCATTCGGGCTTTTCTTCCTTAATAGCGCGGCTCAGCTTTACAATGATGGAGTCCACATTACTTCTCCGCCAGTCATCTCTTGATAATCCTTTTCCGTACTTCGCATAGGTCTTCCCGTCGGGAAACTCACGGTTAGGGATACGGTACGGGTAAAAATAATCGTCAAAATGAAGCGCATCCACATCGTAGCGTTTCACGATATCCCTTATCACCTTCACCACAAAGTTTTGCGCTTCCCTGTTCCCGGGATCGAAATACCTTTTGCCGCCATAGGACAGGAACCAGTCCGGCCGCTTTCTCGTAATATGATTGGGTGCAATGGAAGATTTTCCGATCGTCATCTCGGCCCTGTAAGGATTACACCAGGCATGAAATTCCAGCCCCCTTTTATGCGCTTCTTCGATCATGAACTTGAGAGGATCATAATAAGGATTGGGCGCTTTTCCCTGCCTGCCCGTCAGCCACTCGCTCCAGGGTTCATGCTCCGAAGGATAAAAAGCGTCTGCAGCAGGACGTATCTGCATGACAATGGCGTTCATCCCGTTTTTTACATGCATATCCAGCAACTCAATATATTCCGCTTTTTGCTTCTCGGTATCAAAGTTGCCTTTTGTAGGCCAGTCTATATTGGCAACGGTGGCGATCCATGCAGCCCTGAACTCGTATTTAGGCTGGGCAAACCCTGACAAATAAAAAAAGAACATAAAAAAACAAATACAGAATATTCTCATGCCTACGTAGTTATTTAAACGGGAAACGGGTTAATAGATTAACTTCTGATCTTATCCAGCAGCGTGTTAAGTTGTTTTATTTCATTCTCCGAAAGCGCTTTCAGCAACTTATCCATTTCTTCGTTGCGCATATCAAGGCGGGAAAGCAATTCCATTCCTTTATCGGTTATAGCAATATCTACCAGGCGCTTATCGTAGGTGCAGGTTTTTTTGGATACCAGTTGTTTGGTCACCATCCTGTCTACGATCCTGCTGGTATCGCTCATTTTATCCAGCATCCGCTCCCTGAGCTGAAGGGTTGACAGCGGACGGGGCAACGCACCTCTTAAAATACGCAGGATATTAAATTGCTGCGGTGTGATATCTTCCTCATCAAAGATCTTTTTCTGACGCTCCATTATCCAGCCATATGTGTAGATCAGGTTGACCGCACCTTTGTGAAATTCATTTCTGAACTTCGCCTGTCTTATATCTTCTTCGATGGGCATGCAACTGTTTTTACAAAAATAAACGTTTGTTTTTTACCTGTTTTACGCTTCTCCCCGGAATTATCTTGGTAATTTTACACCATATGGAACACACAGAACAAAACAAAGAACGGCTTTCACAACTTGCAGAAACATTAATTGGCTCGGAAATAATCAAATTAGCCGGCGAAATAAAGGAAAAGATCCAGCAAGGTGCTAAAATATACAATTTTACCATAGGCGATTTCGATCCCGCCATATTTCCGATACCCCGGCAACTGGAAGAAGAGATCATCACAGCATACAAAGAGCATTTTACCAACTATCCGGCTGCAGAAGGTAACGCAGATCTGCGGGAAGCTATTGCTTCATTTCACCTAAAAAGAGAAAAATTACATTACAAGCCATCCGAAGTTCTTGTAGCTTCCGGCGGACGGCCGTTGATATATGGCTTTTTCAGAACAATAGCAGATAAGAACGACAAGATCATTTACGCGGTCCCTTCCTGGAATAATAACCATTATACACATTTCGTGGAGGGCCAGCACTGCGAGATCCAGGCACCTGCGGAAAACAATTTTATGCCGCTGGCGAAAGATATCAAGCCCCACCTTAAAAATGCGGTGATCCTGGCGCTTTGCTCTCCCCAAAACCCAACCGGCACCACCTTTACCAAAGAGGCACTGGAAGAAATATGTGATATGGTGCTGGCGGAAAATGCTGCCAGGGGAGAGGGCGAGAAAAAACTGTATGTACTGTTTGACCAGATGTACTGGCAACTGACCTATAGCGATATACAACATTATGATCCCGTTTCCCTGCGCCCTGCAATGAAAGACTATACCGTATATGTAGACGCTATCAGCAAAAGTTTTGCGGCTACCGGTGTAAGAGTAGGATGGGCCCTGGGGCCGGCAGCCATTATCGGGAAAATGAAAGCTATCCTGTCGCATATCGGCGCCTGGGCGCCTATGGCGGAGCAAAAGGCTGTTGCCCGGTTTTTACAGAACGATGTAGCTGTTGACGAATACCTTACATGGTTCAAAAAAGAAATTTCCTTACGGCTGGAGAAAATTTATAACGGGTTTATAACGTTAAAGATGGAAGGGTTACCGGTAGATGCCATTGCACCGCAGGCAGCTATTTACCTGACGATAAAGGTGGATGCCGCGGGAACCCAAACCAGCGAGGGAGTATTGCTGAAAGATCAGAAAGACGTTACGTCGTACCTGCTGAATGAAGCCGGGCTGGCAGTCGTGCCTTTCTATGCATTTGGGGCGCCCGACGATTCCTGCTGGTACCGCTTAAGCGTCGGCACCTGTAAAAAGGAATCCATAGACGATATGCTGATGGCGCTGGGCACAGCTTTGCGAAAACTGAAAAAGTAAAAAGGATCCATATCAATGAAAAAAATATTCACGGTATTACTCGGGGGCACATTCATTTTATGTACGCCCGGCTGTGAAACAGCACAGCAGGTTTTGAGCGGTATTAACACCCAAAACGGGGGACTGACTTCCACAGAAATCGCGGCGGGACTGAAAGAGGCGCTCAGCATTGGCACGCAGAACAGTAGCAGCAAGCTTTCCGCTGCAGACGGATTTTTTTCCAATGCCGCCATCAAGATACTGATGCCGGAGGAAGCCAAAAAAGTAGAAAGCACCTTAAGAAGCTTCGGACTGGGCAGCCTGGTAGACAAGGCCGTACTTTCTATGAACAGGGCCGCGGAAGAAGCCTCCAAATCCGCAGCACCCATTTTTGTAAATGCCGTAAAGGAAATGACGATCACAGATGCCCTGGGAATATTAAAAGGTGGTAATTATGCGGCAACAGACTATTTCAAGTCAAAAACAACGGCTCCGCTTACCAATGCTTTTAAGCCGGTAATTGAAAAGGCGCTGGCAAAAACAGATGCAACAAAATACTGGAATGACGTATTTTCCACCTACAACAAATTGGCTGCCACCCCGGTAAATACAGACCTGGCCGGATACGTGACGGAAAGATCCCTGGCCGGATTATTTCATGAGATCGGGCAGGAAGAACAAAAGATACGGCAGGATCCTGCGGCAAGAGTAACATCCCTGCTGAAAAAAGTCTTCGGAAGCACGGGCAGTTAATAAGCTGTGTTATATCTTCGGCACCTGATTGCCATATGAAGATATACTATACCATATGATAAAGGAAGAGATCATTTATCATATCTTTTTAAGGAGTTTCCATGACAGCAACGGAGATCTGCACGGGGATCTGTCAGGTGTAAAAGACCAGCTCGAATACCTGCAGGACCTTGGTGTGACGGCTGTTATGCTGACGCCGATCTACAAATCCGCTTTTTATCATAATTATTTTGCAGATGATTTTGAGGGCATCGACCCCCAGTACGGATCGCGCCTCGATTATATAGAGCTGGTGAAAGCCGTCCACCAGCGCGGGATGAAGATCTATATGGATATGGAGATCCAGTATGTAACGGAAGATCACCCCTGGTTTAAAGCTTCGTATAGTAATCCCTCCTCGCCCTATACAGAGTATATAGTTTATAAGGATGCCGAAAACCTGTTGCCGGAAACAGTGATATTCAACCTGTCCGGACTACACGGATATAATAATATCTACCGCAGGGTCACTACGGTAAACCTGTTGAGTAAACGGGTGCAGGATTATATGTACACGCTGTTTGCATATTGGATAGATCCGCTGGGAGATGGCAGCTTTGAATATGGCATAGACGGGTTCCGGCTGGACCATATGATGGACATGCTGGATGATAAGCCCGCTTTCAACCATTTATTTGTCAACTTCTGGAAGCCGCTTATTACCCGGCTGAAAGAGGTAAACCCACGGGTAGTTTTTTTCGGCGAACAAACAGACTGGGATTCTACAGGCGCCGATCATATACAGCAGGCAGGGGTTGACAAAGTATTTGCTTTCCGCCTGCGGGAAGCATTTATTTCCTTTAAAAAAGACCAGGTGGCCGCCGCTGCAAATGCGGCCTTTAACGAAAACATCGAAGCAAGCCGGCAACTGGTGTTCATTGAAAACCATGATGTGCACCGGTTCGCCACCATCGTTCACAACAATCCCCCCGCACTGCGGATCGGTGCGGCGCTAAACCTGCTCATGGGGGGAACACCGGTAATATATTATGGCCAGGAGATCGGCATGAAGGGCGATGGAGGTTTTGGAAAATATGGCAATTCCGACGGCAACGATATCCCCCGGAGAGAAGCCATGCGATGGTATGCCAAAGTGGAAGGAAAAGGAATGGCACTATGGTATAAGGATACCGGCCCCTGGTGGGACGATACCACCCTGCGGGACGACGACGGTATTTCCGTGGAGGAGCAGCAGCCGGAACCGGTTTCATTATGGAACTATTATAAAGATTTGATAACCCTGCGAAGCAGGTACAACGCACTTGTTTCCGGAAAACACATTACCCTGACCAACACCAGTAGTGAAGTATACTCGTTTTTACGTAGCGCGGAAAATGAATATATCGTGATACTGATCAATTTCTCCGATAAAAGCGAAAATGTGCAGGTGGAAATAGACCTGGCGCGAACCAGCCGCCTGGGCAAAAAGATCATTCCCCTGATGGGAAATATTCCTGCCCGGATACACACCTCCGGACTGAAAGTGATGATGCCGGCACTGAGCGTGGGCGTATGGGAAATACGATTAGATAACAACAAATATTGAAAATAGTAAAAGGATAGTGGTATTTTAGCTATCGGTTTGTTTACCCGTTGAAAGCCTGCCCTGGCGGTTTCCAACTTTACAATAAAAGATATGCGAATGACCCGGCATGATTCAATTTTCTTTTCATCCCGCAGGAGAATGAAAAGTTTTGATCATCAAAGGCCGCATTCGACCAATTGAAAACTAAAAGATACTCGAATGAAACTTGCTTTTCACGGCGCCGCCAGAACCGTTACCGGCTCCAAGCACCTGATAACCCTCAAGAACGGATCGAAAGTGCTGCTGGACTGCGGAATGTTCCAGGGCATGGGAAAAGAATCTGATGAGCTGAACCGGGAATGGGGCTTTGAGCCAAAGGAGATCAGCCACCTGATATTATCCCACGCACATATAGACCATAGCGGCCTGATACCCAAGCTGATAAAGGATGGGTTTAAAGGCGATATCATTTGCACGCCCGCTACCGAGCAGCTTACCAAAGTGCTGCTGGAAGATTCGGGTGGCATACAGGAAGACGAGGTAAAGTATATCAATAAAAGAAGGGCAGCTTCCGGCAAACCCTATGTGCAACCGCTCTATACCACTGAGGATGCGCTGAAGGCCATGAGCTTTTTCCGGTCTGTGGAATACGGGAGCTGGCACAGGGTATCGGATGAAGTGGAAGTGCTGTTCACCGATACCGGTCATATTATCGGCAGCGCGGCTGTTCACCTCCGCATCACCGAAAACGGTAAAACCACCGCCATCACCTTCAGCGGCGATGTGGGAAGATACCGCGATATGATCCTCCGGTCGCCGCAGGACTTTCCCCAGGCGGATTATATCCTCCTGGAATCTACTTACGGCAACAGCCTGCACGAAAATTTTGTTACCACGCCCGAACACCTGCTGGAATGGATTGAAAAAACATGTTTCCAGAAAAAGGGAAAGCTGATCATGCCGGCATTCAGTGTCGGTCGCACCCAGGAGATCCTGTTCGCGCTGAACCAGCTGGAGCTGGAGAACAGGCTGCCGGCGCTTGATTTTTTTGTAGACAGTCCGCTGAGCGTAAAAGCAACGGAGATCATCAAAAGCTATCCCCAGTACTTCAACAATACCATCCAGAAGATCATGCGGTCCGATAAGGATCCTTTTGATTTTAAAAACCTGCGGTTCATCCGGTCTGTGGAAGAATCGAAGCTGCTCAACTACCGCAATGAGCCTTGCGTCATCATTTCCGCCAGCGGCATGGCAGAGGGTGGACGCATCATGCACCATATCAGCAACAACGTGGAGAACAGCCGGAACGTCATTTTATTCACCGGCTACTGCGAGCCCAGGACCCTGGGTGGCCGTTTGCTGGCAGGCGCCAAAGAAGTGTCCATTTTTGGCGTAGAGCATGAAGTGCATGCCGAAATAGGCTCTATCAGGAGCATGAGCGCCCATGGCGATTACGAAGACCTGTCGCAGTTCCTGGCCTGCCAGGAGCCGAGGGAGGTAAAAACGCTGTTCCTGGTGCATGGCGAATATGACGTGCAGATGGATTTTAAGAACCGGCTGCTGAAAAAAGGTTTCCTCGATGTGCAGATCCCCGAGCGGCATTATGAAATAGGATTATCCTGATTTTTTTTGAATAATCAAAGCTGGCTATTACCTTTGCGCCCAATATGACGACAATAAAGCATACAAAGATCACCAAGAAGCAGTTCCCCCAGGGAAAGGTTTAAGAGTGTATTGTATGACCGGATATATTCGAGGCCTTTCCCAGAGCGGAAAGGCTTTTTTCATTTAATAACCAAATAAAACAAACAACTAAAATGAAAGTTGCAGTAGTAGGAGCCACCGGCCTTGTAGGCTCTAAAATGTTGCAGGTGCTTGCAGAAAGGAATTTTCCTGTAACAGAATTGATTCCCGTAGCATCTGAAAAATCGATCGGAAAGGAAGTGGAATTCAAGGGGAAAAAATACAAAGTAGTGAGTGCCGACGACGCCATTGCGGCAAAACCTGCTGTAGCTATATTTTCTGCGGGAGGCAGCACGTCCCTGGCCCTGGCGCCCCGCTTTGCGGAAGCCGGCATCACCGTTATCGATAACTCATCCGCCTGGAGAATGGACCCTACCAAAAAGCTGGTGGTGCCCGAAGTAAATGCCGATGCGCTTACCAAAGACGATAAGATCATTGCCAACCCCAACTGCTCTACCATACAAATGGTGGTAGCGCTGAACCCGCTTCACGAAAAATACAATATCAAAAGGGTGGTGGTAAGCACTTATCAAAGCGTTACCGGCACCGGCGTGAAAGCGGTTGACCAGCTGATGGGCGAAAGAAAAAGAGCTATCAGCGGCAGCAAAGAAGATTTCCCGATGGCCTATGGCTACGAGATAGACCTGAATGTGATTCCCCAGATCGATGTATTCCTGGACAACGGGTATACCAAAGAAGAGATGAAGATGGTGAATGAGACCAAAAAGATCATGAGGGATGATAACATCCGGGTAACGGCTACCACTGTGCGCATCCCGGTAATGGGCGGGCACAGCGAAAGCGTGAATATTGAATTTGAGCAGGACTTCGATTTAAATGAAGTGAAAGCGCTCTTAAGCAATGCGCCCGGTGTAGTGGTGGTGGACGATCCGTCCAAAGCGGTCTACCCGATGCCGAAAGATGCGCATGACAAAGATGAAGTCTTCGTTGGCAGGCTGAGAAGGGATGAATCCAATCCCAACACACTGAACATGTGGATCGTGAGCGATAACCTCCGTAAAGGAGCTGCCACCAACACCATACAGATCGCGGAGTACCTGCTGTCGAAGAATTTGTTATCCTAGTGTTGAAGTCAACTCGATGACGCCTGTTCTTTTTCCCACAGATTTCGCAGGTAAGCGCTGATTTTATCAAGCTAACTTCTGCGGTAATCCGCGAAATCTGCGGGAAATTTATTCGTCATGTTTTCATTGATCAACGCTGGCAAAGCTTTGTAGCCCGGCACTGACTGTGGGAAAAATCGAAAACAGATGCTTCCTGCGTCAGCATGACAAGCTGTGGTGCGGGGTTTGGATTTAGCGCAATTGGCGGGCTTTGTCACCAACGCTTTGCCATTGATGGTGTTACGGGCTGGTTTGTACACAGGCTTCATCAACAATCAATGCTGTTGCAAAGCACAGGATAAGTTGTGTCTCCTCAATTTTTGAGGTTACCCCTTTACAGCTTCAGTTTTTCGAAAGCAGGTATGATCTCCCGGATACGATTCCTGTATCTTACGATGGCTCCACTTTTGTCCAGTAAAATATGCGTCGGATAGGCTTTAACAAATAAGGAGTTTGTGAGAAATGGTTCCGCCTCCGGAATGGTATGATATGCAAGCTCTTTTTTTTGAAGAAAGGACTTCAGCTCCTTCGCTTTGTCTAATGCAAGACTCAAAAACAGGATATCATCCCGCTGCCCGTTATCCGTCACCAGTTGATTCGCTTCCGGGAATTCTTCCACACAGGGCTTACAGGCAATGAACCAGCATTTGATCAGTACAATTTTATCTTTCAGATCAGCATTGGTCCAGGTTTTTCCATGAACATCTTTGAATGTAAACGAGGGGAGCGGTTTTCCTTCCATGCCTGTAGAAAAGATCTCCGCCGCTGCAAAATACTTAATATCCCTGCTCACAGAAGGCTCCGCACCTTCCGGCAGACGGAACAACTGGTATGTCGGGTTATTATCTACTTTCAGGGGCATAAAATCGCCGGTAGACAACAGGTCCAGGAATTTCTTCCTGTCAACCGGCTGGGATGAAGCATCCAGCGCCCTGAACTCATCAAAAAGCTTGATATTGGAATAACGATAGCTATAATACCGGTTGAAGTCCCCGGAAAGCTCAGTCAGCTTCCGGGCAAAATAAGCTGTTGCCTGCTGTTTTTCATTCGATTGATTGCAGTGCATGGATGTCATAACCAATGTGAACACAGCAAGTATAGAAGCAGTAGCTTTTATGAATCGCATGAGCAACCGTTTGATGATAATAAATTTACTGCTTTTTATTGTTATTGCCTATCGCTTATTGGTGCCCGATACCGGCGCTTACGCAAAAACGTTTTAACTATTATTATCCGAGGGATGTCGAAAACAGAGGCATGACAAGCTGCGGTGTTGTGTTCGGCTTTATTCCGTTTTCAGTCCCTTTACCGGATTTACCAACGCTGCTTTTATAACCTCCTTTCCAATGATCAACAGTGTAATCAGCAGGAGAAATACCATTGGCATCACAAACATCCACCAGCTCAATTGAATACGATATGCATACGATAACAGCCAGTGATGCATCAGGTAACCCGCTACCGGCAGCGCAATAAGCATCGCCCATGCAAGCAGCTTTATATAATCCTTTGACAGCAACATCAGCAACTGATGCATGGTAGCGCCCAATACTTTGCGTATAGACACTTCTTTGATACGTTGCGCCATGACCAGGCTTGCCAGCCCATATAAACCGAGACAGGAAATAAAAATGGCAAGCACGGTGAACCGGTTGAACAACGACATGGTAATATTATCCTGTACATATTGCTTATTTACCGCGTCATCTACAAATGCATAGTCAAATGGTATAACCGGAAAGTTCTTTTTAAATATGCTTTCTACTATACCGATATCTGCAGGATGTATTTTTACGGTAGTGGTATTAGCCGGGAAAGTATTCCATACCATCACCAGCGGTTCAATCCTGTTATGCAAAGATTTAAAGTAGAAGTCCTTAACGACACCAACGATCTTGCCTTTGTGCCAAAACCCCTCGATATCTTTTCCAACACCCGACTGCCAGCCCATCGTTTCCAGGAACGCTTCATTCACCAGAAATGCTTCCTTCTTATCAGTGGTAATGCTGTCTGATAAATTCCGTCCTTCCCGCAAATGCATTTGAAATACCGGCAGAAACTGGTCATCAATAACATAATAAGTACACATCGTTTCTCTTTTTTCCCCTTCAAACGAAGTGTAGGTGCTTGCCAGGGTAGCATCTGCCATTCCATACCCAACGGTCACGCCTTTAACAGTGCTTTGCTGGCGAAGATCGTTTTGAAATGCGGTGACGGCGCTTTGGTACACAGAGTCACGGGGGAGAAATACATTAAGCAACTGGTCCTTTGAAAAACCCAGGTCCTGCTCCCGGATGAACTTCATCTGCTGGTGTATGACGATGGTACCTACAATCAACGCTGCCGCGATGGTAAACTGTGCAATTGTAATGGCTTTGCGCAGCCAGATACCTTTGAGGCTAAATCTCCAGCTTCCTTTCAATACACGTACAGGGTTAAAGCCGGACAGCACAAAAGCAGGATATAACCCTGCGAGTAAAATCGTTACTATAAAAATGATGCCTGTAATGGCAAGCGCCGTCAGCGGATCAATAGTGAGCCGGGTTTGCAACAGCGTATTCAATACCGGCACACTCACCTGCACCAATATCACCGATATTAATAAAGCAATGGTGACCAATAAAAAAGACTCAAATAAAAACTGGCGGATCAACTGAAATTTATCTGCACCGCTCACTTTGCGTATGCCCACTTCCTTTGCCCGCTCAAATGATCTTGCCGTGCTCAGGTTGATATAATTCAATATGGCAATTACCAATATAAAAACCGCCAGAACAGCAAATATGTAGTTCGACTGCCTGCTTCCTTTTGGTGTATCCATTAGCTTTCCCTGGCTGAAATGTATATCCGGTAACGGTTCTATTTCCAGCTTGGCGCTATAACCGGCGGCGCCATCTGTATTCAGCAAAGGATCAATATTTTTCTCAGCCAGCGCTCCAAGCCGCTGTTCAACACTTTTCAGATCCGCTCCCTGCTTAAGCAGCACATACACATACAGATCAAAATCATCCCAGACAGCAGTTGCAGAAAGATCGGCAGACAGCAAGGCATCTATACGGATATCAGAATTGGCAGGGCGGTCTTTTACAACACCGGTTACCAATAACGGCTCTCCACCACATACCAGGGTTTTTCCCAAAGCAGGTTCTTTGCCAAAATACTTTTGAGCGATGGACCGGGTAAGCACAACAGACCGGGGTTGTTGCAGGGCGGTTGGACCTCCTTCTATGAATTCAAAGCTGAAAACGGAAAATATATCTGCGTCCGTTTTATAAAATTCTTCTTCCTTAAAAACTTCGTTATTCGACCTCACTGATTGAGGCGCGTGATCTAAACGAACAGCCGTCTCCACTTCAGGAAAGCTTTGCTTTAAGGCATCTGCCAATGCACCCGGGCTGGCAGCCAGCACGATATCAGATCCAGGCGTCTTAACTGTAGAAGTTATCCTGGCGATCCGGTCTGCATTTACATTATACCGGTCATAGGTTGACTCAAAGTGCACATACAGAAAGATGATCATACAAGCCGCAATACCAATAGACAGACCAAGTATATTAATAGCAGAGAAAGTTATATGCTTCAGCAAATTCCGCCATGCAATTTTCAGGTAGCTCTTTATCATTATAAACAGTTAAGGTATGATCAGCAAATAGAGAAGAATAAATATTCTGCTATCAAGTTCTTTAATAAAACGGTGAAAAACCGATCGGTGTTTCCTTTTAAGAAACTTATAACATTATGGGGCTTCGGTTCCGGCAAAAGCGCAGCCCTTGTAATCGAGCCAGATGCCTCATACTTCGGCATGACAAGCGGTGGTAGGGTGATCAGCTTTGGTGCAGGTGTTCAGGCTTTGGTACCAGTGCCTTGCCATTGATTTCTATGACAAAAACAAATAGAGTCATGCTGTTTTTTTCACATATAATTCTTGTTTATTAACAACTGC